>MGTE01000068.1:0-19806 GCA_001799275.1 Deltaproteobacteria bacterium RIFOXYD12_FULL_57_12
CAATATACCAAGGAACGAAGGGCTTTTCACGTTAAAAATACACAATTACAATGCTTTATGTTAAGTTTTTCGCAAGTCAGAAAGTTGAGTTTTAAGCAAAATCAGCAATCCAAAACCAATTGAAGCAGTTAATATTAACGATCTTGGGGCGGTAGTTAGTCGTCCATCCTGCACCCGATAAACATCACCAGTAAGCCCGATCAAAACAGCAACCGGGGTCAACAAAACCAGCAGAAGTCCCCAAATCCAGGCCTTTCTGTAAAAAATAACCTCGTCATAACTTGCGTATTTGGTCGGTTGATCCGCAGCCATCAAGTGCCCTCCTGTGTGATTTGGTTGTCCCGTCTTTATAAGGGAGTTAGAATTTTTACGACACTGGTCTTGCTCATCCTTTTGCGCCTTCCCCTTTGCCGCCTCTCTGTTCTACAGTCACATCCACCATCCCAACGTGGGTCGCATGGCGGTGTGGGCCTAAAGAAAGTACCTCGTCCACCTGCAGTCCTTTCGGGATCTGGTGGGTGATGAAGAGCATGGTCACCCTGCCCTTCAGCGTGTTGATGGTGCGGGCGAAATGTTCGGCGGTCTGCTGGTCGAGATTCGAGACCGCCTCGTCGAAGATGAGGATTTTCGGCCGCTTGAGTAGCGCCCGGGCAATGGCGATTCGCTGCCGCTGGCCGCCGGAAAGGCCGGTGCCCCGTTCGCCGATCTCGGTCTGGTAGCCGTTCGGCAGGGCTTCGATCACCTCGTGGATCTCGGCGGCCTTGCAGGCGGCGATCACGTCGTGAAAACTGGCGTGCGGATGGGCCATGACCAGGTTGTCGTAGATGGTGCCGGAGAAGAGTTCGGTCTCCTGGGGCACGACGCCGAAGAAGGCACGCAGCTCGTTGGCGGCCAGGTAGCGGATGTCGTGGCCGTCCAGGGTGATTTGCCCCTCCTGGGGCAGGTAGAAGCCGAGCATCAGCTTGGCCAGGGTGGACTTGCCGCAGCCCGAGGGACCCATGAGCACGGTGAGATGGCCGGGCTTGAGGCCCATGCTGAGGTTGCGGTAGAGCCAGGGATGGTTTTGCGAGTAACGGAAGGCGAGGTCTTTCATCTCAAGCCTGCCGTGGCCCGCGTTTTCGCGGCTGGGGGTGAGGGTATGGGGCTCCTGCGGCATGTCGAGGATGTCGCCCAGCCGCTGCACGGCGATACTGGCCTGCTGGAACTGCTGCCAGAGCCCGACCAGGCGCAGCATGGGCTGACTCATGCGGGCGGCGAACATCTGGAAGGCGACCAGCATGCCGACGGTGAAGCCTTCGTTGCGCATGACCAGCAGGGCGCCGACGATGAGCAGGGCAAGGGTCATCACCTGCTCCAGGCCGTTGGCGACCACGTTGTAGGTGTTGCCGATCTGGCGGGTGGCAAAACCGGCGGCGAGATATTGGGCAAGGAGATCGCCGTACCGGCGGTCGATGTCCGGCTCCATCTGCAGCGATTTTACCGTGGCCATGCCCGAGAGGTATTCGGTGAGAAAGGCCTGGTTGCGGGCGCCGAGCAGGAACTGGCGGTTGACCCGTTCGCGAAACAGGGGCACGACCAGGAAGCTGATCAGGGAGATCAGGCCCAGAAGCCCCAGGGCGATCAGCGACAGCTGCCAGGAGTAGATGAACATCACCGCCAGGAAGATGAGCAGGAAGGGCAGATCGAGGATGAGGGTGACGGCGGCGCCGGAGACGAACTGGCGGATGGTCTCCACGCCCTGCAGCCGGGCCACCAGGGTGCCGGTGGGGCGGTGTTCGAAGTAGGGCAGGGGCAGCAGCAGGAGATGCCGCAGAACCTGGCCGCCGAGTACCGCGTCGATGCGGTTGCCGGTGTGGAGCACCAGGTATTGCCGGAGCCAGGTCATGATCATGTTGAAGAGCATGAACATGACGAGGGCGATGCCGAGGACGATCAGGGTATTGCGGCTCTGGTGGACGATGACCTTGTCGATGATCACCTGGGTGAAGAGCGGCGTGGTCAGCCCCAGCAACTGGATGAACAGTGAGGCGAGCAACACGTCGCGCCAGATTTTTTTGTGCTTGATGAGTTCGGGAATGAACCAGGAAAAGCCGAAGGCTTTTTTCTCGGTCTGGCAACCGGGGATTTCCTCATCACTCCCATCACCCGGCGCCGATTCCCTGCCGACCAGAATAAGTTCCGGCTCGAAACGGCTGGCTGCCTCTGCGCGGCTGATGGTCTCCGGGGTCTGCGAGCCGGCGCGAAAATAAAGGAGCGTCCGACCGTCGGACTTGAGGATGATGACGGGGCGGGCGCTGGCTGACCGGCCCTCTTCTGTATCGGCCAGGAGGGGAGCATCACCCTGGCTGGTTTGAGGTTCGGGCCGAAGAAGGGCAACGGCCGGCAGCGGCAGCTTGGCCCAGTCGAGCTGCTCGGTGCGACAGCTTGCGGTTTTGAACCCCAGGGAGCGCGCCGCCTCGTGCAGAACGGCACGGGTGCATGGCGGCGGGAACGCCTGGGTGACGAGGGCGGCATTGAACGGCAGACGGTACAGCCCGCTCAGGCTGCCCAGAAGCCAGACCAGTTCTTGAGGGTTAACCGCTTCCGTCATCGATGACATAATACGAAGGGGCTTCGAATGAGGTTGGCTGGGCGCGGTAAGCAATTCCCAGCGGCCGTCCGCTGCCTTCGTGGCGGCGGATTGATTCCGGTTTCCTTCCGACGGATTTGACGAAAACCGAATTAAGGATTCCAGGGCCGCCTTGTTGTTAACCCGAAAAAACACAGAAGATCAACAGCAAAAAATGATAGTATCGGTACTAGGGTCGACCTGGTAATAACGACCGGAAAGGCTTGCTGCGAGCGGAAGGGAATTTGTCAGGAAGTACTAGGTTTGGATATTATGAGTGGCGCATTTTTTTGATTCGCCGAGGTGGCGGCGGCAGGTGAGTGCCAGGCCGACAAGGTCGGCCTGCGGGGGCGCATGCTGGCCCGGGCCCCGACCGGAGGAAGAAGTGGGGAACACCCGGCAAACAGACTCCTTTGCCGGGGCGGAAGTCGTGAAGAAGGTGGCGCCCAGGAAGTGAAGGCCGCGGCAGTACCGTCAGCCCACCGCCGGCCAGCCGGTGGAGTGCATGGTCTTGCCATCCCGGCCAATGAGAAAACAGCCACAGCCGGGCTGGCTGTTGATCAGGCGGATGCCGTCCGCCGGCGGCATGACGAACAGGCTGGTTGACAGGGCATCGGCGTCCATCACGGTCGGGGCCATGGCGGTGACACTGGTTGCCCACACCGGTGAATGGCCGGTGCGGCCATCTACGATATGGTGGAACATCTTCTCCCTATCGTAGAACACCTCGTAGTCGCCCGATGTGCTGATCGCGCCGCTCTGCATCGTGACCACCTTGGGATAGTCTCTGTGCTTGGCCGGATCCTGAATGGCCACGGTCCAGGGCTTACCCTTGGCGACCAGACCGCTGACCCGGATATCGCCGCTCGCATTGATCAGATGGTTGACCACCCCGTTGCGGCACAGCAGCTCGGAGACCCGGTCAACGATATAGCCGGGAGCGATGCCATCCAGGGTGATCCCCATGCCCTCCCGGCCGAACAGAATCTGGTTGGCGGAAAACTGCAGATGGCTGGAGCCAATCCGCGGCAGGAGGTCGTTAATGTCGGCATCAGAGGGCGTCTGGCCGGCGCTGAAACGCCCTTGATAAAGATCGAGCAGCGGCTTGACCGTGATATCAAAGGCGCCACCGGTCTGCCGGAAATAGTAGAGGGAGCGGGCAATCACCTCCAGGACTTCCTTCTCGCCCTGCGGCAGCTGACCGGTGCTGTTCAGATGGAAAACCGGGGTGGCATGGTCGTGCCGACTGAGCAGGCGGCTGAGTCGGTCCACCTCCTCAAAGGCCAGACCGATGGCGTTTTCCGCCTCATCCTGGGAGGAATGGACCGCGGTAATCGCCAGGAAAGAGCCCATGGCCAGCCGGGTTTTGGAAACTTTATACTCCCGGTTGCCGAACAGGACCGCTTCGGCATGCTCGACCGGCAGCGTGGCCGCGGCCGCCGTGCCAAGGCCCAGCAGACCGCAGAGTTTTAAAAACGAGCGGCGTTTCTGGTCACAAGCAGGTGTTGTCTCTTTTTTCATTGTCTTCCTCACTGCGGGGAGTTACGAGGCCATCTTCAGGCTTGTGGCCTGCCTGGGGACAACCGTTCGTGCATCATATTTTCTCATAATCTGACGCGGGCATTTTTCAACACAGATTTCCTGGCAGGCCGGGCCATAGGCAATACATTTCTGGTGGTCCACCCTGATCAAACCGTCCTGCAAGGTAACGGCCTCGGCCGGGCACTTCTTCACGCACATCTGGCACGAGATGCAGCCGACCTCGCACACCTTGCGGACATTCTTGCCCAGGTCCTTGGTGCTGCAAGGCACGTAGACCCGGGCCTTCACGGTCATCAACTCGATGATTCGCTTCGGGCAGACCTTGACGCAGGTGCCGCAGCCCACGCACTTGTCTGGATTCACGACCGGGAAGTCGTTCACCATGTCGATCGCGTCAAAGGGGCAGCTCGCAGCGCACTCACCCAGGCCAATGCATGCATAGTTGCAGGCCGATGGTCCGCCGAACCCGAGATTGGCCGCGGTGCAGGAGGCAAAACCGATATATTCGTGCTTGTGGCCGACCTTGCCTTCTTTGCAGGAGCAGCGCACCGTGGCGATGACATCTTCCACTGCCGCCATCTTCTTGCCGGTAAGCATGGCCACCCGTTCGGCGACCTTTTCCTTGCCCGGATAGCAAAGGTTGGGCGGCACCTCGGGGTTGTTGACCACGGCGATGGCGTAGCCCTCGCAACCCGGATAGCCACAGCCGCCGCACTGGGCGCCGGCCAGCGATTCAAGCACCTCGTGAACGAGAGGGTTTACTTCCACGGCGAATTTATGGGCGGCGAGCGCCAGGCCGATCCCGAAGAAAAGGCCGATGCAGCCAAGCAGGGCAATGCCGCCCAAGGCAAGTTTGACTAATGCGGGATCCATATTCATTCCTAACCCAGCAGGGCTGGATAAGTCCATTAATATCAGTTAAGAACTGAATGTCTCAAGAGCGTAAGGTTTATGTAATTTTTGACCACAAAATGTTAAAAATCAACGCCTAATGGATTAAAATATACTGAGCCCGGAAAATCCGAGAAATGCTAAAGCGAACTGTCCGGCAACAATAAAGGCAATGGGCACGCCCTTGAAGGTCGGCGGGATATTAGCAAGTTCCATCCGCTCCCGCACGGAACTCATCATGTACAGGGCAAGGAGAAAGCCGCTGCCCGCCCCGAACGACAACATCAGGGACTCGAAAAAGTTGTACTCGTTGTCAGCGAGGATTAAAGGAACGGCAATGATCACGCAGTTGGCGATCACCAGCACCAGGTAGACGCCAAAGGCGTTGAACAGGGCCGGGTTGACCTTGCGCAGCACCGTATCAACGGCCTGCACGGTAAGCGAAACCAGACCGATGAAGATGACAATTTGTAAAAAATTAAGATGAAAGGGCTTGAGGATGAACTGATAAAAAAACCAGCTCATGATGGCGCTCACCACCATGACGATGGTAAAAGTAAATCCCATGCCCTTGGCCGTATCCTTGCGTTTGGAGGTTCCGAAGAAGACGCAGAGGCCGAGATATTTGGTAAAGACGAAATTATTGATTAAAAGCGCGCTGATCAGGATGGAAAAGAGGTATCCGAGATAGGGCTTTGTCACCCGGAAGGTGGCCAACGCCGCGCCGAACCGGTCCGGAGCGGTCAGGGCGACGACATGGGGCAGCCGTGTGTTGAGCGGTTCCTGAAAGGTTAACGTCGCGGTTTTTAAGTCGTCGGCCAGTCGAACACTGGCTACCGCCAGCCGGATGTCCGGGTCCTGCTCCTCATAGACCCGATAGTTTGCCGGATTGGTAACGGTTGCCGGCTCCATTGGGCCTGCAAATGTGACGATGATCTCGTTGGCCGCGCCAAAGCTTTTCTTGGCGATCAGCCCCTCGGCCTGGGCGGCGACCGGCAGCACAAGCAGCAGGGCAACAAGAACAAGGCGGCGGCATATCGTATAAAAATTCATGACTCAGGCCCTCTTTCCCCGTTTGTAAACCAGTTCGATATAGTTGAAAAAGGCCATCATCAGACCCACGCAGAAAAAGCCGGCAAGGGGCAGGACAAAGAATAGCAGCGGCTTGAAGCCCAGAATGTCATGGCCGAGCAGGGTCCCCATGCCGAGCAGTTCGCGGACAAAACCCAGGGCCATCATACCGAGCATAAAGCCAAGGCCCATGCCGAGCCCGTCCCAGAAGGAGGCGTTGACCGTTTCCTTGCTGGCAAACATCTCAAGGCGCATGGTGATGATAGCAAAGGCGACGATCAGCTTGATGAAGATGCCCATCTTCGCATAGGCCTCCGGCAGATAAGCGGCGAGCACCATGTCGATCACCGTTACCCAGGTGGCGATGGTGAGCGTATAGGTGGGGATGCGGATGCGGGGATGGATCTTGTTCTTGAAGAGCGAGATCGTGCAGCTTGAAAAAACCTGCACAAAGAGCACGGCAATCCCCAGCATGAAGCCGTTCATCACCGTGGTGCTGATCCCGACCGCCGGGCACATGGAAAGCACGAGCCTAAAAATCGGGTTCTCGTTCAGGATCCCGTTGACCACCAGTTGTAAACTTGTTTTGTCAGTTGCCATGATCGAAAATTACTCCATGGTGTGTAACGTTCAAACGATCAAACGCTATTAAAACGGCACGGCGATCTGCTGCTCGGCAAGCACCTTGTCAAGGATGCCGATGCGATAGGCGAATTTCTGGACAATGGCCTTGACACCGTTGGTGACCGATCGGCTGGAAATCGTGGCGCCGGTTAAGGCGTAAATATCCTTGTCCTTATACTGTTCCTCGATTTTTGCCACCTCGTCCTTCCCGACTTGCTCACGCGTATCAGCCTCAAGCGCCTTGCGGTACTCTTCCGGCAGCGGAGTTTTGACGACATCGAGCTTCCTGACCGCCTCGATTGGTTTGGCCTTAAACTGATTTTTAAAATACTTCTGGACGATCTCGGCACCCAGCCCCGGGTCTTCTTCATGCTCCATGATCTCAAGACCGCGGATGGTGAAGTCCTGGTCCAGGGCCAGGATCACGCTGATAAAAGTCTTGAAGCCTGGGAACTTCCCGGGCAGGAGATAGGCCAGCCGCTGCTGGCCGTTGGTGACGACAATGGTCTGATCGGCATAGCGCAGGGCCTTGCCGTCGCCGATCGCGGCCAGCAGCGCCCTGGTGCGCTCCTCTTCCTCTCGTACCTTTTCCGGATCAATCGCTACCGGGGTCTTGCCGATAAATTTCCCGTCAAGGTCAATGCCGACAAAGACAAAGGCGTCATGCCCGCCTTCCGCCACCGGCAGCAGGTAACCCATGGTCTGGGTGGTGTTGTCGGTGACGAGATAACGATAGATCTCGTGCATGGCCACGGTTGGCGGCGCCGGGTTCTTGCTCGAATAGCCGAGCAGGCTCAGCATGACCTGCTGCTCGTGGCGCAGGGCATTGTCTTTTTTCGCCTGGTTGGTGAGGACAAAGGTGGTGCCCATTACCACGCCGGCCAGCAGGCAGGCCACGGTCAGCCGCAGGATAATGGTAAAAATGTCTTTCATTTTGCCCCTCCTGCCGGTGCCGCAAAACGCTTGGGCTTGAACCAGCCATCCAGGACGGAGCTTAACGGATTCATCAGCAGGATGGCATAGCAGATCCCTTCGGGATAGCCGCCCTTCAAACGGATGAGCACGGTAAGCGCACCGACGCCGACCCCATAAATAAGCTGGGAGGTCTTATCGGTCGGGCAGGTGACATAGTCATTGGCCATGAAAAAGGCGCCGAGCAGGGCACCGCCGGATAAAATGGCGAGCAGCGGGTCGCCGCCAAACCAGGTCGGGCCGCCGAAGCACCAGGTCAGCAGCGCGATGGTGCCGAGTACCGAGACCGGGATGTGCCAGGTGATATAGCGCCGATAGAGCAGATAGAGGCCGCCCAGCACGATGAGCAGCCCCGAGGTCTCACCGATGGCGCCGGGCCGCCAGCCCAGGAAGAATGTTGTATAGATGTTGGACGTCGCACCAAACTGCTCGACGACCGCCGCCATCCCCTGGGTTTTGAGAACCGCGAGCGGCGTGGCGGTGGTGATCGCGTCAACATGCGTGCCGAGATAGGAAAAAATCGCCAAGTCGTGGAGGGGCGGCAGCCAGGAGGAGGTCATGGCGACCGGAAAGGTGGCGAGCAGAAAGGCCCGGGCCAGCAGGGCCGGATTGAAAATATTATAACCGATCCCGCCCAGCAGATGCTTGCCGATATAGATGGCCATGACCGCGCCAAGCACCGGCAGCAGATAAGGCACGCCCGGTGGGATGACAAAGGCGAGCAGCATGCCGGTGATCACCGCGCTACCGTCGCTCACCGTGACCCGTCGGCCGAGGAGCTTCTGGCTCGCGGCCTCTACCGCGACACAACTCACCACGCTCACTGCGGTGATGATCAGGGTCTGAATCCCGAAAATAAAGACCGACAGGATAAGTGGCGGCACCAGGCAGGCCACCACGGTCCACATAATTTTCGCGACCGACTCATTGCTCCGCACATGGGGGGAAATGGAAACCTTCCACAGGCCCCGCGGAAGACCTGGCAACGGGTTATCTGGAATTTGCTCGTTAATGACCGTTCTCCTTCACACGTGACTGCTCAGCGCTTGGCCTTCATCTTGGCCAGCCGCATGAACTGGACTAAGGGCCGCTTGGCCGGGCAGACATAGGCGCAGCAGCCGCACTCAAAACACTCGAATACCCCGAACTGCGCGGTATCCTGCGCGCGATCCGCCTCGACATGAATGGCGACCTCCTTGGGCTCCAGGCCCATGGGACAGGCCTCCACGCACCAGCCGCAGCGGATGCACTGGGAATGCGGCCGGGTGTCGATTTCATCCTCGGCCAGAAACAGGACCGACGAGGTGGTCTTGGTCACCGGAATGTCCAGTGTGGAAATGGCAAAACCCATCATCGGCCCGCCCATGACGATCTTGGCAAGCGCCGGGGTGACGCCGCCCAGGTAGGCGACGATATCGCTGACCCGGGTGCCGACCTTAACCAGCAGGTTGGCCGGCCGGCTGATGCCCTTGCCGGAGACGGTCATCACCTTCTCGTATAAAGGCTTGCCCAGGACAATGGCGTCATGGATGGCCTTGGTCGTGCTCACGTTGTGGACCACGACGCCCACTGCCGAGGGCAGGGCAAAGGCCGGCACCTTGCGGCCGGTGATCGACTGGATAAGCTGTTTTTCCGAACCCTGGGGATATTTCACCTTGAGGGGATGAACCGTAATCTGGGCGCTGGCGGAAGAGGCGGCAGCCGCGGCTTTGGTCATGGCGGCAATGGCGTCGGGCTTGTTGTTTTCAATGCCGATACGGCAGTCTTTAATCCCGAGGATCTTCAGGATGACCCGGGCGCCTTCGACGATCTCCTGGCTGAACTCCAGCATCTGCCGGTGGTCGGCGGTAATGTACGGCTCGCACTCGGCGCCGTTTAAGATGAGGGTATCAACCGGATTGTCCGGAGGCGGGTTGAGCTTGACATGCGAGGGAAAACCGGCGCCGCCGATGCCGATGATGCCGGCGCCGTGCACCTTTTTCAGCAGTTCGTCGCGGCCGCACAGTTCCCAGTCAAGCCGGGAATAGCGGACGGCCGGGATCTCCGAGTTGGTCACCAGAAGCAGGGCAGGGGCGCTGACCCGCATGGGATGGGCCGACTGGAACACACCTTTGACCGTGGCGGCGACCGGGGCATGCAGCGGCACACCCAGGCCCTTGGTCACCTCGCCGATGATGTCGCCTTCCCTGACCTCGGCCTTGGCCGCGACGGTCGGGGTGCAGGGCGCGCCAATATGCTGGCCCAAAATGACTTCAAGTTCATCAGGGACCGGCATGGTCTCGATGGCAAGGCTGGCGGTTCGCTCCTTTGCTTCGGGCGGATGCACGCCACCTTTGGGAAAGGTCAGTAAGGATGTCATGTCAAACAGCAATTCCCTTGTCTGGGTTAAAAATACAAAACACATTATCATTCATACATATTATACGCGCTGGCCTTCCCTCTGCCGCAAGCCAGCCTGCACGGTGTCTGGCGGAGTTATAGCGACTCCGACCGTATTTTGAACTTGGATGTATTATTCGATTTGCTTTATTTTGTAAAGGGGAAATGGGGTGATATTTCGTCCCTAATGCACACGCGGCCCTTGCGCCGGCGAGTGGTAGCGCGGCCACCGGCGGCAGCTCCCACAGTCCGCCACGGCGGGCACGACATGCCACATTGTGGCCATCATAAGCGCAAGCGTGGCGCTTCGCCTTTCGGCGTTCCCCGCAATTTATTATAGGAGGCATGCCCTGCGTTTCTTTCTCACCCTCCTGTTGCCTGGCCTGCTATGAAAATGGGATGAAGACGATTGATGCATAGGCGGCGGGTAAACCGGCCACTGCCAAGGCAAGGCGAGGAAAACTATGCACGGGCCGCAAGCATGGCCAGCAGGCGGCTGTGGATATTGTCAAAGCCGCCGTTGGACAGAATGGCGATCACGTCGTCACGCACTACTGTCTTGGCAAGGAAATCCAGAATGGCATCGGTGTCGCTGAAATAACGGGCGACCCGGCCGCGTTGGGTAAGGTCATCCACCAGCCGTTGGCTGGAAAAACGCTCCATCTCGGGGATTTTATGCAAGGCCGGTGGCTCGCGAATAATGGCCACATCGGCGCTGTCAAAGGCTGTTACGTATTTTTCCTGAAAGACATTGCGCATGCTGGTGTTGGTGCGGGGCTCGAACACCGTCACCAACCGCCGGCCCGGGTAGGCCTGCCGCAACGCCAGCAGGGTTTCGGACACCGCGGTCGGGTGGTGGGCAAAATCATCGATCACTGTGATGCCGTCCACCTCGCCCCGCACCTCCTGCCGGCGCCGCACCCCCTTGAACTCCCGCAGGCCGGCGGCAACAACCGGCGGCGCCACGCCGAGCCGATGCAGCAGGGCGATGACCGCCAGGGCGTTCAAGGCGTTGTGCCGGCCGGGCATGGGGCTGGTAAACTCGCCGAGCAGTTCACCCCGGCGCAAGACGCTAAACGTCGTGCAGCCGGGCCGCACCGTAAGGTTTTGCAGTTGCCACTCCGCCTCGTCTGCCATGCCGTAGCCCCGCACCTCGCAGTGCGCCGCCGCCACGATCTCTTGCACCACCGGATCATCTTGGCAGGCCACGAGGCAGCCGTCCGACGGCAGGATCGAAACCAGCCGGGCAAAGGATTTTTTCACGGCAGCCAAATCGGCGTAAATATCCGCGTGATCGAACTCGATGCTGGTGATAATGGCGATCTGCGGCTGGTAATGCAGAAATTTCGGACCCTTATCAAAAAAGGCGGTGTCGTATTCATCGCCCTCAAGCACAAAATAGGGGCTGTCATTCACATTGAAATTACGGCCGAACGCCTGCACCAGGCCGCCGATCATGAAGCCCGGTTCCAGGCCGGCCGCCTGCAGCAGGGTCGCCAGAAGCGAGGCGGTGGTGGTCTTGCCGTGGGTGCCGGTCACTACGAGCGATGCTCGCCCGGCCAGAAAAAAATGGCGGATGGCTTGAGGAAAGGAAACATAGGGAATGGCGGCGGCGGCCAGGGCCAGGGCCTCGGGGTTCTGACGGGTGATGACGTTGCCGACCACCACCAGATCAGGTCGCGGCGCAAGATTATCCGGGCCATAGCCGCTCTGCACCGGGATACCGAGACCGGCCAGGAAATCGCTCATGGGCGGGTAGACCTGCTGGTCGGAGCCGGTGACCTGATAACCGGCCCGGTGCAGCATGCCGGCCAGGGCGCCCATGCCGGTGCCGCAGATGCCCATGAGATGGATATGGCGGACAACGGCCGGGACGTGGTTCAGATCAAGGGCAAGGGAAGCACTCTGCTGAGAAGCCTGGGGTTGCATAGACTTGCGACGAGGTGCCCTGTGGCAGGAGTTTGGGGAGCCGCCGGGGCCGCCAACACGGCTCGCTTACGAGCGGACTGTATCGCGGATCGACAGGTAGATGGCCTTGAAGGTCTCGTCGAAATTGGCAGGGGAAAGACGGCCGACCTCGATGAACTTCACGACGATCTCCTTGGCGACCTTGAGGATAGCCTCTTCAGACGCTGGTTTTCCGGCGACGTCTTGCTCGGATGCGGAAGATTGTTTCCCTGCCATCGGTGTGTTCACCATAAAAATAAAAAGGCCGATCATGGGGAGGCCGCTCAGGCAGAGCGCATAACCTCGGAATAAGCGGCCACAGGGTGCCGCAGATGCGCGTGTCAATCGTCGGCAGTTTCGTATGCCGACAACGAGACCTGTCCGCTATACACCAGGTATGCGGCCAGGCCGATGATCCCCCGCAAGGGGGGATAAACTCCGCAGATGCTGTGCCCTGTCGCTTACCACAAAAAAAGGCCTCTGCTGCCGGAAGAAGGCCGTTTCTTAACCAGGACAGCAGAGGCTGTTCTTCCCATAGAAAAAACCGGCCAGGCCCTCCCTAAGGAATACTGCGGACGGCGCCCGGTACAGACGCCAATCCTATACTGTTGATGGTGGAGCTAAGCGGGATCGAACCGCTGACCTCTTGAATGCCATTCAAGCGCTCTCCCAGCTGAGCTATAGCCCCATCCCAGAAAATCAAAACAACGAACACAACTGCGTAATTGCAAAAACAGGCCATCGATACCATGATTGCCGGAACAGTGTCAAGTTTTTTCTCCCGGAAACCCCGTGTAGCGCCATATCACTTGCCAAGGCCGGGAGACTCTGTTAGAGTATTCCGTCTGTTTTAAGGCTGCCGAAAGGCGTTTATCTCATTGAAATCAAATTGTTCCGGCATAAACCGGAGAGCAAACATATCACGTTATAAGGATCACCTATGTTTTCCCCGTTGAACACCATACTTGGCTGGCTTTCCAATGATCTGGCCATTGATCTAGGCACCGCGAACACGGTGGTTTACATGAAAGGCAAGGGCATTGTCCTGCGGGAGCCCTCCGTGGTCGCGGTGCGGACCGACGCCCGGGTCAACCGGGTGCTGGCTGTCGGCAAGGAGGCCAAGATGATGGTTGGCCGGACGCCGGGCAACATCGTCGCCATCCGGCCGATAAAGGACGGCGTCATCGCTGATTTCGAAGTGACCGAGGCCATGCTCCGCTATTTCATCAACAAGGTGCATAACCGCCGCACCTTTGTCCATCCGCGCATCATCATCAGCGTGCCCTCCGGTATCACCCAGGTGGAGAAACGGGCGGTCAAGGAGTCGGCCGAATCGGCCGGCGCCCGCGCCATCTATTTGATCGAGGAACCGATGGCGGCCGCCATCGGCGCCGGCCTGCCGATCACCGAACCCACCGCCAACATGATCGTCGATATCGGCGGCGGCACCACCGAGGTGGCGGTCATCTCGCTCGCCGGTATTGTCTATGCCAAGTCGGTACGGGTGGCCGGCGACAAGATGGACGAGGCGATCCTCCAGTACATCAAACGCAAACACAACATGGCCATCGGCGAACGTTCAGCCGAACAGATCAAGATCACCATTGGCGATGTCATGCCTGAGGAACCCTACGCGACCATGGACATCAAGGGCCGCGATCTGATCTCAGGCGTGCCCAAGACGCTGACCATCAACTCGGCCGAAATCCGCACCGCCATCGACGAACAGGTGGACGCCATTGTCGACGCGGTGAAGATGGCTCTGGAACTGACGCCGCCGGAACTGTCGGCCGACATCGTCGACCAGGGCATCATGCTGACCGGCGGCGGCGCCCTCCTGCGGAACCTCGACAAGCGCCTCAACTTGGAGACCGGCCTGCCGATCATCATTGGCGACGACCCGCTCTCCTCGGTGGTGCTCGGCTGCGGCAAGGCCCTGGACAACATCGATATCCTGAAAGAGGTCATGATCAGGTGGTAAGCGGTTCGCCGTTCTCGACCGCCTGCCAGTGCCGAGTGTCGCCCACGCCTGCGTGATCCCTGACCTGTTGCGAGGTTGTTACCCTTGAGTAGAACAATACGCAAGAAACAAGGCGGCGGCTCACGGAAAGTGCGTTTTTTTCTGCTTCTCGGTTCCCTGCTCACCGCCCTGCTCATTCTAATCGTCTCCACGGTGGGCAACCAGGAGTTCGGCCCGTCGCACAAATTCTTTCTTGAACTGCTCGGACCGGCGCAGTCGGTCATGATGCAGCTCAGCGCCTATGGCCGGGGCCGAGTGGAGGATTTCGCCTCCCTCATCGGCGTCCGCGAGGAAAACAAACGGCTGCGGGAGCAGCTCAAGGAGGCCCGGGAACTCAACAACGAGTACCGGGAGGCGGTGGCCACCAATATCCGCCTGCGCAAACAGCTCGAATTCAAGGAATCGCTTCCCCTGCCGACCTTGACCGCCCGCATCATCGGCAAGGATCCTTCCCTCTGGTTCCGGACCATTATCGTTGACCGCGGCAGCAGTGACGGGATCGAAAAAGGCATGCCGGTAGCGACCGACGAAGGTATTGTCGGCCAGGTCTTGACCACCTCGCCCAACTATGCCAAGGTACTGCTGGCCACCGACCCGAACAGCGCCATTGACGTCCTGCTGCAGCGCACCCGGATCAGAGGGATACTCAAAGGCATGGGGGCAAACTCCTACCAGTTGCACTACGTGCTGAAAAACGCCGATGTGGTCAAGGGCGACCGGATCGTCACCTCGGAACTGGGCGGCGCCTTCCCCCAAGGTTTGCTGGTCGGCACAGTCTCCAAGGTAATCGCGGACCAGCGCGGCATGTTTCAGGAAATCGAGGTGGCGCCGGCCACGGATTTTTCCCTGCTGGAAAACGTCATCATCATAATGAAAAGGACCTCCCTGACCGACTAAGGGCCTGCAAAGAAATAACTATTACAAGAAGGCGCTCAGATTTGGGTCAAATTTGGTTGCGCCGATTGAGCAAAACCGCAGGAGTAGCAGCGCTACTTTGAGGATTTTGCGATTGAGGCAAGACCAAAGATGGCCCGAAGATGAGATGCATGATAGAATAGTATTTCTTTACAGGCCCTAAACTGCTGCGGACCCCATGCCCATTCCAATTTATCTCGTCTTAGGCGTCATCCTGCTGAGCCTGCAGACCTCGCTGCTGCAGGCAATGCCAGCCTGGCTGGGCAAGCCGGATCTGCTCTTCCTGCTCATCGTCTTTCTGGCCTACCGGCTCGATCTGCTCCGCGGCGCCCTGGTGGTTTTTCTCCTGGGGGTGATTCTGGATATTTACGCGGGAATCTTTCTGGGTCTCTATCCCGTTATCTATCTGCTCGTCTTCTTTACGCTCAAGGGGCTCTTTAAATTCGTGGCGGTGAACGAGACGGCCTACCAGGCCCCGGTGACGGCGGCAAGCTACCTGCTGGCCGCCGGCGGCATCTATCTGTTCTCCTCCATCCTCGGCGCCGACAGCCGACCTGAATGGGTCTGGGGCCCGATACTTCTCCAGTTGCTTCTGCTGGCCATCCTGACCATGCCTTTTTTCGGGATCTTTGATTTCTTCTGGAATCGTCTTGGCAACAAAAAAATTCAATGGCAGCTTTTCCGGAAAAAAGGCAACAGGTTCAGGTATCGATAGGAATTTGCAGGACATGCGCTTTCAAAGACGGCGTCTCAACGCCAGAATTTACAGGGTCGATGAGGATGAGCTCAATGCGCTCAAGAAACGGACCGACATTGTCGCCGTCTTCATCATCAGCCTCATGGCCCTGCTGATTGCCCGACTCTGGTATCTGCAGATCCACCGCGGCGCGGAATATGTGCGCCTGGCAGAAAACAACCGGGTGCGCGCGCTGGACATCACGGCGCCGCGCGGCAACATTCTGGACCGCCAGGGCAGGGTCATCATTGCCAACCGCCCTTCGTTCAATATTGTCTGGACCAAGGAAGATGCGCCCGACCCGGACGCGGTCATCAAGCGCCTGGCCCGCCTCACCGGCGACGACATCGCTCTCTTTCTGGAAAGAATCAGGCTGGCGGCCGACAACCCCCGGCACATTCCCATTAAACTCAAGGAGGATGTCGACTGGCAGACCCTGGCCGCCGTCGAGAACAACCATTTGGAATTGCCGGGCGTCCGGATCATGGCGCTGCCCCGCCGGGATTACCTGTATCAGGACCTTGCCTCTCATTTAATCGGCTATCTGGGCGAGATAAGCCAGAAGGAACTGGAGGGGAAAAAGGACGAAGGCGACGAAAGCTATGAAAGCGGCGACCCGATCGGCAAGATGGGGGCTGAAAAGCTGTTTGAGGAACATCTGCGCGGTGAAAAAGGCCGGGAGTATATGGAGGTTGACGCCAGGGGTTTTGAGCAGCGGCGCCTCAAGGGGCTGGAGGCGATGCCTGGCAACGACATCCGGCTGACCATCGACATCGACCTGCAGCAGGCCGCCGAGGCGGCCATGGCCGGCAAGGCCGGCGCCGTGGTGGCCATGGAGGTGAACACCGGCCGGGTTCTGGTGCTGGTCAGCTCGCCAGCCCTGAAGCTGAAGGAATTCATCGGTGGCATTTCGCAAAAGGCCTGGAAAGAAATGCTGACTGACCCGCTCCATCCTTTAATCAACAAGACGGTCAATGGCCAGTATCCACCCGGATCAACCTATAAGATTGTCACTGCGCTGGCCGGGCTGGCCGAGGGCGCGATCACACCGGAAACCTCGGTGTTCTGCACCGGCGCCATCAACTTCGGCAACCGCCGTTACGGCTGCTGGAAAAAAGGCGGGCATGGCACGGTCAGCCTGCGCCGCGCCCTGGCAGAATCCTGCGATGTCTATTTCTACCAGGTCGGCCAGCGGCTCGGTGTGGATCTTCTGGCCGAATACGCCAAGAGCTTCGGATTCGGCCGGGCCTCCGGCATCGAGCTGGAGCATGAAAAATCCGGCCTGGTGCCCACCAGCGAATGGAAACAGCAGACGAAAAAGGTGGCCTGGCAGAAGGGTGAAACCCTTTCCGTGGCCATCGGTCAGGGTTTCAACCTGACCACCCCGTTGCAGATCTGCCGGATGGCGGCGACCTTGGCCAACGGCGGCACCCTCTACCGACCCCAACTGATCGAGTTGATAAAAGGGCCGGACGGCAGCGATCTCCAGCGCTTCAGCCCGGTCATCGAAGGCCGGCTGCGCGGCACGGACAAAATGCAGGAGCTTATCCGCGACGCCCTGACGGCGGTGGTCAACGAGCCACACGGCACCGGTTCGGCCGCCCGGCTACCGTCGATCAAGGTGGCCGGCAAGACCGGTACCGCCCAGGTTATCCGGCTTGCCCAGTATAAGGGCGTGGCGGAAAACAACGTCCCCTATAAATACCGAGACCATGCCTGGTTCACCTGCTTTGCGCCGGCGGAAAAACCGGAGATCGCCATGGCGGTTCTGGTGGAGCATGGCAGCCACGGCGGCTCTGCGGCCGGCCCCGTGGCCAAGCGGGTATTGGAAGCATATTTCAACATCAAAAAGGAAGAAACCGGCCAGCCGGAGCCGACCGAGGAAGCCGCGGACTAGTAATCCACGATGCTACGCTTACCCAATCTGCCCGGCAGGAGAGAAAATGCTGCGCTTTGACCGACGTCTTTTATACAATTTCGACTGGATCATGCTGGGAGCGGTGCTGGCCGTCACAACCATGGGCCTCATCAACCTGTACAGCTCCAGCAATACCGGCGCCGGCGCCTCCCCCATCTTCTACAAGCAGCTGACCTTCTTTTTTGCCGGCCTTGGCCTCGTACTCCTGGCAATCAGCATCGACTACCGCCGGCTGCTCATCTGGAACTACCCCTGCTACTGGCTGATCATCCTGCTGCTGCTGGCAGCCCTGCTCTTGGGGAAAACCGTTGGCGGGTCCCAGCGCTGGCTCAACCTTGGTTTCTTCCGCCTGCAACCCTCGGAGCCGGCCAAGCTGATGCTGATCATCACCCTGGCCAGCTACTACTACCGCAAGGACACCGGCAAGGGCTTCACCATCGGCGAACTGATCGTGCCCGCCCTGCTCACCGTTCTGCCCTTTGCGCTCATCGTCAAACAGCCGGACCTGGGCACCGCTCTAATCCTGGCCGCTGTTTTTATTTCCATGACCCTGTTTGTCAAACTGCGGAGGAATACGGTCGCCATCCTCCTCTCCTTCTGCCTCGCAGCCATTCCGCTCGGATGGAAATTTTTCCTGAAACCCTATCAGCGGCAGCGCATTGAGACCTTTCTGAACCCCGAGGGAGATCCCATGAACAGCGGCTACCACATCATGCAATCGAAGATCGCTGTGGGCAGCGGCCTCAAATTCGGTAAGGGCTACCTGGATGGCACCCAGGGCCATTTGCATTTCCTGCCGGAACGACACACCGACTTCGCCTTCTCGGTCTGGGCCGAGGAATGGGGATTCGCCGGCTGCCTTTTCTTTTTGGCCTGCTATTTTCTGCTGATTCTCTGGGGACTCAATATCGGCCTCACCTCCCGGGACAAGTTTGGGGTGCTGCTTGTTTTCGGCATCGTCTCTTTAATCTTCTGGCAGGCGATCATCAACCTGTGCATGGTGATGGGGCTCCTGCCGGTGGTCGGCATTCCCCTGCCGCTGTTCAGCTACGGCGGCTCCTCCCTGCTGACTACCATGCTGGCCGTCGGTATCCTGATCAATATCCGGATGCGCCGCTATCAGGGCAAAAACTGACAAAAACGGCCGAGGCTCCATTACCGGCGCCTCGAAAGAATTGACCAAAAAAAATTGCGAAACATTAACATATTGATTTTGCAGACAGAGCTGAAATCCTGTATAGTCCATTGGTGTAGCAATTGAAAAACACTCGGCTGATGATCTTCAACTCCGGGATAAGGAGCAAGACATGAATAAGAGAATTCTGACCGCGGGCCTGGCACTGACAATACTCCTCGGCGGCGGCAACGGCTTTGCCGCCGAGGAAGACTGCGTTCACCGGGTGATCAAGGGCGACACCCTTTGGCACATCAGCGGCACCTACCTGGAGAAACCGTATCTCTGGCCCCAGGTATGGAAAAACAACCCGGATATCCAAAATCCCCACCTGATCTTTCCGGACCAGCTTGTCAAGATTCCCGGTGTCGGCAGTGGCTGCACGGAATATAAATGCCTGCATAATGTGGTCAAGGGCGATACCCTCTGGCACATCAGCGGCACCTACCTGGAGAAACCGTATCTCTGGCCCAGGATCTGGAAACAAAACCCGCAGGTCAAAAACCCTCACCTGATTTTCCCGGGCCAGCAGTTGAACGTTCCCTGCCCGCCAGCCGCAACACCCACTGCCGAAGAGGCTGCACCGACGCCCGTAGCCGCCGCCCCGGCACCGGAAATTTCCAGCCCGAACGATGGCGGCGGACTCGCCGTCTTTGAACCGGGCACCCTTTTTAAAACCGACGAAATCGACCTGACCGGCTTTTCAAAGGCCAGACTCCAGGCCATCTCCTCCGGCCGCCTGGTGCAAGAGCTTTCATCTCAGGGCCGCGTCTTCAAATCGGTAACTGGCTGGGATTACACGGGTTCCGAGGAAAGGCTGGTGGTAAAGGCCACGGACGTGTCCGTTGGCAAGGCCTACGGCGTCTACCGCGACCTCGGGCTTATCCGTCATCCAAAGACCGGCAAAAAGGTCGGTAATCTGATCATGGAGGTGGGGATTGTTGAAATCGCCCCGGGTGGCGACGGTCAGCAGACCGCCATGGTCAAGAAAGCCTTTCAGGAGATCGAA
>MGTE01000068.1:19837-26478 GCA_001799275.1 Deltaproteobacteria bacterium RIFOXYD12_FULL_57_12
TGCCGCTACGGCAGGCCGCGGCCGCCAGGAGCAACCGGCCGGCTGGCCTCACGGGCACCGTGGTTGCCATTGAAAACCGGCGGGAGGTTGCCGGCAGCAATGATATTTTATACATCGACGCCGGAACCCAGGCCGGCCTGGTCCCGGGCGACCGGCTGGTTATCAGGAATCAGGACGAAAAGCTGGCCGAGGCCATGGTGATGCGGGTGACTCCAACCACGGCGACGGCCTTAGTCTCGGCCCACAGCATGAACTATATCACCCCCGGCAACCTGGTCGCCCTGGCCGGCAACTAAGAGCTTATCCATAAATAAGCTCAAATTACCAGCCCTGCTGGTTTACCGCATCGAGAACCAGATCCCGGAGCGCGGCAATGAACGGCGGGGCGACGTTCAGGGACTCGGTCCGCGCCAACCGCATACCCAAGCGCTCCGCCTGCTGCCGGTAGAGAATATCGATCTCGTACAGGGTTTCCACATGGTCCGACACGAAACTGATCGGCACCATCAGAATGTTGCGGCACCCTTCCCGGGCGAGCTGCTCCAGCATTTCCGGAGTCGAAGGCGCCAGCCATTCCACCGGCCCGCTGCGACTCTGAAAACAGAGCCGGCCGGCCAGGCCGGTAATCCTCTCCACCGCCTTGATCGTCCGTTCAATCTGCACAAGATAGGGGTCGCCTTCCTTGATGAAGCTGACCGGCAGGCTGTGGGCGCTGTACACCACCTGCGATTCGCCGGCCGGCAACTGCCGAACGCCTTGTAATATAGCGGCGGCCAGGCAGTCGATATAGCCGGACTGGTCCGGCCATTCCCGGATCTCGGCCAGCGCCAAGTTGCCGGCCAGACGGCCGACGGCCCGTCGGAGATCTTCCAGAGAGGAACCGGTCGTGGCCCGCGAATAGTGCGGATAGAGCGGCAGGGCAACCGCCCGCCGGATGCCGGCGGCAGCCAGTTCCCGCAAAGCGGCATCGGCATCGGGTCGCCAGTAGCGCATGGCCATCACCACCCGGAAGCTGCCGTGGCCGCTCAGCTGTTCCGCCAAAGCCCGGCCCTGCTCGGCCGTGATTTTCATCAACGGCGAGCCGCCGCCGATGCAGGCATAGGCAGCCCGGCTCTTGGCGGCTCGGCGACTGGCTATGAGCCAGGCCAATGGCTTTTGGAGAAGCCGTGGCCCCAGGCGAATGATCTGTCGGTCGGAAAAGAGGTTGTACAAAAAAGGCCGAACGTCCGCCGGCTTCTCCGGTCCACCCAGGTTGAGGAGAATGACGCCGATCGTCGGCCGACTGCTGGCGAGTTTCAAGGGCAATGTTGTTTCCATCCGGTTTGTTTACCTGGTGGACGCCATGCCGTCAAGAGCGAGATGCGGTCAGAAGACAGAAGCCGGCAGGCGGCGGCCGCGAGTTTAATTCTGACGAGGAGTACTCCATGGAACTTCAGATTGAGGCGCGAAATCTGGAAATGCAGCCCGAGTGGCAGGAAAAAATTGAGCTGGAGCGTGAGAAACTTATCCGGCACCATGCCGGACAGGTTCTCCATCTGCGGCTCAGCATCGAAAGCACCCAGCATCACCGCAATCCCGGCTTCGAACTGCGGCTGGTCGCCGCTGTGCCCAACGATATCGAAGTGGTCCGTCGCGGCGGCGAAAAGCTCATGCCGCTCATTGTTGAGGCCTTTGATGTCCTGGGGCTGAACCTGAAAGAACGGCAACGGCGACTGCAGAAAAGCGTCAAGCTCCAGGAGCCGGAACGTGGCAGCGGCGAAGTCGGCATCATCAAGCGTCTCTACCCGTATGAGTCCTACGGCTTTCTTGTTACCCTGACCGGCCGGGAGATCTATTTCCATGAAAACGCCCTGAAAGAAGAGCTGGCCATGGATCGGCTGGCCGAAGGAGACGCGGTGCTGTTCGGCGAGGCCGATGGCGACAAGGGCCCGGCCGCCGCCTGGGTGCGGCCGTCCCGCTAAGAGCTTTTCGGCAGGTGGCAGAAAATTCCACCCGATGACGCACCATCAAAAACAGAAACGATTTTGCACGTTATCAACCAACACGCGGCCCCAGCCCGCCGCACCAGACATCAAGGCCAGCATGACCAGACCAGAACCAGTTTATCTCATCGACGGCAGCGCCTACATCTACCGGGCCTACCACGCCATCGCTCCCTTATCAAACCAAAACGGTCTGCCCACCCACGCGATTTTCGGCTTTACGAATATCCTGCTCCGGGTACTCCGGGACAAGGCGCCGCGCTATGTGGCCGTGGCCTTTGACGCCAAGGGCCCCACCTTCCGGCACCAGACCTATCCGCAGTATAAGGCGAACCGGCCGCCGATGCCCGTGGATCTCATCCCGCAGATCCCCTATATCAAGGCGGTGACCGCAGCCTACAACATCCTCGTCCTCGAAGAGGCCGGCGTCGAGGCCGACGATCTGATCGCCTCGGCCGCCCGCCTCCTTGCCGAGGCCGGCCAGCCGGTGGTGGTGGTTACCGGCGACAAGGACCTTCTGCAACTGGTCTCCGACCGGATCACCGTCTGGGAGCCGATGAAGGATGTACTGTACGATGCGGCCGCCGTGCAGAAAAAGTACAGCATCCCGCCGGCGGGGCTTCTGGACCTCTTCGCCTTAATCGGCGATGCGAGCGACAATGTGCCCGGCGTGCCCGGCATCGGCCCCAAGACCGCGGAGACGCTGCTCAACGAATTCGGCTCCCTTGACGGCCTCTATGCGAATCTGGCCGGGCTCACCAGAAAAAAACTCGCCGACAACCTGGCTACCCATCGCGACACCGCCTATCTCTCCCAACAGCTCATCCGCCTCAAGGAAGACGCGCCGGTGCCGACGACTCTGGCCGCCTACCAGTTGCCGCCGCCGGATACGACCCGGCTCAAGGAACTCTATACCGAGCTCGAATTCACCCGTCTGCTCAAATCGGAAATCCCGGCCGAGGCGGTCAGCCAGGGCAGCTTTACCATGGTGCAGGATCAGGTGAGCCTGCAGCGGCTGCTCGGCCGCCTGGCCAGATCGCCGCATCTGGTGCTCGATACCGAGACCTCCTCCCTTGACCCGCTCGTTGCCGAACTGGTCGGCATCTCGCTGGCAATCACCACTGAACAGGCCTTTTATATCCCGGTCGGCCATCGCGACGCGGCCGGCTCGCTTCTGCCTGGCCAGCTGCCGGCGGCCGAGGTGCTGGCCAGCCTGCGGCCCTATCTGGAAGACCCGAATCTCGCCAAGATCGGCCACAATCTGAAATTCGACTACAGTGTGCTGCGCCAGCACAACATCCGCCTGGCCGGCCCCCTGCGGGACACGATGATCGCCTCCTATCTCCTGGAGCCCGGCCGCCGGACCCACGGCCTGGACGACCTCTGCCGGCAACATCTGGAACTGGCCCTCACCACCTTCGGCGAGGTGACCGGCAACGACAAACGGGAAGACAGCTTTGTCCGCGTCGCGCTGGAGGCGGCCAAGAATTATTCGTGCGAGGATGTCTACGCGGCCGGCCGGCTCTGGGAACTCTTCCGGCCGCGCCTGGAGGCGGCGGGGCTCTGGCCGCTCTTTGTCGAGTTGGAAATGCCGCTGGTGCCGATCCTGGCGGAGATGGAAATGGCCGGCATCATCATCAACGCGGAGCTGCTCGGCCGCATGTCCGCCGACTTTACGGCCCAGCTTGTCGATCTGGAAGCCGATATCCATCGGCTGGCTGGCGGCCCGTTCAACATCAACTCGCCACGCCAGCTGGGCGAAATCCTCTTCGACCGGCTGCACCTGCCCCACGGCCGCAAGACCAAGACCGGCTATTCCACCGATGTCAAGGTTCTGGAGAAACTCGCCGGCCACGAGGTGGTCCGGCTGGTCATGGCGCACCGCAATCTTTCCAAACTGCAGACCACCTATGTGGAAAAACTGCCCACCCTGATCCATCCGCTCACCGGCCGGGTGCACAGCTCCTTTAACCAGACCGTCACCGCCACCGGCCGCCTGAGCAGCAGCAACCCGAATCTGCAGAACATCCCGATCCGCACCCCGGAGGGCCAGAAAATCCGGGCGGCCTTTGTGGCACCGCCGGGCCATCTCTTCCTGGCCGGCGACTATTCGCAGATCGACCTGCGGGTGCTGGCCCACTATTCCCAGGACCCTGCTTTGCTTACGGCCTTCCGCTCCGGCCAGGACATCCATGCCCGGACCGCCGCCGAAATCTTCATGGTCTCGCCGCTCTTGATCACCACCGAGATGCGGCGGGTGGCCAAGACGATCAATTCCGGCATTGTCTACGGCATGAGCAGCTTCGGGCTGGCCAGCCAGCTTGACGTGAGCCGGGCCGCGGCCCAGACCTTCATCGACCGGTATTTCATGCACTATGCCGGGGTGAAACGCTTCATGGAGGAGATTGTCGAACTGGCGCGCCGGGAAGGGAGCGTCACCACCCTGCTGCATCGGCGGCGGCCGCTGCCGGATATCAACAGCGCCAACCGCAACCAGCGGGAATTCGCCGAACGCACCGCGATCAACACGCCGATCCAGGGCACGGCCGCCGACATCATCAAGCTGGCCATGATCAAGACCGAGACCGCCCTGGTCGCGGCCGGCCTTACGGCCCGCCTCCTTTTGCAGATCCACGACGAACTGGTCTTCGAGGTGCCGGCGGCGGAGGTGGACGCCACCAAAGAATTGGTGCAAGCCGCCATGGAATCGGTGATGACCCTGGACGTGCCGCTTTTAGTCAACATGGAAGTCGGCGAAAACCTGGCCGCGGTCTGACCCGGCAAGATGACGACCTCTTAAAATGATTCAACAAACGCGCCGCTGCCGCCATGCGCGCCAGGCAGAGCACCCAGCCTACTCATGGACACACCGCCATGAATTAAACAGGGGTTCTGTAAAATAAAGTTTGCTTTATCATGAACTACAAGCTATATCATTAACTAATTGTGCAGTTTTTGTTTGTAGTAAATTTTCGGAAAAGCTATCCGCACAAGCCTCGACAAAGGAAGTGCGGTTTTTTTTTGAGCAAACAAGCTGCTGGCCGACTCATCAGTCGATAGTTCGGCAAAATTATCAAGTGATCCCCCAGAGGATCCGACACAGAAGGAGTAGTTCAACATGCCAGAAGGAACAGTGAAGTGGTTTAATGATTCAAAAGGTTTTGGGTTTATTGAACAAGATGGCGGTAAGGATGTTTTCGTGCATCATTCCGCAATTCAGGCTCAGGGCTTCAAATCCCTGAAGGAAGGCGCCCGCGTACGATTCGATGTGGTTGATGGCCCGAAAGGCCCGTCAGCCGCCAATGTTGTCCAGATGTAATAGCATCTGTCGCAATTAAAAAGCCCCTCATACGTGAGGGGCTTTTTAATATTTCAGACCTGACCCTTTTCCGGAGTCATTGGTGCGAACCGATGTGCGCGCCTCCATAAATAAGGATTTTTACCTTGGCAAAAAACAATTATTCGTTTGAGAAGCGCCAGAAAGAACTGGCAAAGAAAAAAAAGAAAGAAGAAAAACTGCAGCACAAGCTGGACAAGAAAAACAACCTCCCAGCTGAAAATAATGATCACACTCCTGATGCGCAATAGGCAGCAGCCAACCATCAGCCGCCCAATTTTATACGCACCACCAATTCTTCCTGCGCCCGTTTTTTGTTTTTTTTACAAAAATTCCACGCGCCCTCTCAACGCTGGCACTGCAACCCTGCGGTCATCTTGAGGAACTCCCAAAACGTTATTCCATCTAAACCTGGAATCGAGTCTATAATGAAACGACTCCTCACCTGAATTATTTTCTTCCGAGCGCCATTCAAGAAATATACAGTAAAAAAATTCAAAAAAGCACAAACTCCTTCTGCAGAGTGGCGCCCCTCACCCTACCGCAGCCAGCACAGCGGCCGGTCCCCACGCGATTTACATTTTCGTAACAGAGCAAAGCATTCACACACGAATTTGTAGTCAAAACCCGGCCGCAATCGCCCGATCGCTTCGGTAAATCTCTGCAAAACCGACAGGTTAGACAGAAAGAAACGTGAACGGCATAGATATTGCTAACCATCTAACAGCACAACACGTACGGGCTCGGCCCGGAAAGCATTTCCCTGTAACCCGTTATTCCCCGCACAAGGAGGCGACCATGAAGAAAATCGAGGCAATCATCAAGCCGTTCAAAATGGATGAAGTCAAAGAGGCCTTAAACAATATCGGCATCAAGGGTATGACCATCAGCGAGGTCAAAGGATACGGCCGCCAGAAAGGCCACAAGGAAATCTACCGGGGAGCTGAATACGTTATGGATTTCATCCCCAAGATCAAAATCGAACTGGTCCTCGAAGCCGCCCGGGTGGCCGAGGTAGTCGAATGTATCCGCCGGGCAGCCCTGACCGGCAAGATCGGCGACGGCAAGATCTTCGTGCTGCCGGTGGAAGACGTGATCAGGGTACGAACCGGCGAAAAGGGTTATGAGGCAATCTAGTGACCTGTCACTCGCCCAATCCCATGAACGGCGAACTCCTTTCCAAGCGCAAGGCCCTGGAGACCCTCTGGCAGCAGGGCACGAGCGGCCACAAGCTGCTCCGACAGCAGGCCCTGCTCATCGACACCTTCATTTCCCGGCATTTTTCCACCGCCAGGAGCCGCCAGGGCATCGCTCTGGTTGCC
>MGTE01000068.1:26488-33463 GCA_001799275.1 Deltaproteobacteria bacterium RIFOXYD12_FULL_57_12
TGTCGACCTGCTGCTGCTTTACAACCCGGCGGTCGTCGACCGGCTTAGCGAGACCGTCGAGGCGGTTTTTTACCCTTTGTGGGACGCCGGTCTCGAGGTGGGCCACAGCGTCCGGACCGTTGATGAGTGTCTGACCAGCGCCAAGGAAGATTTCTTTTTTCAGGTGTCGTTGGTTGATGCCAGGTTCCTGGCTGGCGAGGCGTCCCTTTTTGCGACCCTGCAGACCCGCTTCCGCCAGGAATTCATCGAGGGCTGCCGCCCGCAATTTATCGAAAACATGCTGGCCTTTCGAACAAAACGTCATCAAAATTTCGGCATTCAGCCCTATCTTCTGGAGCCGCAAATCAAAGAAAATCGCGGCGGCTTTCGAGACATCCAGGCCATGCTCTGGACGGCCCAGATGATCTTCGGACTGCCGGATCTTGCCGCCATGGAAGAAGCTGGTCTTCTGCATAACGACGAGCGCCGACTCTTTGAAGACGCCTGGGATTTCCTGATCCGGGTCCGCAACCGTCTCCACTATCTGAGCACCAGGAAAAACGATCAGCTTTTCTTCGAGCACCAGGAAGAAATCGCCACCGCCTTCGACTTCAAGCCGGCGGACGGCCTGCTGGCCGTGGAACGGTTCATGTGTGAACTCTACAGACACATGCAGACCGTGGCCGTAACCACGGACCTTTTTTTCGAGCATGTGCGCGAGACCCTGAGTTCATTGCCGACCGCCAGCCCGGACCGGCGCCTGGAGCCGGGCATCGAGAGCCGACAGGGCTGGCTGCATCTTACCGATGCAACGCAGATCAACAAAAAACCGGCCCTCCTGATGCGCATCTTTGCCCTGTCAGCCAAAACCGGTCTCCCGATCCATCACCGCACCAAAAAATTGATTAAAAACTCGCTGCATCTCATTGATAGCCGATGGCGCCGATCAAAGCGGCTGACCCGGCCATTTCTTGATGTATTGCTGCACTGCGGCAAATCCCAACATGCGCTGAATGCCCTGCTGGAAACCGGCATGCTCGCCGCCTTCATCCCCGAGTTTGCCGCAGTGGAATGCCTGGCACAGCATGATATTTACCACGTCTATACCGTGGACAGCCACCTGATGCAGACCACGGCGGAACTGCACCGCCTGCAGACGGAAGAGTCCCGCATTTTTTCTTCCATTACCACGCCGCACATCCTTTTTCTGGCCGGCCTCCTCCATGATATCGGCAAAGGCGAAGGCGGGGCGCACGCCGACCGGGGTGCGAGAATCGCCGGCCCGATCGCTGTTCGCCTCGGGCTGACGCCCGACGAGCAGGACACTCTCGTTTTCCTAATCCGCGACCACCTTTTTCTGTCCTCAACCGCCCTGCGTCGGGATCTAGAGGATGAAAATTTCATCTTGCGCTGCGCCGACCGCATCCGCAATCCGGAACGATTGGCCATGCTTTACCTGCTCTCCATAGCCGACGCCCGCGCCACCGGACCCACTGTCTGGAACGACTGGAAGGGCGCTCTGCTGCTGGAACTTTACCTGAAAATCGCCCACACGCTGAACCGCGGCGACCGGCTGCCACCTGATCGCCACGATAATATCGCTTGGCTGCGGCGCCAGGTGGGTGAACTGCTCGACAATGGCAGCGACCTTGATCCGGCCCTTCTTCCGGAAGACTACCTGCTGAGTTTCACCCCGGCGATGATCGTGGAGCATATCAAACGCCGACAGGCCTTGAACAAGGCGGAACTTCTGTTGCATGCCGAGGAAGAGAAAGGGCACTGGGCACTGCTCATTCTCACCAAGGATCGACCAGGACTTTTAGCCAAGATCTGCGGGGTTCTTGCCCTGCACAACCTCGATGTGCTGGCCGCCCAGATCTTCACCTGGCCGGACGGCACGGTGGTGGATCAGGTGGAGGTTATCCCCACCATTGAGGGGAATTTTACCGACCAGGACTGGCGAGGGCTGGAGGCCGATCTACTGGCGGCGATCAACAATCGCCTGGGACTCGCCCACCGCCTGCACCTCAAACCAGCGCCCCTGAGGCGGGCGACCCCTCCCGCCGTCGCCAGGACCAGGCAGAAAGTTTTACTGGACAACGACACCTCGATGGAGAGCAGCATTGTTGAGGTGTTTGCCGCGGAACGGCCCGGCCTGCTCTATGAAATCACCAGGACCCTGGCAGATTTCGGGATCAATATCTTCCGGGCTAAAATCGCCAAGGAGGCGGAAAAGGTAATAGCCGTATTCTATGTTCGGAACAGCGACGGCAGCAAGATTGAAGACCCGGCGCTCCAGGAGGAACTCCGCCAGGGCCTGCTCTTTCTCGTCGCAGCCCGACCGGGAAGGAGTACCGCGACCTTGCCCTTTCTGTAGAATGCCGGACCAGGCAACGGCCTGCCGGAAAAGGTGCGTGGTCTCCGACCACAAAAAAAATTACTTTTTTGCAAAATAATTGCTCTGCTTTGACAAAAATGTCTACTTCTCGCGACCAGCAACAGCCCCTTGCTGACAAAACAGAACTGAAAAATCAGCAAACTACGCAGAATAATGCATGCCGGCATCGATTTTGCTAAACAAACAGACTAATCTTATCCGGCCCTGCACAGAGCGGGCGCTACCCCGTCGCCAGGCGGCTTGATTAACTGAAGGCCTTTTCTTCAACTACGCGAATCAATTTAAGGAGTCAATAAAATGGGAAAGAAATGCAGATGCGGCAACGGATCCGGCCATGACAAAAAATTTATGGAGGTGCCGGAACTGTTCGGCAACAATGTCTTCAACGACAAGGTCATGCGGGAAAGATTGCCTAAGGATACCTACAAGGCCTTGCAGGAAACCATCAGCAAAGGCATGAACCTGCGGCCGGAGGTGGCCGCGGTGGTTGCCAACGCCATGAAGGATTGGGCTATTGAAAAAGGCGCCACCCATTATTCGCACTGGTTCCAGCCGCTAACCGGCTCCACCGCGGAGAAACACGATTCGTTCATCTCGCCCACCGCCGACGGCGGCGTCATCATGGAATTTCCCGGCAAGCAGCTGATCCAGGGTGAGCCGGATGCCTCCTCCTTCCCGAGCGGCGGGCTGCGCGCCACCTTTGAGGCCCGGGGCTACACGGCCTGGGATTGCACGTCACCCGCCTTTCTCAAGGAAGATGCGGCCGGCAACGTGACCCTTACCATTCCCACAGCCTTCTGCTCGTACAAGGGTGAAGCGCTTGACAAGAAAACCCCGTTGCTCCGCTCCATGGAGGCCGTTTCCCGGCAGGCCCTGCGGGTGCTGCGAACCCTCGGCAACACGACCTCGACCCGGGTCATCGCCACGGTCGGTCCGGAACAGGAATATTTTCTGGTGGACAAGGAATACTATCTGCAGCGCCTGGACCTGATCACCTGCGGCCGGACCCTGTTCGGCGCCCCGCCGCCCAAGGGCCAGGAACTGGAGGACCAGTATTTTGGCTCCATCAAAGATCGGGTTTCTGCCTATATGAAGGATCTGGATATCGAACTCTGGAAAATGGGCATCTCCTCCAAGACCAAACATAACGAGGTAGCCCCGGCCCAGTTCGAAATGGCGCCGGTTTTCTCCACCACCAACATCGCGGCCGACCACAACCAGCTGGTCATGGAAACCATGCAGAAGGTCGCCCTGCGGCACAACATGGTCTGCCTGCTGCACGAGAAACCCTATGCCGGAGTAAACGGTTCCGGCAAGCACAACAACTGGTCGCTCGCCACTGACGACGGCATCAACCTCCTGGAGCCGGGCCAGACCCCGGACGAAAACGCTCAGTTCCTGGTCTTTTTGAGCGCCGCGCTCATGGCGGTTGACACCCATGCCGACATCATGCGCGCCACCTGCGGCAGTTCCGGCAATGATCACCGCCTGGGTGCCAACGAGGCGCCGCCGGCCATCATCTCCATGTTTTTGGGCGAGGAACTAAGCGATGTCATCATCAAACTGACCAAGGGCGTCAAGACCGGTCGCCAGGAGGCCGCCTACCTGAAAATCGGCGTTGACACCCTGCCGGAACTGCCCAAGGACAACACGGACCGCAACCGGACCTCGCCCATGGCCTTTACCGGCAACAAGTTCGAGTTCCGCATGGTCGGTTCGTCCCAGTCGATCTCCGGCCCGAACGTCGCCCTAAACACCATTGCGGCCGAGGCCCTGGATCAGATTGCCAGTCGCCTGGAAAAGGCCAAGGACGTCAATGCCGAGATCCTTGCCATCCTCAAGGACGCGATCGCTAAACACGGCCGGATCATCTTCAACGGCAACAACTACTCGGAAGAATGGGTAGTCGAGGCGGCAAAAAGAGGCCTGCCCAATGTCCGCAACACGGTGGATGCGATCAAGGCCTTTGTCACCCCCAAGGCGACCAAACTTTTTGAAAAGTACAAGGTCTTGAGCAAGGAGGAACTCCACTCCCGGTATGACATCTATACCGAGCAATACTCAAAAAACATCAATATCGAGGCGCAGACCGCCATGCAGATGGTCCGGCGCCTGTACATCCCGGCCGCGATCCTGTTCGCCACCGAACTTGGCAATTCCATCGCCGTGGTGGGGAAATCGGCCGTAGTCCAGAAGGAACTCCTGGCTGAGGTCTCCCGCCTGCTTGAATCGGCGGACAAAAACCTGAAAAAGGTGGCCGCGGAAACCGTCAAGGCCCAGGCCATCAGCGGCGTGGCCAAACAGGCGGCCGCCTTCCGGGATAAAGTCGCCACCAGCCTGGCCGACCTGCGGGCCGATATCGATGCCCTTGAATCCATAACCCCCGGGGATCTGTGGCCGGTTCCCGTCTACAGCGACCTGCTGTTCAAACTGTAACCCGGCTCAGCGGCACGGCTTAAAACAACCTGGCCGCGGTCAGGCAAAACAGAAAAGGGGGCATGTGCCCCCTTTTCTGTTTTCAGGCGGCCGGCCTGACAACCGTCACCCGGATAATAGTGTTGAGTTTTCCCCGGGATGTGTTATGAATTTGACAAGGAAAGGCATTCCGCCCGCTCCCACCGCCGCCGGCCAGGCCGGCACCGCTCTTCTGACCGAAAAAACACCTGACAGGAGGGGACCATGACCAGAGAAGACATTCTGAAAATTGTCGACCAGGAGAACATCCATTTCTTCCGGCTGCAGTTCGTTGACATCAACGGCCACATGAAGAACATCGCCATCCCGCGCAGCCAGGTTGAAAAGGCACTGGACGGCAAAATGATGTTCGACGGCTCCTCCATCGACGGCTTTGCCCGGATCCAGGAATCGGACATGTATCTGGTGCCCGACTACAATACCTTTGTGGTGCTCCCCTGGCGGAACAAGCAGGGCGTGGCCGCGGCCCGCATCATCTGCGATGTGCACAAGGCGGACGGCTCACCCTTTATCGGCTGCCCTCGGGTCAATCTGAAGCGGGTTCTGGCCGAGGCCAAAAAACTGGGCTACACCATGCACGTGGGCACCGAGTGCGAATTCTTCCTCTTCCTCCGGGACGAATGCGGCAACCCAACCACAAATACCCAGGATACGGCCGGGTATTTCAGCGTTGACCCCGATGACCTGGGCATCGAGTGCCGCCGGGAGATCATCGAAACACTGGAGAAGATGGGTTTCGAAATCGAGGCCTCCCACCACGAAGTGGCCGCGGGCCAGCACGAGGTCAACTTCAAATACGCCGATGCCCTCACCTGCGCCGACAACACCGTCACCTTCAAGTATGTGGTGAAAACCATAGCCAAAAAATATGGCCTGCATGCCACCTTCATGCCGAAACCGGTCTTCGGGATCAACGGTTCGGGCATGCACACCAACCAGTCCCTGTTCAGGCTGGACGGCTCCAACGCCTTTTTCGAACCTAAGGGAAAATTGCAGTTAGGCGAGATCGCCTACCAGTACATTGCCGGCATCATGAAAAACGCCCGGGGCTTTGCCGCGGTCACCAATCCTTTAGTCAACTCCTATAAACGCCTGGTTCCCGGCTACGAGGCCCCGGTCTATGTCGCCTGGTCCGCCTCCAATCGCAGCGCCCTGATCCGGATTCCGGCCTCCCGCGGCATGGGCACCAGAATTGAAGTCCGCTGCCCGGACCCCACCTGCAACCCCTACCTGGCCTTCGCCATGATGCTGAACGCCGGACTGGAAGGAATCAAAAACAAGATGACCCCGCCGCCTTCCACCGATGTCAATATCTACCGGATGACTGCCGTGGAGAAGAAGAAGTCCAAAATCAGCAGTATGCCGTCCTCCCTGCTGGAGGCCCTGGCCGAATTCAAAAAGAATCCGCTTGCCGGGGAAACCCTCGGGCCGCATATCTACGAAAAGTATGTACTCGGCAAAGAAGCGGAATGGGACCACTACCGGATCAGCGTCACCGACTGGGAACTGAATGAATACCTGAAGGTCTATTAACATCCTGCCAACGCAAAAATAGCCAGCCATCGCTTCAAGAGAGGCCGGCTATTTCTTTGCAGCGGGGCACATCGGCCTGATGGTGCTATTTCTTGATCCTGAATTTTCTGGGCTCGATATTGTAGCGATGGATCTTGTAATTGATGATCCGCAGGCTTGTCTCGAGGAGCTGGGCGGCCTTGGTCTGATTGCCGTTCGCCTGCTTGAGGGCCTCGACGATCAGCTCCCGTTCAAAATTCTCAACCGCGGCGGCAAAAGAATGCGGCTTGGGAGAGCCAACGCTTTCGGCGCTCTGCAGGGTTGGCGGCAGATGATAACTCTTGATGGATTCCTCGTCGCAGATGAGGACGGCCCGCTCGATGCAGTTCTGCAACTCCCGGACATTGCCGGGCCAATGATACTGGAGCAGCAGATCGATGGCCGGCGTTGATATCCGCTGAATGTTCTTGCGATTTTCCTCGTTGTACTTCTTCAGGAAATAGTCGGTCAGCAGCAGGAGATCCGTCCGCTTCTCCCGGAGCGGCGGCAGATAAATTGGAAAGACATTGAGCCGGTAATAGAGGTCTTCACGAAACGTTCTCTCGGCCACC
>MGTE01000068.1:33484-36601 GCA_001799275.1 Deltaproteobacteria bacterium RIFOXYD12_FULL_57_12
GTGGCGGCCACCAGTCGGACATCGCATTTGATCGAAGTAGAACTGCCGAGGCGCTGAAACACCCGATCCTGCACGACGTGGAGCAGCTTGGCCTGCACGGCCGGCGACAGCTCGCCGATTTCGTCGAGAAACAACGTCCCGCCCTCGGCAATCTCAAAACGGCCCTTCTTGGCTATATGGGCGCCAGTAAACGCCCCCTTTTCATGGCCGAACAGTTCGCTTTCCAGCAAGGTCTCCGGCAGAGCCGAACAGTTCACCACCACGAAAGGATGCTTGGCCCGCCGGCTGTTGTGGTGCAACGATTTGGCCACCAGGGTCTTGCCGGTGCCCGACTCGCCGCGCAGCAGCACCGTGGCGTTGCTGTCCGCCACCCGGTGGATCATTTCAAAAACTTCCTGCATGCGGCTGCTGTTGCCGATGATATTGTCTATCCGGTATTTTTCGGACAGAGCCCGCCGTAGCTTGATGTTTTCGTGCTGCAGCTGCACCCTGTTCTCGTTGACGATCTGAATGCGGCGGGCGGTCTGGGCAATGAGGCCGCTTAAGATGGTCAGAAAAAGCAGGTCGTCCTCATAGTTGAGATCCTCCCGATATGGCCGGTCAATGCTTACTGCACCGAAGGTTTGCTGATCGTGCATGATCGGGACGCAGAGAAAGGAATTCTTCTGTTTGTGGCTCTCGCTGCGGGCGCCGGTCCGGTTCAGAAAATTCGCCTCGGCGCCGATATGGGGAATGACAATGGGCTCGCCGGTGGCCACCACCCGGCCGGTTATCCCTTCGCCGACCTTGTACTTGCCGCGCTGGCGGGCCTCAACGCTCAGGCCATGGGCTACTTCAATCTCCAACTGCCCGGTGGAGGGATTAATGATGGTGACCGTGCCATTCTCCATGCCCTTGCGCTCGGACAGGATCGCCATAATTTGTTCGAGACAGTCGCGCAGGTCCATGGAAGAGGCCAGCAGCTTGGTTGTCTCATACAGGCAGGCAAGATCGACCAGTTCTTTGTTGATTATTTTTTTCTGTTTGCTCATAACAAATTAATCTCTGTGTGTTGTTCCACGAAATAAGGCTTTTATTGTTATCCCCTGCCGACTGCGGCGTCAATAGCATTCTGACTGGCGGTTCGAAAAGCCAGCGGAGGCGACAACGCCCGCACCTGAGGCGGGATAAACTATTGACACCATGCGGGCAAAATGAATACATTTTCCGCACTCTATCGATTGCCGACGCTTGCCGCTCGGCAGAACCGGTAATGGTCGCAACGCAAAGGCAAAAAGCCGGAAACGATCTGTACGACAGACATCATCAAACTCTGAGGCGCTGCTCATGCTGAAAGGCTCATTCCCTCTCTCTACCGCCCGGCGGATGGAATTCCTCGACATCACCAGCGCCCTGGAACAGGAAATCGCCCGGGCGGGCGGCCGGGATGGCATCTGCGTGGTGTACAACCCCCACACAACCGCCGGCCTGACCATTAACGAAGGCGCCGATCCAGCGGTTCAGGATGATATTGTGGGCGTACTCCAGCAGATGGTTCCCCAGAAATATCCATACAAACACCTGGAAGGCAATTCGCCGGCCCATGTCATGGCCTCCCTCATGGGCTCTTCCGTAACCGTCCTCGTCGATGGCGGCCGGCTGCAGCTCGGCACCTGGCAACGCATCTTTTTTTGTGAATTCGACGGCCCCCGCTCCCGGAAAGTCTGGTGGCGCTTGCTCGGCCAATAACAAAGGAACTGAACTGACCGTCTCCGATGGGAAAAAACCGCGCCGCCGGCCTAAGTCGGCGGCCGCTGCCGAAATCTGTTTCGGGATTGACCGGCCGACCGACGAGGCATCGCTTGTCGCCTTTCTGGGCTGCTTTGCCAATCCGGAACTGCTGAACAGCCTGGTGCCACGCCTGACCGATGCCGAACTCAACGGTCTGCTCGATCAGATCACCGGCCTCATGCGCAACCACCTCACCCACCAGGAATACCATCGGCTTTTCCTGAAAAACCAAGGAGCGGATGACCGTGGATAATGAAATCATCAAGGATCTGCCGTCCTATCTCGAAACGCTCCGGCGAGAATCCGAATTGCTCGAGATCGCCACCGAGGTCGATCCTTATCTGGAAATCGCCGAAATACACCGACGGGTCATTGCCAAAGGCGGGCCAGCCCTGCTCTTCACCAATGTCCGCGGCAGCCGATTTCCAGTGGTGACCAACCTGTTCGGTACGGCGCGCCGCCTGGAACTCGCCTTTGGCCGGCGGCCCCAGCAGTTTGTCGCCGGTTTGGTTAAAGCGGCGGAGACCCTGCTGCCGCCGACCTTCAAAAAAATCTGGGCGCTACGCGGCCTGGCCGGCCAGGGACTTAAGGTCGGCCTCAAGACCGTCAAGCACGGCCCGATCCTCGAGGAATACCGCTCCCCGCCGTGCCTATCGGAACTGCCGCTTATCACCTCCTGGCACTCGGACGGCGGCCCCTTTGTTACCCTGCCGCTGGTCTATACCGAACATCCGGACGGCCGGGGTCACAATCTCGGCATGTACCGCATCCAGCGGCACGACGATGCCACCACCGGCATCCACTGGCAGATCCACAAGGGCGGCGGTTATCACTACCATGCCGCGGAACTGCAGAACAAGCCGCTGCCCATGACCCTGTTCATCGGCGGACCGCCCGCCCTGATGATGGCGGCCATCGCCCCGTTACCCGAAAACATTCCGGAGTTGATGCTCGCCTCGCTGCTGCTCGGCGATAAGCTGGAGCTAACCAGAACCGCGCACCATCCGCACCCGCTGGTGGCCCATGCGGAGTTTGCCCTGCAGGGCCGGGTGCCGCCCTATGTCCGACGGCCGGAAGGGCCTTTCGGCGATCATTACGGCTACAATTCCCTGGCCCACGACTATCCGGTCTTTCAGGTGGAGCACCTCTTTCACCGGCGCCAGGCGATTTACCCGGCAACGGTGGTGGGCCGCCCCCGCCAGGAGGATTTCTATATCGGTGATTTCCTCCAGGATCTGCTCTCCCCGCTTTTCCCGCTGGTGATGAACAGTGTCCGGCAGTTAAAGACCTTCGGCGAGGCCGGCTTCCACTGTCTGGCCGCGGCCCGCGTCATGGACCGCTACCCCC
>MGTE01000068.1:36717-66133 GCA_001799275.1 Deltaproteobacteria bacterium RIFOXYD12_FULL_57_12
GCCCCGCCGCGTTCTCCCCGAGACCTTCAACGGCACCCTGCCGGCCGGCTGCGGTCAACCCCATGTCTTTCTACCGGGCACTCTGGTGGTGGAGGCCGCATCCTACGAAACCGATACAGCGCTGCCCGGACGGGTGGCCGCCTGGCAAGACCTGGCCGACTGGCCCCTGGTCATTCTGGTTGACAATGCCCACGCGGCCACGATTAACCTGCAGGAATTCCTGTGGACGGTCTTTACCCGATTCGAACCGGCGGCCGACATCCACGCCGGCCAGAGTACGGTGCGTCGCTTTCATGTGGGTCTGCAGCAGCCGATTGTCATCGACTGCCGGATGAAACCCTGGTATCCGCCGGTTCTGGAGGTGGATGCCGCGACCAAGGCAAAAGTCGATGCCAAAATCGGCGGCATGCTGCCCGCCAGATGGCGCTAAGCTTTTCCGCCCTGCTCCCTCCCGAGTCAATGGTGCCCGTCAACATGGAAGAACGACTGCAGAAAATACTGGCCCGAGCGGGCATTGCCTCCCGCCGCACCGCCGAGGAATACATCAAACAGGGGCGGGTCCGCATTGACGGCCAAATTGTCACCGACATGGGCATCCGGGTGGATCCAAGCCGCCACCGGATCGATTTCGACGGCCGGCCCATTGCCGCTGCCGAGAAAAAAATCTACCTCCTGCTGAATAAACCGAAAGGGTATGTCACCACCCTGCGTGATCCCGAGGGCCGGCCAGTGGTCACCTCCCTGCTCATGGGGATTGCCGGCCGCCTCTTCCCGGTCGGTCGCCTGGACATGGACACCGAAGGGGCGCTGCTCCTGACCAATGACGGAGATCTGGCCCAGCGTATCCTGCACCCCAGTTACGAGGTCCGGAAAACATATGTCGCAAAGGTGGTCGGCCAGCCCGACCAACAAAAACTTGACCAGCTCTCCCAGGGGATCATGCTCGAGGGCCGTCGAACCTGGCCGGCCAAACTGCGGGTCCTGGCCCGAACCAAGCAGGACAGCACCATTGAAATCATTATCCACGAAGGCCGCAAACGCCAGGTGCGCCTGATGTTCGCCGCCATCGGCCACCGGGTCATCGACCTGAAACGAACGGCCTACGGCAATCTACAGATAGGCGGTCTGCCGAGTGGCAAATACCGTCTCCTGAGCCGCGAGGATCTCGATCTGATATTTTCCAAGAAAAAAAACTCTTTACAATAACCCCTCCTCTTGATTATTTTTGAATTTTCATTGTAAATACAATATAGTTAATCATGGGGAGCCGGCAGGCTGGAGCCTGATGGCCTTTGCCTTCCCGACAAGGACCGACAGAGGAGCAGATTATGAACAAATCAGAATTGATTGAAGCATTGGCGCGGGAAATCAACGTACCCCTGCGGGAAGCCGACTCCATCACCAACACGATCCTCGAGTCCTTGACCGAGACCCTGGTGGCGAATGACGGCATTGAAATCCGCGGATTCGGCAGTTTCGTGGTAAAAGAGTACTCCTCCTACCAGGGCAGAAATCCGAAATCCGGGAAAAAGATCGAGGTTCCCCCAAAAAAATTGCCCTTCTTCAAGGTTGGCAAGGAACTGCGCGAACGAGTCAACAGCAACAAAAAATAGTAATGGTCATGTTGCCAGCTCACCGACCAGATCGTAATGATGCGCCTCGGTGATCCGGACATCGACTATTTCTCCCTGATTGGTCGTGCCTGACGTTATATAGACGCAGCCATCAATTTCCGGGGCCTGGAACTTTGTCCGCCCCTCCAGCAATAAATCAGACTCGCGGCTGATGCCTTCGATCAGGACTTTTTCAATCCTGCCCACATACGCCTGCTGTTTTTCAAGGGAAATTGCTGCCTGCAATTCCATGATCCGGGCGCGGCGCGCCTCCTTCTCCTCTTCCGGACAATGGCCTGACAAGGCTTGCGCCCGGCAGCCCTCCTCATCGGCATAGGTGAAGACTCCCAGATGATCGAAGCGATGGCTGCCCAAAAAATCCACAAGCTCCTCCACCTCCGTTATGGTTTCACCGGGGAATCCGACCATGAGCGTCGTGCGGATGGCAGCGGCCGGTAGAATTTCCCGGACTTGTGCCAGCAGCCGTTCAAGATGCGCCCGCCCATAAGGCCGGTTCATCCGTTTTAGTATCCGGTCACTGACATGCTGTACAGGAATATCCAGATAGGGCACAATACGAGGATTGTCGGCCATGAACCCCAAAAAATCCGGCGCCAGCCGGGCCGGATGCAGGTAGAGAAGACGGAGCCAGGGGATGGAGGTTCCAGCCAGCAGGGCAGAGAGCAGTTTTTGCAAATCGGTAGAGTTGCCCAGATCAGTGCCATAGGCCAGCAGGTCCTGGGCGACCAGGGTCAACTCCTTAAGTCCCGAGACGGCAAGACGGCTTGTCTCTTGCAGCAGATCGGCCAGCGGTCGGCTGCGCAGGCGGCCACGGATCGACGGGATCAGGCAGTAGGAACAGCGGTTGTTGCATCCCTCGGTTATTTTCAGATAGGCCCGGTGGGCCGGGGTGGAGAGCTTGCGCGGCAGTGAACTGTCCATCAGGAAGCTGGAATCAGGGGTCCAGCAGAGACGGGAATCGCCATCCTCGTCGGCCAACAGCTTGACAATATCCTTAAAGCCATCCGTGCCGATAAACAGATCGACCTCAGGCAATTCCTTCTGCAAATCCCCGGCATATCGCTGGACCAGACAACCAGTCACCACCAGCTTCTTGTGCGGATCTGCCTTTTTGTATTCGGCCAGGACCAAAATCTCATCGATCGCCTCTTCGACCGCCGAACCGATAAAACCACAGGTATTCACCAGCAGGAGATCGGCCGACTCCGGCAACAGGGCGACGCCGTAACCGGCCTGATCGAGCAGGCCAAGCATCACCTCGGAATCAACCAAATTCTTGGCGCAGCCGAGACTGACCATATAAACCTGTTTCTGCATGCAAATCATTTGAACGACTGCTGCCGGCCCATCTCCAGCAAAAGGTGCAGCACCATCGTCCTTTTCTCCTTGAATTTATTTTCCCGGAAACCCGGCCGCCAAGGGAGGCGCCAGAGTTCGTCGGAGACCAGCAGCACCGCCGCCAACTCCACCCCACGGAACACTGCCACCGTGCACAGGGCGGCATATTCCATCTCTACCCCCAGAATCCCCTCACTCCCGTAACGCATCACCTTACCCCGGTCTTCCCGATAGGGCGCATCAATGGTCCAGATCGGGCCGGCAGCAACGCTATGACCGGCATTACGCAACCCGGCGGCCAGCGCTTCACGAAGCATTACCGAAGATTCGGGTCGACTGTTCAAAGGATAGTGCCGAGAAGTCCCCTCCTCGGAAAAAGCCCAAGTCGGCAAAACAATATCGCCAACAGCAAGCGGCGCAGCAAGCGCCCCGCACCAGCCAAAAACCAGAATTTGCCGGGCGCCCCGCGCCACGAGTTTTTCAAGGGTCAGGACCGCCATCGGCGCCCCGATGGCCGGCCCGGCCACAAAACATGGCAGGCAGGCGTCCGACTCGGGAATAATCGATAAACGGCTGTTGAACAGAGAATCCCGCCGGGCGCGTAGCGGCATTGCAAGCTGTTCAGCGGCCGCAATATCCGCCGGGTTGAGCAGCAACAGGCCGGTGGCAGGCAGGAGTGATTCGCCTTTTTCCCGCTGGGGCGTAATCACCATGTCGTTATCGGATACCACTGACATCCTCCGCCATCGACGCTTTCTCTACAACAACGACACCACACAAGCCCTTACCAAAAAACACGCAAGTTCATTACACCATTCTCCCGGCCGGCACACCTAAAAAACAGCGCTGGGAACAAAAAAAGGGCCGCAGGATTTCCCCTGCGGCCCTCAAACTGTGCTGCCGACCATGTACTGGCCTTCGCAGCAACCCGTTACGCGAAATTATTTCGGGATAAGCGGGTTGGCGAAGAGCAAGATCAGTGAGATTACCAGACCGTAGATGGTCAGCGACTCGATAAGAGCCAGACCGATGATCATGGTCACGGTGATCTTTCCGGAGGCTTCCGGATTCCGGGCGATACCGGAGCAGGCGCCGCCGATACCGGTACCCATGCCGATGCCGCAACCAAGGGCGGCCACGCCAACGGAGAGGGCGGCGGCGAGACAAACCAGCGCCAAATTAACGCCGGAAGCGACCGTTGCACCACCCTCGGAGGCCAACGCCAGGGAAGAGAGTCCCAAAACCATTACCGCTGTTAACATTCCTACCTTTTTCATTGCTACCTTCCTCCTTCAAAATTTTATATGTTTGGCCTTCTTCCAAAAAAATCTGCTACGCAAAGTCGTCAATAAAAAATCAATGGGCATGCTCCATGGCGCCGGAAAAATAAAGGATGGAGAGAAGCACGAACACCAACGTCTGGACAATGGAGACAAAGACACCGAGGCAGAGAATCGGCAAGGGCGCAAAATAGGCGCCAGCCAGCATGAACAGAATGCCCAGCAGGGTTTCTTTAGCCATGATGTTACCGAAAAGCCGGATGGACAGGGAGAGGATCCGAGCCAGATGGCTGATCACCTCGATAGGGAACATCAGCGGAATCAGCCAGGGAATCGGGCCGAGAAAATGCTTGATATACCCGACGCCGTGGAACTTCAAGCCCAAAATATGGGTGGTGGTGAAAACGATCAGGGTGCACCCCAGGGTGATATTCAGGTTGGAGGTCGGCGACATAAAACCGGGCATGAGGCCGATCATGTTGCCCACAAGGATATAAAAGGCAAAGGTCGCCAGCATCGGAAACATCATCCTCGCCCCTTCCTTGCCCATATTGTCGGCCATGAAACCCTCCAGCCCTTCAATGACCATCTCCCAGAAATTCTGGCCGCTGCCCGGGATGAGTTCCACCCTGCCCAGGGTCAGCTTCGGGACGATGATCAGAAAGGCCATGACCAACCAGGTATAGGTCATGTGCGGTGAGACCAGCTTCGCCAGCAGGGTATCACCAACCAGAGTATGAGGCACTGGAAGCCCTAATTGCTGCAGGATCAAAGAGATAAATAGTATTGGATGTTCCATAATCTTTTACGATGCCTCCCTTGCTGTATAAAAAACCTTTCGCGCGGCCCCGGCCGCTATGATTCCTATACTTATTGCCACAGTTGACAAGCCGGCCAGCAGCCCGCCGAGATGCACGACATGACGACTCACCAGCAGGAATAAAATTACGGCTAGCACCGCCAGCCTGACGTAATATTTTATAAAGAACCGGGCCTTTGCCGCCTCCAGCGGCCCGGCAAACACCCGGGTCAGATCCTTCTTCAACATCCTGAAGCTGATGTTGGCGAGCAACCCGCCCGCCAGAACACCTTTGGCCACAGCAGTAGAAAAAATCAACCCGCTGGCTGCAGTCACCACAGCCAGCAGCAGCCAGTTCAACTTTTCCAACCTGACCAGAGAAAACTCAGCCCCCATGTCCTGTGCCGTTGTCAACTAGAGATCCTTGCGTTTGCTCAACGCATACAGATTCTTAAAACCAGCCGCAATCCCCAGGCCCAAAAACACCAAGGTGAACCAAGGTGATGTCCTGCCGTTGAAGACCTTGTTATCCAGCAGATAACCGATCCCTATCCCGATAAATATGGCGGAGGCCAATGTCAGCCCGATGGTCGAAAATTCGCCCAGCAACCGCATCATTTCTCTACGGTCGCTCGACATGCCAGCCATTGCTCCGCCCGGGAACGTTACTCCTGGGAAAAAAGAAAATTGTTCCTTTTGGTATCATGGCGTAGCCCCAAAGTCAACGGCTTTTTTGTTAATTCCGCATTTTCTTGAATGACGATTCAGTCATTTCAAGGGCCCGCTGCAGGTCCTGCTGGCTGTGTGCCAATGAAACAAAGGCCGCTTCAAACTGCGAGGGCGCGAGGTAGATGCCCTGCGCCAGCATCTCCCGGTAGAAGCTTCCGTACTTGGCCGCATCGGCTAGCATGGCGGTTTCGTAGTCGGAAACCGGCTCGCTCGTAAAGAACCCGGTCATCATCGAGCCCACCCGGTTCAGGGTAATCGGCACAGCATACCTTGCGGCCAGAGCTGCCAATTCATCGGCATAGGCAGCGGCCTTCTGGTTGAGGCGGTCATAAAATCCCGGCTCACGGAGAACCCTGAGGGTGGCGGTACCGGCGGCCATGGCCAGAGGATTGCCGGACAGGGTGCCGGCCTGGTACACCGGACCCTCCGGCGAGATCAAGGCCATGATCTCTTGGCGGCCGCCGTAAGCGCCCACCGGCAGGCCGCCGCCGATAATCTTGCCCAGACAGGTCAGATCCGGATTAATCCCGTAGAAACTCTGCGCCCCGCCAAAGGAAAGCCTGAATCCGGTAATCACCTCATCAAAGATAAGAACAATGCCGAGCGCCGCTGTCAGCTCACGCAATCTGACCAGGAAACCGACCGCTGGTGGCACCACACCCATATTGCCGGCCACCGGCTCAATGATCACACAGGCGATATCATCCGCGCCCTCCCGCAATGTTTTTTCAAGGGCTGTGGCGTCATTGTAGGGGATCGAAATGGTGTTCTTGACAATATCTTCCGGTACACCCGGACTGCCCGGGATTCCGAGGGTGATGACCCCGGAGCCAGCTTTCACCAGAAAGGAATCGGCATGGCCGTGATAACAGCCGTCAAACTTGACCACCTTCTTGCGGCCAGTGTAGCCACGGGCCAGCCGGATGGCGCTCATGGTCGCCTCGGTCCCCGAACTGACAAAGCGCACCCGCTCCACCGAGGGCAGGGCATCCACCACCAATTCGGCCAACTCGATCTCCCCGGGACACGGCGCCCCGAAGCTGGTGCCGTCTGCCAGGGCCTTGGTGATCGCCTCGACCACGGCCGGATGGTTGTGCCCAAGGATCATGGGCCCCCAGGAACAGACAAAATCCACAAATTCATTGCCGTCAACGTCGTAGACCTTGGAGCCCAGAGCCCGCCGGATGAACAGCGGGTCGCAACCGACCGCCTTACAGGCCCGAACCGGGCTGTTGACACCCCCGGGGATGTATTGCTTGGCCTTCAGAAACAACGCGCTGGAAGCTTCGGTCTTCATTATCTGATCTCCTCCTGGTAAATGCTTGAGAACGTCATCTTTTCATGAAGTGGCCACAGGGCACCGCATCTGCGGCACCCTGTGACCACTTATCCCGGGGTTATGCTCCCTTTCCGAGCTTCTCCCGTGACCAGACACCTTTTCATGGCCGGCATCCCGGCCGCCGAATCATAGCACGGCAACTTTTGATATGTCAAAACCAAAACGTTGGCGGGCAGCGCACCTCGCCGGCCGCGACCCCCAATTTCGGGCAACTCGCGGCAGCGCAACCAGACCGTTTTTTGCTTGTCTTAACCTGGCGCACCCGTTAGAATAACTTCTTCTTTTATGCAAACCCTATCACCACAAATTACTGTTAATATATCTAGGGAGATAAAACACATGGCTGGCGAAAAGGTAATACATCTCACGGATGCGGAATTCGGTAAAAAGGTTCTGGAGGCGGCCATCCCGACGCTGCTGGACTTCTGGGCGCCATGGTGCGGCCCCTGCCGGGCAATCGGCCCGGTGATTGAAGAACTGGCCGAGGAATTCGCCGGCAAGGTCCAGATCGCCAAAATGAACGTGGATGAGAACCCGGCCACCCCGGGGAAATATGCGGTCCGGGCAATCCCGACCCTTATCCTGTTCAAGAATGGTCAGGTGCTTGAACAGATCACCGGCGCCGTCGGCAAGGCGCAACTGAGCGCCATGATCAATAAGGCGCTGTAATCATACGACGCGGACGGTCGATGAATCCTGCCGATTACCAACTCGTCATCATCGGCGGCGGGCCGGCTGGACTTACGGCCGGAATTTACGCTGCCAGAGCCAGACTGAAGGCGGTTCTCCTGGAAAATGGCGCGGTTGCCGGCCAGGTGTTAACCACCGACTGGGTGGACAACTATCCGGGTTTCCCGGATGGCATTTCCGGCTTCGAACTGATCGACCGGATGACAGCCCAGGCCGCTCGTTTCGGCCTGGAAACAAGGCAGGCGCAAGTGACCGGCTTGGATATTGCCCTGCCCATTAAAAAGGTGCATCTGGAGAGCGGTGAGACCATCACCAGCCGAGCCCTCATCATTGCCACCGGCGCCCGCCCCAACCAGTTAGGGGTACCCGGCGAAAAAGAATTGACCGGCAAGGGTGTCTCCTACTGCGCCACCTGTGACGGCCCCTTTTATCGAGACCAGGAGATTGCGGTCGTCGGCGGCGGCGATACTGCGGTGCAGGAAGCCGAACATCTCACCAAATTTGCCAGTCGGGTCACTGTGGTCCACCGCCGCGCGCAGCTGCGAGCCACGCAGATCATTCAGGAAAAGGCCTTTGCCAACCCCAAAATCCATTTCCTCTGGAATACACAGGTCAAAGGCATCGAGGGTACGGCCGGGGTTCAGAGGCTTCACCTGCAGACCAATGATGGACAGGAAGGCAGCTTGGCGGTGACCGGGGTGTTTGTCCTGATCGGCACGACCCCCAACAACGATTTCCTGCCCCTGGAACAACTTGGTTCGGATAAACACGGCTTTGTGCTCACCGACGGGGAAATGCGGACTAAAATCCCCGGCATCATGGCAGCGGGCGACATCCGCAGTAAGAATGTCCGCCAGATCGTCAACGGCGCCGGCGAAGGGGCAGTGGCCGTTCTTGCCGCGGTCGATTATCTCAATGACTTCGAATGAAGGCGGCGAGGCTTTTGCAGAAAGCGACAGCAACAAATTCTTTCAATAATGACAAGCACGACGGAGCAACCATGCAATTTCAATCAGGCCGGTATGTGAAGAGGCGCAGGATATCTGGCAGACTAGCACTATGCTTCGGGCTGGTGCTGCTTATGCTGCCGCTGATGACAGGATGCGGTGCGGTGGACAAGATGTTTGCCTACATCAGACCCGGCGGCGGCGCATCCGCAGAGAGCGGGACACCGGAAAGCCTCTCCATGACGGGATTGGACGAATTCAACCACGGCAAATACAGTGCCGCCCTAAAGGTCTTCGAGGATCTGAAGAACCGGTTTCCATTTAGTGACTTCAGCCTGCTTGCCGAACTCAAATCGGCCGACTGTCACTACTATCTGCAGAACTATCCAGAGGCCCTTGTGCTCTACAAGGAGTTTGAGGAAAGACATCCGACCAACGAGGCCATCCCCTATGTCATCTTCCAGACCGGGATGTGCTATAATCGGCAGATCGAAACCATTGACCGTGATCCGGCCGCTGCCAGTGAGACGATCCAGGCGTTTTCCCGGCTGCTTCGCACCGCGCCGGCTTCACCCTACACCGAGGAAGCTCGCGCCCGCATCCTGGCAGCGCGGAACTTTCTGGCCAACCATGAATTCTATGTGGCCACCTTCTACATCCGTACCAAGTCCTATCCAGAGGCCGAAGGGCGCCTCGAATATCTGGTGCGCGAGTATCCCGATGCCAGCATAGCTCCGCAGGCCACCACCCTGCTGGCCGATCTCAAGGCGGGCAACCCGCCCAAAGGCAACTGGCGATCCTGGCTGCCGGAATTCTCCCTGCCCGACTGGAAATCATTTGTGCCTACCGCGGCAATGGGCAAACCAGCCCCACCGAAATAAGCCGTCTGCTCATCGCCGACTGCTGATCAGTCAGGCAAGGTGCCGTTCCGGTCCAGAGACACCTCCATGGCCCGTACCGGACAAAGCGTCACACAAAGGCCACAGCCGCTGCATTTTTCCGGGACAAACAAGACGGCCATGTCGGACCGGCGGATGTAAAGGGCACCGGTGGGGCAGATCCCTGTGCAGGCGCCGCACTGATAGCATTTTTCTTCGTCCCGGCTAATGCTGGTCGCCAGGCTCTCAACCTTCACGCCCAGCCCCTTCAGAAATTTGAGGCCCTTATTGACATTGCTCTTGTGACCCTTCAACTCAAGAACCATGACTCCCTGGTGCTGGGGAAGGATGGTGGCCTTCAGGATATTGAATTCCGTATCATACTGCTTGGCAAGCTGGCAGATAATGGGTTGATCGGTAATCTCCTTCGGGAACCTCAACAGATAGATACGGGTGTACACGGCGCCGACCTCACGAATTCTTCTTAACATCTCTTGATCTGGCACAAACGCCAGGCCCATCTCTTGTACCGCTTTGCTCGCGAATATTCAAGCCCCTCGCCGTGATATCTCACAGCAACCTCAGCCGGCCAACAAATCATCTAGCTGCTCAAGCAAGGCCTCCACCGAGGCTTCGGTGGAAATTGTAACCAGTTCGGAAGCCGCCAGCTCCATAGGCGGCGAAAAGCTCTCCTTTTGACGCAGATAAATCTCCCAGCGGCCGTCAGAGACGGCTAAAGGATCCAGGGCGCGCTCCGCCAGACGGCGCCTCGTTTCCTCTTCCGGGCAGGAACAGAGGATGAACCGAACCCGGCAACCCAGACGTTTAGCCAGTTCACACACCCTTTTTCTTTCCTGTTGTTCCTGATAAGAGGCATCCAGCACCACTGGCCTGCCACCGGCAATCTCCGCCTGCGCCTTTGCAAGCAAGGCAGCATAGGTCTGCCGGGTAAACTCATGCGAGTAGATCCCCCGGTTAAACGATTCCTTTTGTCCTGTTTCCGGAGTAATGCCCGCCAATTCCTTGCGAACCCGATCGGAATTAAAATACGCCATGCCGTGCCGCCTGGCCCAGGTTGCGGCCAGGGTACTCTTGCCGCTGGCAATCAGCCCGAAAAACACAAAAAGAGCACAGGGGGCCTTGTCAGCGGGTGGCATACTGCTCAGCCAAGACAAAATAGCGACGGGCCAGATCCAGGGCCTGCTGCCGGGTCTGCTCGTCAACCTCCGGGGCGTGGGCCGTGAACAGGCCGATCTTGCCCCGGACATAGGCGCGATAGCACTTATAAAAATTCAACATGGCCGGCAGGCCGTGATCCTGGGTGGCCTCCAGAAAACGATGGAGAAACCGCTGCCCCAGCGCCTCCAGGCCATGAAAATCAAGGTCCATCAGAAGAAAGGCCACATCACTCGCCACGTCACAGTAGCGGAACCGCTGGTTGAACTCGATGCAGTCATAAATATAAATCTGCTCCGCCAGACAGATATTGGCCGAATAGAGATCCCCATGGCAGTCCCGTATTCTGCCCTGATCAATCCTGGATTGAAACAGCGCCTCATTGTGCAGAAAGTCGCGGGCATAACGTTCGATCGCCACAAACTGCGGCGGCGCTAGGACGCCTGCCCCGACAAACTGCTGCGACTGGGTAAAATTCTCAAGAACATTGATACTCACCGCCGCGGCCGTGCCGAATTGCCGGATTTCCGGACCACTCTCCGCCTGTTCATAAAAAGGCACCAGGGTGTCACAGATTGCATCAACCATCGCCCCGGTAAGCTGCCCCGCTTTCATGATATTGGCCATCATGCGCTCTTCAGGCATCCGCGCCATCCGCACCCCGTACTCAACGACCTCCCCAGCGGCCTCTTCGGCTGATTGCAGGAGATAGCCCGCGTCAGCGACCGCAATCTGCACCAGCCCGAGATAGAGGCCCGGACAGAGCCGGCGGTTCAACTGCAACTCCTGCTCGCAGAAGTATCGCCTCTTTTCAAGGGTGGTGAAATTCAGAAAGCCGAAATCGACCGGTTTTTTGAACTTATAAACGAAATCGCCGGCCAGCAGGACATAGGAGATATGAGTCTGGACAAGTTTCACACCGGCGGCCGCGTGCGGGTAGGCTTCGGGCTTCAACAGATGGCGGATAAACGGTGGCAATGTATCGTCAGGCATTCTTAACCCTTATTATTACAAAATTAACACAACTGATCACGCGGGCAGCCCAAAAAGGGGGCATAACCCCAGAATAAGCGATCACAGGGTGCCACAGATGCACGAAAGCGGGGTTACTCTACCAGAACCGAATGAATCCGTAAACCGTTCTTCAACGCCGCCTGCCTGCGCCTGCGGCGTTCAAAAAATCCGCGGAACTCCTCTTGCTGATCACCCTTGACTTTAAGCCCCTTCCTGATATTTTTGTGGTCTGAAAAAATCTCCTCAACACGGTAACAGCCCACCCGGTGCAATCCTTTTCCATGCCTTCATTTTCTGATATAGTAGATCAGCCTGATCAACTTATTGTTTGTGTAAAACTTACGGAGCCAACTTTTCATGAAAAAAACCATCCACTTTCTGCCGGACAACACTAAAATTGACGTCGATGAAGGCGAAAACCTTTTGAGCGCCGCTGCGACGGCCGGGGTTTACATCAACGCCTTCTGCGGCGGCGACGGCGTCTGCGGCAAGTGCAAGGTTAAGATCGAGCAGGGCCGGGTAGCGGCAGCCAAGGCCAGGCCGCTGAAAAAGAGCGAGCAGGAGAATGGCTACCAGCTTGCCTGTCAGGCCCGGGTCCTCAGCGATCTGGTTGTAAGCATTCCTGATGCGGTCAAGGCGGATGGCCGCGCGGCCCGACCAAAACCGAAAACGACCCGGGCCATCTCGGCCCGGTCCCTGAAGTCACTGGTCGGCGAATGGCAGGTAGATCCGCCGGTGGAAAAACGGTTTTTTCAGCTCAACCCGCCGACCATTGCCGACAATGTCCCGGACCTGCAACGCCTGATCCGCGCAATCAAGAAAGGCTGCCATGACTGCAAGGAACCATCCTACGATCATCCGGAACTCTTGCGGGAACTGGCCTTCACGGTACGGGAAAAGGACTGGCAGGTAACAACCATCCTGCTGCGCGGCAAACTGGCCGAAGAACCTGACCGGATAATTGCCGTGGAGCCCGGCAACACTACTGAGGCCTTATACGGCCTGGCCGTTGATATCGGCACCACCACGGTCTGCGGCGCCCTGATCGATCTGAACACCGGCAAGGTTATTGCCGAGGCATCCGGCTATAACGACCAGATCCGCTACGGCGAGGACGTCATCTCCCGAATCATCTACTCTCAGCGCCCGGGTGGCCTGAAGGTCCTGCAGGAAAGGGTGGTCTACACGCTGAATAACGTTATCGAAACGGTCTGCCGAAAAGTGCTGATCACGCCCAGCGACATAAGTTACATCATGGCGGCCGGCAACACCATCATGTCCCACCTGCTTCTCGGACTCGATCCGAAATTCATCCGCGAAGCCCCCTATACCCCGACCTGCGGCCAGTTTCCGCTGACCCGCGCCGCCGCCTTAGGCATTGCGGCGCATCCTTCCGTGCGCCTCTTCCTCTATCCCTCCGTGGCCAGCTATGTAGGCGGCGACATCACTGCCGGGGTACACGCCTGCCAGATGCATAAAAGTCCTGAACTCACGCTGTTTATTGATATCGGCACCAACGGCGAAATCGTGGTCGGCAACCAGGACTGGATGGTCTGCGCCGCCTGCTCGGCCGGCCCGGCCTTCGAGGGCGGCGGCATCCGATACGGCATGCGGGCGAGCAGCGGCGCCATTGAGAATTTCCATATCCATCCCGAGACCCTGGAGCCAATGATCATCACCATCGATCATACCAAGCCCAGGGGCATCTGCGGTTCAGGGCTGATCAGCATCGTGGCCGAACTGTTGGAAGCGAACGTTATTGACCAGCGCGGCAAATTCAATCGCAACCTAAAAAACCCCAGAATCCGGGAAGGGATAGACGGCCACGAATATGTCCTGGCCTGGGCCAAGGATGCCATTGCTGATGACATTGTCATTACCGAAGTGGACCTCGACAATCTCCTGCGGGCCAAAGGCGCCATGTATGCCGGCTATATGACCCTGCTCGAATCAGTAGGTATGACCTTCAGTGATCTCGACCGGGTAATCCTGGCGGGCAATTTCGGCAATTTTATCGATCTGGAGCGGGCCATCTGCATCGGACTGCTGCCCGATATCGACCGCAACCGCTTTTTCTACCTGGGCAACGCCTCGCTATTGGGTGCGCAGATAAGCCTCACGGATCACAAGCGCTTCCGTGAACGGACCGTGGTCAGCCGCCTGATGACAAACCTGGAACTCTCCGAGAGTCCGCTGTTCATGAACCACTATATGGCCGCCCTTTTCCTGCCCCATACCGACATGAGCCTGTTCCCGACCGTACAGAAAAAACTGGCTGACCATCTCACTGAGACCGGCGATTCAACGCATCAGCAGGCGGTTCAAGGTTGACAACAGGTTTATTAAACGCTATTTTGCCAAATTACTTATTTTCTGACAGAGTTGTGCAGCTGCGGCTGCAGATGGTCGACCGGTGAACAAGCGACAACAGGAGACAGCGGCCGCCAACAACAGTACGACACACGAGAAATTTCCGGGGCGCAAGTCGCCGGCACAACAAATACACGGGTATTAACCTTAATAGACCAGGAACGACGGAGGGCTTCCGTCAAAACGACACAAGGAGAGCGGCATGGCTAACACTGTTGCAGGGATTGCGGAAAGCATTAACATAATGGGAAAAAGAAGCGGAACCGCCATGAAGGAGAGAAACCCAGGGCCGGTGCAGGAAATGGCCAAGGAAGAAACAGCGGCCGGTGCCACCTACCTTGATCTCAACATCGGGCCGGCCAGAAAAGACGGCACGGAGTTGTTGCCCTGGGCGGTGGAGACCGTTCAGGCCGTGACCTCCCTGCCGCTTTGCCTTGACACCACAAATACCGATGCCATGGCAGCCGGCTTCAAGGTTGTGCGCGACAAGACGGCGGCCATCATGAACTCGATTTCCGCCCAGCCGGAACGCATGCAGAAACTCATTCCGGTGGCCGCCGAGGCCGGCTGCAATGTCATAGCCCTGCTCTGGGGGCCGGACGGCATGCCGCGGGATTCCAACGAACGGGCCGCCATGGCCGTGGACCTGATGATGGCCCTGGCCGAGGTCGGCATCCCCAACGAAAAAATGCTCTTTGACCCGATTGCCACCCCGATTACCCTGGGGGCGGACCAGATCGCCTCGGGCCTCGAATTCTTGAGCATGCTGCAGGACATTGCGCCGGGCGCCGGTTCGACTATCGGCCTTTCCAACGTCTCGAACGGCGTAGCCGACCATCTACGCAAATATCTCGACCGCACCTATTTGATCATGCTGATGAAATACGGGCTCTCCACCGCCATCGTCAACTCCTATGATGCCGAGCTCATGGCAATCTGCAAGGGGGAAAGGCAGAACCTGGTGGATCTGGTGCATGGCATGATAGATGGCAACGATCCAGACCCGGCAACCCTGCAGGGCACGGCGCTCGAGCATTACAAAACCTACAAGGTTCTGTCCGGGCAGGCTGTTTTTTCTGAGTCCTGGCTGACACTGTAGGCTACGACCCGCCTGCTGTTGGTCGAATTGGTTTCATAAAAAAGGGGGCGCGTGCCCCCTTTTTGCATTTCGGACGACCCAGAATGAGCGATATCCCGACGCATCATCGAATCTACGGCACCACGATTGATTTCCTCTCCGGTGAAACCGTGGTAGATACGGATGATGAGCGTCTGCGTCAGGAGCTGGCCCGTTTTCTGGTCGAGGATAAAAATTATGAAAAAACCGATCTCGCGGCTCGGCTTACGATCGAAACCCTTTTCGCCGGACAGTTTGTCGTCTCGACCATTGATTTCGTGCTGACCGTGCAGGGGAAAAAATTCATGATCATCCGCTATGGCCCCGGTTCTCTGGTCACCCGGGAAAGGCCGGCTATTGCCGCGGCCCGTGTCCTGGAGCCGGCCTATCAGATCCCGCGGGCCGTCGTGACTAACGCTCGGGACGCCGAGTTGCTGGACACTCGCTCAGGCAAGGTGCTTGCCACCGGGCTTGCCTGCCTGCCGGATCGCTCCCAGGCCATACAGTTGGTCGATTCCCTGACTTTTGCCCCGATTACCGATGAAAAATGCAGGGAGCGGGAATTACGAATATTAAACGCCTTTGACGTGGAGGTGTGCTGTGTAGGCGGCCCCTGTGCCCTGCCCGGCGCCCCCGAAGGATAACCAACTAAGGGCCTTATTTGAACAGGCCCTGAGGAGTACTTCTCATCATGACCATTGCACAAAAAGAGTGGACAAAATCCAGCTGGCACCACTATCCGGCTTTGCAGCAGCCAAACTGGCCAGACCCTGAAGAATACCGGGCCGCCCTGGGCACCCTTTGCCAACTGCCGCCCCTGGTCTTTGCCGGCGAAATCAGAAAGCTCAAAAAAATGCTGGCCAAGGCAGCGGTCGGCGAGGCCTTCCTGCTCCAGGGCGGCGACTGCGCCGAAGATTTCTCGCACTGCACCGCCCCTGGCATCCGGGAATCCCTGAAGGTAATCCTGCAGATGGCCATCATCCTCACTTACGCCGGCGGCAAGCCGGTCATCAAGGTAGGCCGCATCGCCGGCCAGTATGCCAAACCCCGCTCCGCAGACACGGAAATGGTGAACGGTATCGAGATCCCCAGCTACCGGGGCGACATGGTCAACAGCCCGGAGCCGACGCTGGCGGCGCGCCGGCCAGACCCGCAGCGCATGGTCAAGGGGTACTACCTGGCCGCCGCCACCATGAATATCCTACGGGCCTTTACCCGGGGCGGCTATGCGGCCCTGCACCGGGTGCATGCCTGGAACAACGAATTCGTCAAGCGTTCGCCCATGGGCCAATCCTACGAACGCCTGGCCAAACATATCAGCCAGGCGATCGATTTCATGCGGGTTATCGGGCTGGACACCGACACGCCGCAGATCAACCAGGCCGATTTCTACACCTCGCATGAGGCCCTGCTCCTCGGCTACGAAGAGGCCATGACCCGGCAGGATTCCACCGCCGGCGGCTGGTACGACTGCAGCGCCCACATGCTCTGGATCGGTGATCGGACCCGGCAGGTGGATGGCGCTCATGTCGAGTTCTTCCGGGGCGTTCTGAACCCGCTCGGCATGAAGGTCGGACCGTCGTACGATATCGATGATATCAAGAGAATTCTGGACAGACTGAACCCGGAAAATGAGCCGGGCAGGATGACGCTGATTACCCGGTTCGGCGCCAAAAAAATCGCCCAGTATCTGCCCCCGCTTCTCCAGGCAATCAGCAGAGCCGGCCACCAGGTGGTCTGGAGCTGCGACCCCATGCACGGCAACACCTATACCGCCGCCTCCGGCCACAAGACCAGGAATTTCGACGAGATCATGGAGGAAATCCGCTGCTTCTTCGAAATCCATTGGGCCGAAGGCACCAACCCGGGCGGCGTGCATTTCGAACTGACCGGCGAGGATGTCACCGAGTGCACCGGTGGCGGCCGCAACATCCTGGACCATCATCTCCAGGAAAACTACCTGACCAACTGCGATCCCCGGCTCAATGCCGAGCAGAGTCTGGAACTCGCCTTCCAGATCGCCGAACTGATCCGCAGCTGAGTAACCGTTCAGCAGCACCCCATCTGCGCGCGATCAGGCTGGTTTACATAGGTCTACTATAGTTCACCAGCCTGCTTGCCCACATCAGGGGCACTGCTGGACGGTTACCAGGCAGGGGTTACACAGCTGATACCGCCAGCCAGTGCATCCCACAAAAAAAAGCCCCTGTCGACAGGGGCTTTTTTCGGTACAAGACCAGCCAGGAACTGCCGGGCTGGTCAGTAAAAACCCATCAGCCGAGGCTCAATTTCTGAAAGGTGGTATCCGGCGCAATCGGATAATTGCCGTCAAAACAGGCCTTGCAGAAGGACTCCGGCGCGCCGCCGACGGCCCGCACCAAACCCTCCAGACTCAGATAGTATAACGTATCCAGATCAAGAAACTTCCGAATCTCCTCTACCGACTTCACCGCGGCGATCAGCTCGCCGCGGGAGGCAAAATCGATCCCGTAATAGCAGGGATGGCGGGTGGGCGGGCAACTGATCAGCATATGCACCTCCTTGACCCCGGCCGCCTTCAGGGAACGGATCCGGCTGCGGCCGGTGGTGCCGCGGATGATCGAGTCCTCGATAATAATCACCCGCTTGCCCTTCAGCAAGGAACGCACCGGATTCAACTTCACCCGGACGCTGAAGTCCCGCATGGACTGGGTCGGCTGGATAAAGGTCCGGCCCACATAATGGTTGCGGATGACGCCCATCTCCAGGGGGATGCCCGAGGCCTGTGAGTAACCGAGGGCAGCATAGTTGCCGGAGTCGGGAAAAGGCATGACGAAATCCGCGTCAACACTGCACTCCTGCGCCAGAATCTCGCCCATCCGCTTGCGACTCTGGTAGACGTTGATCCCGAAAATATCGCTGTCCGGCCGGGAAAAATAAACCTGTTCAAAAATGCAGAAACTCTTGGGCTGTCTTGGCCACGGGAAGAGGGATTTCACGCCGTGCTTGTCGATGATTAAAACCTCACCCGGCTCCACATCCCGGACATACTGGGCCTCCACCAGATCAAGGGCGCAGGTCTCCGAGGCGACGATATAGGAGCCGTTGGTCAGCTTGCCGAGGCAGAGCGGCCTAAAACCGCCCGGATCACGCACCGCCACCAACTGGTCCTGGGTCATGAGCAGAATCGAATAGGCGCCTTTAATCTTGGCGAAAGTTTCTTCGATGGCCTTCTCCAGACCCTTGGCTGCCGAACGAGCCAGGAGATGCACCACCACCTCGCTGTCCATGGTGGTCTGGAAGATCGAGCCCCTGTCTTCCAGTTCGTCGCGTAGGGCACGGGTATTGACCAGGTTGCCGTTATGGGCCACGGCCAGGGTGCCACCCCGGTGGGTGACCGTAAAGGGTTGGGCATTCACGATATTGGAGGCGCCGGTAGTGGAATAGCGGACATGTCCCACTGCCAGATGACCCTGCAGGCCCTGCAGGATCTTCTCGCTGAACACCTCGGCCACCAGCCCCATGGCCTTGTGCTGGGAGACCAGGGTACCGTCGGAAACAACGATGCCGGCACTTTCCTGACCACGGTGCTGCAGGGCGTACAAACCGAAATAGGTAAGCTTGGCAGCGTCCGGATGACCGTAAATTCCGCAGACGCCGCATTCCTCTCGTGGCCGCTGACGGCTCTCTTGACTTCCAATCACTGCTGTTTCCTCAGATTATATTTCGAGCCAAATCCGGTCTCGCAAAAAAAAGAAAAGCATTTATATAACTATTTTTTGCGATAGCGAAAGTATTTTTTCACATTTTTCCCCGCCGCCACAACCCCTACTCCGCCTCGTTCTCGGCCGCCGTATGATCCAACCCACTGAAATAATTGACCCATGAAGATGTATTATTAAGGCCCCAGTTCCGGGGCGGCACAAAACCGACGGCCATTCCCTGATCCCGGCCGATGGCCTTGAGGCGCTCATAGACCTGCACGTAGAGACAACGCTTCTTGCCCGGATAGACCTCACACCAGCCGTCTCGGCTGCCGCCACAGGGCCCGTTCAACAGGTATTTGGCGCAACCCGACTGCGGGCAGAGAAAGGCCAGGTCGGCCAGAGTGCAGTCCCCGCAGTTCTGGCAGCTGAAAAGCACCACCTTGACCAGGTACTCGAAGCGGTCCAGGAGGCCATGCAGGCGGCCTGCTTCCATGGCCAGGCAGATCTTTTTCGCCGGCTCGTAAAGCTGGCCCATCGGCTCAAAGGCCAGATCGTGCACCCGGCTGGCCAGGAAATAGGCCAGACCGGCCGAAACCGGCCGCGGCCTGGTAGCCGGCTCCGGCCGGTTCAGGCCGGTCTCGGCGTCTTTTTCGTAATAATAAAAAGCATCACGGGGCCAGAAGGTCAATTCGGCAAGACACTCCTGCCAGTGGCTGCTGAAATCCTCAGCCTGTTGCAATACGAAATCGAGATCCGCAAAGCTGAGACCAGGGCCGCCGATATGGGCACCGGCATAACCAAGCCCCTTCAGCACCGCCAGCAGCCGGGCCGCCCGCAGCAGCCGCGCCTTCCTGCCGCGGTCCGCGGTCCGCGCCTCCCATTGAAACTGCTCGTAGAGGGCCTCCGGAATCACACAGCCTGGCAACTTGCCCTGGTACATGAGTTCCACCACCGGCAGGGTGGGGATGAAAACATTGCCCAGCACAGGGATATTTAGCTGGTTCTGCCGCATATAGAGCAGCAGTTCATGGAACTTCCTACCATCAAACCCCAGCTGGGTGATGACAAAATCGGCGCCGGCGGCCACCTTTCTGTGCAGCTTGTAATACTGCATGACAAGTTCCGCTTCCAGCAGCTTGAAGGGCGAGACCGCCACCCCTTTCAAAAAAGAAGCTGACCGGCCGGCCTGGCTGCCACCTTCGGCCGCGGTGCGGTCGTCGTCGGCCCGGTTCATTGCGGTCAGCAGATCTAGGGCCTGGATCGTATCCAGATCGAACACTGGTTTCGGGTGACCGCGAAAACCAACTTTTGGATAATCGCCGGCAATGACCAGCAGGTTGTGCAGCTCCTGCCGATCCCAGGAAAAAAGCAGGCTCTCCATCTGGTTGCGATTTTTATCCTTGCAGGAGAAATGGATGATGACATCCGGGCCCATGGCCTGGATTTCCTTGCCAAGGACCTCCGGCGACAGGGCCGGGTGGCCCCCGGCATTCTCGGTAATGCTCACCGCATGAAACCGGCCGTCCGCGGCAATCTCTCTTGCCAGGGCAAGTATCCGGTTTATTTCCCTGGTCTGCCCGCCCCGGCCCGGCACCAGTTCGAAGGTCAGGGCAAACGTCTCAGGGTCGTTGAGGGCGTGAAAAAGTCGGGAATTCTTGCGGATGTTCATGGGCGCCTCCTTAACAGTGCGAAGGACATTGACATTTTATCACTTGCCCACCGGACGGCTTTCGGGTATCCAGAGCAGAGATCAGGCAGAGAGGCGCCGAGCCGGCCTGAACGGCCCGGCGTTTCTCAACATGGTAAGACATCTTGCCGAACAAGGCAACGAGCCAGCCGCAAACCATGCATAGAATCATTACACTCACCACAGACTTCGGACTGACCGATGAATTTGTCGGGGTCATGAAAGGTATTATTCTTACCCATGCCCCCCTCGTCCGGATCGTCGATCTGTCGCACCAGATCCCGCCCCAGGACATCCGGCGGGCCAGCCTGCTCCTCAATGCCGCCTACCAATATTTTCCAGCCGATACCATCCACCTCGCCGTGGTCGATCCCGGCGTTGGCAGCGCCAGACTGCTCATCCTGGTCAGGGCGGCAGGTCATCTCTTTCTGGGGCCGGACAACGGCCTGTTCACGCCGCTATACGCTGAGGAAATCTTCGAGGCCGCCTATGCCGTGGAATGCCGGGAGTTTTTTTTACAGCCCATTAGCCCTACATTTCACGGCCGCGACATCCTGGCGCCGGTAGCAGCCCGCCTTGCCACCGGCCTGGCGGTTTCCGCCGTCGGCCGCCAGTTGGACCGCCAGAAACTCGTCCACCTGGCGATCCCGCCCGTGCAGCGCGAACCAGGCCGCATCATCGGCGAAGTGCTCACAACCGACCACTTCGGTAACCTGACAACCAACATCACACGCACCGATCTGCAGCAGTTAGCAATCGAGGGAAATAATGTCGTGACAACTATCAACACGCGACACATCCGGGGCATCCGCGCGGCCTATGCAGAGGTCGGCCCCGGTGAGTTGCTCTGTCTGTTCAACAGCCGTGCTTATCTGGAAGTCGCCATCAATCTGGGCAACGCCGCCCGGCTGCTCGCAGCCGGCCCCGGCGCCCAGATCGAACTGTCGCCTGCCGCCCCGATTATCCACAAAATGGAATAAAGAAAAATGAACAGCCACCAGCGCATTGCCGACCTCCTGAAAACCCTGCCGATCGGCCGGACCGTTGAGGTGAAGGGCTGGGTGAAAACCCGGCGCGACGCCAAGGACTTGTCCTTTCTCGAAATCAACGACGGCTCCTGCCTGGCGAATCTGCAGGTGCTTGCCAGCCCGGGCCTGGCCAATTTCGCAACCGACGTTAAAAAGATCACCACGGGCTGTTCCCTGCGGGTTAAAGGCGAACTTGCCCGGTCGCCGGCCAAGGGCCAGGAGGTAGAACTTCAGGCCCGCGAAATCGAGGTTTACGGCTGGGCCCCTGCCGAATCCTATCCCTTGCAGAAAAAGCACCACTCCTTTGAATTCCTGCGCTCCATCGCCCATCTGCGGCCCAGGACCAACAGCCTGGGCAGCGTGGCCCGCATCCGCAGTGCGCTCTCCTTTGCCGTGCATCGCTTCTTCCAGGAGCAGGGATTTTATTATGTCCATACCCCGATCATCACCACCAGTGACTGCGAAGGTGCCGGCGAGATGTTCACGGTCACGGCCCTTGACCTGGACAATCCGCCCCGAACCGCCACCGGCCGCGTCGACTTTGCCAAGGATTTCTTCGGCCGGCCGGCCAGCCTGACGGTAAGCGGCCAGCTGGAGGCGGAAGTCTATGCCCTGGCCCTGGGCCGGGTCTACACCTTCGGGCCAACCTTCCGGGCCGAGAATTCCAATACCAGCCGCCATCTCGCCGAGTTCTGGATGATCGAGCCGGAAATGGCCTTCTGCGACCTGCAGGGCGATATCGACGTGGCCGAGGCCCTGCTCAAGTACCTGATCGCCTATGCCCTTGAGCACTGCCAGGAGGATATCGAACTCTTCAACCGCTTCATCGACAAGGAGCTTATTGCAAAACTGTCCGGCGTTCTGGAGCAGGAGTTTGCCCGCATCTCCTATACCGAGGCAGTAGAACGACTGCAGCGCGCCGGCCGGGCCTTTGAATTTCCCGTGTCCTGGGGTATTGATCTGCAATCGGAACACGAACGCTATCTAACCGAGGAGATATTCAAACGGCCGCTCGTGGTCACCGACTATCCCCGGGCGATCAAGCCCTTTTACATGCGGGTCAACGATGAAAAAACCGTGGCGGCCATGGACATCCTTTTTCCGGGCCTCGGCGAAATGGTCGGCGGCAGCCAGCGCGAGGAACGCTATGACATGCTGCTCACCCGCATGACGGAAACCGGGGTCAACCCGGACGACTACCAGTGGTATCTGGATCTGCGCCGATTCGGTACGGCGCCGCACGCCGGCTTCGGGCTCGGCTTTGAACGGCTCATCCAATTCGTAACCGGCATGGCCAATATCCGTGAGGTGATTCCTTTTCCGCGCACGCCGGGCGCGGCAGCCCTGTGACCGCTGGCCTTACCTGGGCATGACCTGTAATTTGCTGTTGCTTTAACCCGGCAACCTCCTGTAAAGTTAATCGTCTTGCATGCGGCCGCCGCCCCTCTTGCAAGGAGCGGACAACGCCCTGATCAAGCAAGGAATCCCGGAGAGTTATTGATGGCCGGCATAGAACACCGCAAGCATACCCGTCTGCCCCTGGCCATGGATGTGGAACTCACGCTGGCGGACGGCTCTGTTCACAAGGGCTGGACAAGGAATATCAGCTTCGGGGGAATGCTGGTCGGAGTTGCAGGACAACTGGCCATAACGGCCGGGGAGTTGCTTGAGCTGGCGCTCATCATGCACAGCCGCGAACCCAGGCTGGCGATCGAGTTCGAGTGCCGGGTGGTGCATCAGGGCGATGCCGGCCTCGGCCTGCAGTTCATTGCCATGGACATCGGCGTTTACCAGCATTTCATGAATCTGATGGTGCTGAACAGCCCGAACCCCGATGCGCTGCTGGAAGAACTGCGCAAAAATCCCGGTCTGCTGGTCAAGAACGGCTGAGCGGGAAGGGTTCTATCAGCCATTTTTTGCCACTATCGCATCGGTTGCCTGATGACGGTTTTCCATTTTACCGGATCGGCCCTCCTTATATCGCTCAAATAGATTTCATGATGTTTTCCGGTTCGTTTACCGCCGCAGCCTTCAATAAACTGATGCACTTTCTCGATAGTAGGCCCTTCTTCCGAAAAAGGACCGATGTGCATGATCTGTGCACAGACACCTTCCGAAAAGGACTCAAAGCGGACACTCGAAAGCGCGGGGAACTTCTTTCTTTTTTTCACATCAGCAATGGCCAACCCGACCATTTCTTTGGTAACAAAGTCCGGCTGCATAATCATCGCCGTCCACTTCCACCTGGATTTGTCGCCATCCGCAAATGCTGACATGTCATCGGCCCACCAAAGCCCTTCCAGTGGCAACACCCCATAATCAATCGCCAATTGACCTTTTTTGATCATGAATTTCAACGTGTATGAAAGTGAAAACAAAACCTCAACTGCATCGGCGAACGGCTGTGAAGTATTTGGGTCTCCCATGCCATCAACCATGAGAAAATTCATTGCTGGAACATCGACGCGAACAACTTCCTTGGCCGAGGGCTGATACAAGTGCTTGAGCGTCTTCTTTAGATCCATCTTCTCCACGGCATCCTCCTGACGTATTACAGCACCCCCGCAATTAACCCCAGAGAAACCACGACTAGCAGTGCTGACACTGCGAGCTGTATGGCGCGGATGGTGATTTTCTTGAGCAGCTTCGAGCCGAAATATGCACCAATGAATGCTGATACGGACGCCGCAATAACCAGCGGCCATTCGATGCCGCTGCCGCGGTGTTGCCCGGACATCTCCCAACCATAGATCAGGATACGCGACATATCGACCATCACAGCCAGCATCACGCCAGTTGCCACGAATTCCGCTTTGTTGAGTCCGGCCTTGAGTAAAAACATGCTTCTGAATGCACCTTGATGTCCAGACAAACCACCAAAAAACCCGCTGACCACGCCGCCATATGGAAGGAATTTTTTGTCCAGTGCAATGGCCGAGAACTTAGGCGACAACTCAAAAATAACAAAAACCAAAATTAGAATTCCCACGACCAGCTTTAGTGGCGACACTTGTATTTGGTTTCCGAACGCCGCATACTCAAAAAGCGAGGAAACGTCCGAAAGCCATCCAAGAAGCACGGCGCCCAAGAATGCTGAAACAACAGCCGGAATGCCGAAGCGCAACAGCACAGATCGGTTGGCTTTCTTCCCAAGCAAAGCAACCTTGAATACATTGTTTGCTAAATGCACCATGGCCGTAATCGCAATCGCGACTTCAACAGGGAAAAAAATCGCGACAACAGGCATGAGCAATGTCCCAAGGCCAAACCCGGAGAAAAGGGTTAACGCTGAGGCGAATAGTGCGGCTATTGAAACAACAACTATTTCCACTATACCTCTTAATACGAGTAAATAGAAAACCCTCTTAAATTGTGAGGTCGGTCGTCAATAGTGGACACCAAATCAATCACGCGCCACGGCCATCACTGCTTGAGGTATTTCATTTTCAGATTCGCGCTGATGAGCCAGGCGCCCTCGGCCCGTTGGGGTAGGGTCTTGAGCATTTCGTCCGCAAGCGCTTGTGGATCTGTGCCCTGGGTGGCCAGCGCTTTCGCCTGCTGGTCGAACTGCAGGAGGTACTGTTTCATGTCCGCCAGGTCCTTCTTGCCAGAGATGGGACCGTGGCCGGGGATGATCACCTCGGCGTCCATGGCCTGGAGGTCGTCCAGTTCGTCGCACCACTCCTCGATGTTGCCTTCGGCCAGGAACGGGTGGTAATTCGTGAACAGGATATCGCCGGCAAAGAAGACCTTCTTGTCCGGCAGAAAGACCAGGGTGTCGCCATCGGTGTGGGAGGGGCGGGCATGGCGGAGTTCGACAAGCTGATTGCCGAGATCAATGGTCAGCCGGTCGCCATAGCTCAGCACCGGATAGGCGATCGTCGTACCCTTCATATCCTCCGGCGTCAGTCCGTATTCGCCGGCATTCTTGAGGGTCTCCTCGGCCGTCTTTGCCATGGTCTGCTTGTCGTTCTCCTGGGCAATGACCACTGCCCCCAGCTTAACGAACTCGGCATTGCCAAAGGCATGATCAAGGTGGTAGTGGGTATTGATCACGTACTTGATCGGCTTCTTGGACACGGCCCTGATGGCCTTGATGAACCGCCTCGCCTCCTTGGCGGAGACCAGCGTATCAACGACCGCAATGCCATCACGGCCGATGATGATGCCGGCGTTGGCTCCGAAGCTATTGTCCTTGGAACTCTGTTTGGTGTCCACGAAGGCAAAGACATTCTCGGCGATCCGCGTCAACTTGTCAGCGGCTAGGGCGGAGTCGACGAACATGGAAAAGACAACACAGAACAGCATAATTTTACTTGGGGCGGCGAGAGACTTGATCATTGGCATCCTCGTTGTTTGGGGTTAGTTGGTCACCACTTGTCTCGTGTTACGAGCTGGCCCATTGTCACAAATCGCTTCTGATCGGCAATCGGCAAATGGTCATAAACTTCAAGTAGTCGCCCCGCGCTGGCCGGACCCGCAAGCGCGAAACAACGAATGAAAACGAACAAACGGATCATGCTGGGAACGCCACTCAATTGTTCCATGTTAGTCTCTGGCCAACCCTGCATTTTTTAGTACCTTAGAAATAATATTCTGCGCGTTTTTGGCAGAAAATTATTTCGTGAAGGTACTTATCCCGTTTATCGGGGTTAGGCTGGGGTAGCCGATTGTCATGTTATTGCCAATATATCGAAGTGGTCACCGGTTAAGCATTTTCCACCCTCGGCTGTCACCTCAAAAGTGTTTTCGACACCAACCATCCCAAAACCTGGGATGCCAATTTTAGGTTCGACCGCGAGGGTCATTCCTTCTTCAAGCGGCAAATCAAAACCTGAAGCCAAGGCGGGATATTCATCAATGGCAAGGCCGATCCCATGCCCAACAAAGAACACCTTGTTTTTCCCATAGCCCATGAAGCCTTCATGCCACTCTGAGGTTGCAACCGCAGCCAGGCAATGGTTCCAGATTTCACTTGGTGGTGTGCCCGGCCTGAGTACTTTTGCGATGTTAGCCTGGAGATCTATGCAAAAGTCATGTGCCTTTAAAGCATCCCTTGGGATATGCTTTTTATCTCCAAGCCAATAAACTTGCGTTTTATCGGTCATGTATCCTTCCCAAGTAAAACCGTTATCAATAATTAACGGTTTGCCGGTGGTCCATTGAACCTCAGCAGACCCCATATAAGGTGTGGCCGGATGAACCCCTTTCAAACCCACAGGGCCATTAAACACACTTGGATAATTGGCACTGTCGCCGACAGATATATGGCCAAGAAATATTTCCTCACCATAGTTCTCCATTCGTAAAATTCCATGGTGCCCTTGCGATAAGAACAACTCTGAAATTTTATGACATATTTCAAGCTCACTTATTCCCTCGTGGAGATGTGGCGGGAGCAGCTCGGTTAAACATCGCGCATGCCTGGAACCAGCCTCTCGCAGGATGTTGAGTTCCCATTTTGACTTTTTGGCGCGACTCATTCCTATAATTTTATCGGCTGATACAAACTGTTGATCTGCCAAATGCTTAGTGAGACTTTGAGAGAGAGCCCAGGACAGCCCATTCATCTCGGCCGCAACGACCTTCGGCAAGGGATTGCCTGACTCTTTAACAATTACATTAATGTCTCCATAGGATTTGAAATTATATATATTTTTTAGAGGGGACTCTATCTTCGCTCTTTCAACTCCGCGCCTGCAAAATAAGATTGGCTCACCGTCGAGCGGCAACCATAAAACTCCACTGACAAAAGAACCGCTCAAATAATAAATATTTAAACGCGAGAAGACCAATATTCCCTGAGCCTGCGGGATAAATCGTTGCAGGAGAGTTCTGCAGCGATCCCAACGAAAATTCAGTTCTTCAGGAGGTATGTTGTCACTCAACGTATTCAAGCTCCAAGTTTTATTTTGTCCAGGTAAAGTGTTCTATTGAAGCACCGGGTAGGTCAGGGGCACCTCGACCCCTTTCCCCCCAACAACCTTGCATGACAGTTGCCCGTCACCCGGCCAAGGGGGGCAACCTCATCCTCGCCCGGGGAATGAACCCCGCGAAGCAAAACCCTATATGCCCATCCCGCGCCTACATGAACAATGGATGGATGCGACAAAAAAATGTCGCATCCATCCATATGGTTAGCTTACTGTTTTTTCTCCCGGTTAGAAGCCCATGCCGACCTTTATGCCACGATCAGGCAAGGTCGAAGCGGTCAAGGTTCATGACCTTGTTCCAGGCCGCGACAAAATCACGCACGAACTTTCCCTTTGCATCATCCTGGGCATAGACCTCGGCCAGGGCGCGCAGCTGCGAGTTGGAGCCGAATACCAGGTCAACCCGGGTAGCGGTCCAGTTACGCGCGCCCGTATTGCGGTCGCGCCCTTCGAACGTGTCCCTGGCATCGGACGTGGGCTTCCACACGGTGTCCATGTCGAGCAGGTTGACGAAGAAGTCGTTGCTCAGCGTCCCAGGCCGTTTCGTGAACACGCCATGCGGCGACTGGCCTACGTTGGCGTCCAGCACGCGCAGGCCGCCGACAAGCACGGTCATCTCGGGCGCACTCAGGGTCAGGAGGTGCGCCTTGTCCACCAGCATTTCCTCGGCCGACACGGTGAAGGCCTCCCTCTGGTAATTGCGGAAACCGTCCGCCTCGGGCTTCAGCGCGGCGAACGATTTTACATCAGTCTGGTCTTGGGAGACGTCGGTGCGACCCGGGGTGAAGGGCACCTCCACCGCGTGACCGGCAGCCTTGGCCGCCGCTTCAATCGCTGCGCCGCCGGCCAGCACGATAAGGTCTGCCATGGAGATTTTTTTGCCGCCCGTCTGGGCGCCGTTGAAGGCCCGCTGGATGGTTTCGAGCACGCCCAACACCTTGGCCAGTTGCGTCGGCTGGTTGGCTTCCCAGTCCTTTTGCGGCGCCAGGCGAATGCGCGCGCCGTTGGCGCCGCCGCGCTTGTCCGATCCACGGAAAGTAGAGGCCGAGGCCCAGGCGGTGCAAACCAGTTCCGCCACCGACAGGCCCGAGGCCAAAACCCTGGCCTTGAGATCGGCAATGTCCTTGGCGTTGATCAGGGCGTGATCGACGGCAGAGAGCGGGTCTTGCCAGATCAGGTCTTCAGCCGGGACTTCAGGGCCGAGGTAGCGGACTTTTGGACCCATGTCGCGGTGGGTCAGCTTGAACCAGGCGCGGGCGAAAGCGTCGGCAAAGGCCTGCGGGTCCTGGTGGAAGCGGCGCGCAATGGGCTCGTAGATCGGGTCGAAGCGCAGCGACAGATCTGCCGTGGTCATCATGGGCCGGTGCTTCTTCGATGGGTCGTGGGCGTCGGGAATCATGTGTTCCGGCTTCACGTCCTTGGCCAGCCACTGCTGCGCGCCGGCCGGGCTCTTGACCAGCTCCCACTCGTAGCCGAACAGCATGTCGAAGTAGCCGTTGTCCCATTGGGTGGGGTTGGGCTTCCAAGCGCCTTCGATGCCGCTGGTGGTGGTGTGCACGCCCTTGCCGGTGCCAAAGCTGTTCTTCCAGCCCAGGCCCATTTCTTCCAGAGGGGCAGCCTCAGGCTCGGGGCCCATCAGTTTCGGGTCGCCCGCGCCGTGCGCCTTGCCAAAGGTGTGACCGCCGGCGGTGAGCGCGACGGTTTCTTCATCGTTCATGCCCATGCGGCCAAAGGTCTCACGCACATCGCGGCCCGAGGCCACGGGGTCGGG
>MGTE01000068.1:66185-71220 GCA_001799275.1 Deltaproteobacteria bacterium RIFOXYD12_FULL_57_12
GACCCCCAGTAGATGTCTTCCTCGGGCTGCCAGATATCCACGCGACCACCGCCGAAACCAAAGGTCTTGAAGCCCATGGATTCCAGCGCCACGTTGCCGGCCAGAATCATCAGGTCGGCCCAGGAGATTTTGTTGCCGTATTTCTTTTTGATTGGCCAGAGCAGGCGGCGCGCCTTGTCCAGGTTGCCGTTGTCGGGCCAGCTGTTGACCGGCGCAAAACGCTGGTTGCCGGTGCCGCCGCCACCGCGACCGTCACCGGTGCGGTACGTGCCGGCGCTGTGCCAGGCCATGCGGATGAACAGGCCGCCATAATGGCCCCAGTCAGCTGGCCACCAGTCCTGCGAGTCGCTCATCAGCTCGGATAGGTCCTTCTTCAAGGCGGCCAGATCAAGCTTCTTGAATTCTTTGGCGTAATTGAAATCGGGGCCCATCGGGTTGGAGGCCGGTGCGTGCTGGTGCAGGATACCAAGGTGCAGCTGTTTGGGCCACCAATCGCGATTCGATGTGCCTCTGCCGGAACTGGTTCTACCAGATTTGCCTGTTACTGGACACTTGCTGTTTTCGCTCATTTTCATCCTCCCTTTAGGTTGGTGGTTGCAGAGCTAACGCCTCGAATGTAGAGCTGAAAAAGCCGAAAATGACTCTGGAAAAGCCAGGCTTAACAGGGGGCTACTCAATTAAGGGAAAAGAGCCGACTTTTTCAGGATAACGCGAAAATATTTTCGCAGATTTGAATGAGGCAGGGTGGCCTCGTTATGGTTAATTGGTAAGCACCAACCGACCTCGAGAGCGAGGGTGTTCAAATTTCTGTGTCAGTTAAATAAACGCTGATATATTCAGCGTGTTGAACTGTGTTCTGACAGGGGATGGCGATTGGCTCACCATATAGTTTTCAGGTTCTTTAGCTCCCGCAACCTGGTGTCGCTCGTCAGCAGAGATGCCTTGTGGTACAGGGCAGTGGCGGCAATGATTCTGTCGGCGGAGTCCCCATCGGTAAGATCGGCATGGTAACTCGCATGAAAGGCGATTCCAGGGGTTATCGGCAGCACGCGCAGCCTGTTTGCCGCAACCACGTCGACCAGAAAATCCTGCGGTGGCATTGCCGGCTTGACCCTTCCCTTACTCATGAGCATTGCGATTTCCCAGAGTGAAATATCACTGCAGGCAAGGTTGCCGGCAAGTCTTCCCTTGCCCAGTTCCGCAACCGCACGACGGCTGAGCTGTTCCGGCGTCAGTGCATCATAAATCATAACGCAGGTATCAAGGAGGATCACGCCCCGCCCCCCGCCTCCCAGGCCTCGCCTGTTGGCGAGACCACATCCCCGACCCAACTGGCTTTCCTGATCGCCTCCAGACGCTGACGCGCCGCGCTGCATTCATCCACTTCCGGCACCAGCCGGGCGATGACTTTTCCCCGCACTGTTACCGCCACCTCCTCACCGGTTTTTACTTTCCCGAGATAGGTTGGGAGATGGTTGCGAAATTCAGTGACATTAACTCGAATCATGGGATACCTCCATACAGAATGTGCATTTCAACTGTACGTTTGAAGGCCTGCCATGTCAAGGTGATTCTGGTTGACCCCAAGCGGGACAGAAAAGCATAAGGGCCTCGGCAAGAAATAATTGTCCAAAGATTGCGCCGGATTCCGGTTCGGCTTCAAGGCATAGCACGGGACGCATAGCAGCGTTATGTAACCCTTGCTGCAACGCAGAAGACGAGCCGGAAGACAAACAAGACTAGATGATTATTTCTTGCCGCGGCCCTAAGTCATGACCAGCAGCCCACCACAACCACAGGTGAATCTGTGTCGGTCGAGCTGGAGTCTGCGTTACCGCCAGCAGAGGGGGTTTAATGGCAAAGAACAAACCGGCACTGTTGGACCATAATATACAAATAAACAACGCCAATTTTATAATTTTATGTCCCCATGCTCCCACCCGGCATCAACGACTCATCTTTCGCGGCGCACGGCGCTTGGGCTTAGGTGCAGGCTCCATAATCTCGCGGAGCTTGTCGAATACGAGGCGGAGTTCTGCGGTCTGCAATCGAATGAACTCAGCATCAGGAACTTCGATGCCGTGTACCAGTTGGTTCCGGAATCGTCGAATGCGTTCGGCTGCCTCGGTGACCTCGCCGGGAACATTCTCGATGAATCGAAGCAAACGCATGGACGGCACGCCGATTCCACTGGCACCCTTTGCCTCGACATAGGTTCGGATCATCTTCTCGTACTCGATCCACAACGACATGAACTGTCCAATGGCTTCGCTCTGCGTAACTCGCGGAAAGTCCGTTGGGCTTATGGCAGTTACCGGCACGTCGAACAGTCGAATCTGCTCGAATGCTGAATAGCGCGCCGTATCTTCGGACAGGACTTGGTCGATGACTTGTTCGGCCAACGGTCGGCGCTCGAAATCAGTGTGGAGCGCGGCTACATACTTCGCAAGCTGCTCTGGCGTATTCAGCTGAAGATCCTTCAGCAGGTAGAAGAGCAGATCGACTCGCCCAATCACTGCCTCGTGCACGTTTAGACCCGAGAGCTTGTCGCGAGCCATTTCCAGGAGTGAGGAAGCAAGGTCGTAGTGGTTTGTGTACTCGCGATCATGAGCAGATACGCGAAGGTCGCCAGCTCGCTGCAGGCGCTCTAACGCGATTTCGCCCGCCAAGACTAAGCCGTTCAGTTCGTCGAGGATTGCATACTCGTCGGCAGAGAGCAGACCTTGCAGCGGCTTGTAAACCAGGTCGTGTTCAACCTCTGACCATGCATGCATAAGAACAGATGCAACTTGAATCTCAACGCAAGCCTCTGCATAGCGCTTCTGGGACTCGTTGAGAAGTGTCTCGGGCAGGCGAACGCGGTAGTGTGTTGCCCAGTATCCTGAGAATCGCTTCTTATATGACGGTTGCGCAGTGGTAGGGAATTCTTTTGGATCAGCGACGGGCACAAATAGCGACTTGATGATTCTACCGACTTCCTCGCGTTCAGCAGGAAAGTACAGTGCTACCCGGACTCCAGCCAAGTCGACAATGTCTTCGTAGACATCTTCGACCGTGTTGTAAACTTTCTTGGCTGCGCGTTGGCGAACCTTGGTTTCGAGTCGCGCTGGATTCTTCGCTCGCGAAGTGACGATCGGCTCGTACACCGGCGGACTGGAGGTTTGAGTCCAGAACCTGTGCCGCCATACGGCACGCCTGCTCGTAAAAATCGTACTCTTTACGGTACCGCGATACGAATTGAGCGATCAAGTCCAAGGTGAATTCTCCGGTCTGAGTAGTAAGGTGTTGGGGGCCATCGACCTGCATCACCAGCGGCGTCAATAAACTTGCCGCGTCAGTGCCGCCGCGTTTTCTCGCCGTCTGATGAATACTCTTGCCCTAAAATCTTTCACAATTGCTCCGGATTCTTCTCACACCAATTTGCCACTTCAAAACAGACCTTCTCAACCGTTCCCTGGGCTATAATGGCAAGTCCACGGTCAGCTGATAGATGATTAGCCACCACTCTATTGGGGTGAATAAGATTCCGAGAATCACGAACGGCATCGGCGGCTTTGTGGGCTGTCTCCGTAATCACATTTTCATTTTTTGCTGCATTTAGGAGATCGACCAATCGCCATTCATCTACGGCCTTTCCCTTAGCGAAACTGCTGGGTGCAACCGGACTCTTAATGCGTCGCAAAGCAAAGATAAGTAGCGCTTCTACCACTGACCCTGCGAAAACCACGGCGGCCTTATATTGCTCCGTCTTGAGCTGGACAAACATAGTAGAATGATCCGATTCAACTACCTGTCGAAGAGCGTCGGAGCCCATGAAGCTGAGATCCAGGCATGTTCCGCTACGAGCGGATCCCGGACAATACGCTAACCTTGCAAGTTGGCAGATTTCGTAAAGGTCGTTGGCGTAGATAGTGAGCGCCGCTGGGGGCGAAAAGGAGCGCCCGAGCGGAACCTCAGTATTTGCAATGCGTTATGCAGACTCGCGTTTCCTGACGAATTTCGCACGAGCTTGAGGATCAGTAAACACCAAATCTGGTTCTACTTCTTTCAATAGTTCAAGGAACGCTGCAATGATATCTCCGTTGGAGGGGGTGAGCTGAGCATTGCCATTTATACCATCCAGAACGTACTCAACGTCGTCCGGGGTTATATGCATTGTTTTTCCTCCTACAGCTTGAGACAAGCCAGGGGGCTAAGTTGACAAAATCCCCACATTCAATCCCATACAACTTTCTCGCTTATCTACTGCGGACAATACGTTTTTCCCATCGTCGATCCGCTCCGCTTTTTGGCTGCGGATTGCTTCCAATTCCATTTCCGGCGAACCTGACAATAACCGAACAAGGCCCCCCTAACTGCCACCTCTGTTTGTTAACCAGATATATCTCGGAATATCAAGCACTAAAAATACTAGTACCGGTATCAGGGGTAACCTCGTAAAATCGGCCGGAAAGCCTAGCGGAGAGCGGAAGGGTGGTTGTCAGGAAGTACTAGGTCGGGGTCTTTTCAGGCCGGTTTTTTCCCCGGAGATGGGGCGGCCCGACTTGAGGCTTGTCTTCATTTTCCGCCCCCCATTTCCGCCCGCACGAGATCGGCGAGTTGTTTGGCCGTGGGCAGTTTGCCTTTCAGTTCGCCGGGCAGTTTGGGCTGCAACTGGTAGGCGGCGACACCGATGGGGTTGGCTTTGGTGCGAAGGGCGTATTCGACCTCCACGTCGTCCTTTTCCGCGCAGAGGATGATGCCGATGGAGGGCTGATCGTCGGGGCCGCGTTCCTTGTCATTCAAGAGATTCAGGTAGAAATCCATCTTGCCTGCGAACTCCGGCTCGAAGGGGCCGACCTTCAGCTCAAAGGCCACCTAGGCCTTGAGAAAGCGGTGGTAGAACAGGAGGTCGATGAAATACTCCTTTTTCCCCAGAATCAGGCGGTGCTGGCGGCCCACAAAGCAGAAGCCGTAGCCGAGTTCGAGGAGAAAGGATTGCAGGCGGGAGATCAGCCGGTCTTCCAGCTCCCACTCCAGCACCGCCCGGCGGATG
>MGTE01000068.1:71324-71694 GCA_001799275.1 Deltaproteobacteria bacterium RIFOXYD12_FULL_57_12
AGATTTTTCATAGTCCCCTTGCTTGTAGTAATAGGAACCTCGCGAGAAATACGAGAAACTGAGTTTGGAGGCCATCTGTCTGATGCGGTCATTAGCTTGAGACAAATTGGGACTTTTCTCGAGACATTTTTTATATTGGAACAACGCGTCTTCGAATTGCCCCAGTGATTCATAGGTTTCGCCAAGCCCATATTGAGCTTTTACCATATCAGGAGATAAATCTACTGCTTGCCGTAAATAGGCCAGAGCTTCCTGGGCATTTTGCGTGCGAAGATGAATCATGCCAATCGCGTAAAGAACCTCTGAATCGTTTTTTGAGAGCTTTTGAGCCTGGGAATAGGCTGCCAAAGCGTCGGAATATTTATTCTGC
>MGTE01000069.1:0-6846 GCA_001799275.1 Deltaproteobacteria bacterium RIFOXYD12_FULL_57_12
GTTTGTCGGCATCACCTCCATGACTGGCGAGCAGCTGGGCCACGCCGTGGAGGCGATCGAATTGGTGAAGTTCTTGTCGCCGGCGACGCCGGTGGTTTTCGGCGGGATTCATGCCTCGCTCTTGCCGAAACAGGCCGCGGCCGCGCCGGGCATCGATCTGGTGGTGGTGGGCGAGGGCGAGGCGGTGATCGGGGAGATCGTTGACTGGTGCCAGGGGAAAACAGCGCTCTCGGCCATCAGAGGTATCTGCTACCGGGATGGGGAGAGGCTGGTGCGGACGCCAGCCCGGGACCTCTTAGATATTGCCAGCCTGAAGATGCCGGCCTGGCATCTGATTAAACCGGCCAGATACACCGATTTTACCGTGCAGGCCGGCCGCGGCTGTCCGCATGCCTGCTCTTTCTGCTACAACCAGCGGTTCAACCGCGGCAGGTGGCGGGCCAGGAGCCCGGCGGCCGTGGTTGAGGAGCTGTGCCTTTTATACCGGCAATTCGGGGTCAGGGACTTTCATTTCATCGACGACAATTTTTTTACCGATTTCGAGCGGGTGGCTGCCATCTGCCGGCTGATCATCGATCACGGTCTGCAACTCCGCTGGAAGAGTTCCTGCCGGGCGGATTATTTCAAGCGGCTGACCCCGGAATTGGTCGATCTCCTGAAACAAAGCGGCCTGGCCCTGCTGTTTGTCGGGGGCGAGTCGGGCTCACCCACGGTTCTTGTCCGGATCAACAAGCAGATCCGGGTCGAGGATCTGCTGGCAACGGCCCGGCTGTCACGACAGTACGAGCTGCCGGTCTCGGTTTCCTTCATGGCCGGTTTTTTCTTCGAGACCGACGAGGACCGCGAGATGACCTACGATCTGATGGATAAGATGAAGGAGATCAACCCGGCAATGAGCTTTGAAGGGGTCAATGTCTACACGCCCTATCCGGGCACGGACCTCTTTGAAGAGGCCAGGATGCATGGCCTGGTCGCGTCCGGTGATCTGGCCGGCTGGACCGGCTTTGTCTTCAACCGCAGCAACCTGCCGTGGTACACGAAACAGGAGAATCGAACCCTGGAAAATATTTCGTTTCTCTCCCGCTTCGTTTTCTGGGAAATATCCATCCGGCAGCGGTTTCTGAAGACGTACCACTATCCTTTTTTCTGGTTTCTGCGAGTCTGCGCCCTGCTGCGCTGGCATTGGCGGTTTTTTGGTTTTGCCTTTGAATGGGATCTGTTTAGGCTGCTCAGCCGAAAGGTTTGAGTCGTGCGGCAACAAGGAGCGGACTGACATGAACAGGCTGAAGCGCTTTATCACATCCCGGCGGGTGGTTATTTCCCTGATCGGGGTGGCGGTCCTGGAGTTGCTGGTCGGGGTGTTCTTTCCCCAGCGGTTTCTGACCCCGCCGGCAACCCTGGCCGCCTGGTATGCGGCCCATCCCTTTCTGGAACGGTTGGCCGGTCCGCTGGGGCTCGATCATCTCTATACCTCGCCGCTTTTTAGCCTGACCATATTGCTGTTTTCCATATCGCTGGCGGTTTCGAGTTACGATCAGTTCGGTAAAGCATGGCGTCTGACCTTCGGGCCGCCGGCCGCCACGGCCGGCGACTTCCTGGCCGTCCGTCATGGGGAGGCGGCTGTCTCTTCCCTGATGCGGGCCAAGGGCTATTGGCGGATGTTCGGAGATGAGCAGGTTCAACGCTTTGTCCGGCATCCGTGGGGATACTGGGGCCGCTTCCTCCTGCATCTCGGCATGGTGCTGGTGATCGTTGCTGCGCTGACGGTTTTTCTGACCATGAAGCGGGGGCTTGTGGAGTTGTACGAGGGGCAGGTCTTTACGCCGGCCGATGCCCTGGCCGTGGCGGAAACCGGCCTGCTGGCCGAACGGCTCCGCCTGCCCGTGGCGGTGCGCATGGCCTCGATCGTTACGGAGTTCTGGGAGACCGGTGATCTGAAGCAGCTGGCCACGGTTTTAGAATTCGGGGAATCCGGTGGCGCGATCCGGGAACAACGGCTTGCCATAAATGAGACAATCCGGTACAAGGGCCTGCAGGTGTATCAGAGCCCGACGGCCGGCCGGGCGTTTTTTCTGGAATTCGTCGAGGCCAATGGCAAGCGGCACCGGGAGATACTCATGCTGCCCAGGCCGCTTAAGAAAGACGCGGCCGGCTATCGGGATTTTGTCTTTCCCTGGCTGCTGTCCCGGCTTCAGACCAAATATTATGCCGATGTTGGCAAGGAATCCTTGGACAGCGAGAGGCCGCTTTTTGTCCTGCGGCTGGCAGCCGACGATGAAAAGCCGGCGGAGTTGTCTCTGGCGCCGGGGGCAAGCGGCACGTTGGGGCCGTACCAGGTCCGTCTTAGCCGGACAGAAAACTGGGCCGGGGTCATCTTTGTTGAAGAATCCGGCATGGCTGGAGTTTTTTTCGGTTTTTTTGTCATCATTCTGGGCGCTACGTTGATTTATTGTACACCACCGCGGGATGTCGTGCTGCGCAGGTCAGGGGATGGTTGTTTGATCGGCTGGACTGCCGCGCGGTTTGCCGGGTTTTACCAAGGGGAAATGCAGGAATTGATCCGGGCATTGGGCGAGGCTGGCCGCAATCATTCCGCAAAGGGGAACAATGAGTAATCCATTGCTTGTCGAAACGGTGGTTCTCTGGCTCGCGATCGGTTTTTACGTGGTGGCGACCATCATGAACGTCTACGGCCTCATCTTCAATAAAGAGAAGGCGGAGCGGACCAGCTATGCGGTGATGTTCGCCGGCCTTGTCGTGCACGGGACCGCATTGGTTTACCGGTGGCAATACTCCGGACACGGGCCCTACATGACCCGCTACGAGGTTCTCTCCTCCAACGCCTGGGTTGGCCTTTTCCTGTTTTCGGTTTTTGTCAGAATTTTTCCGCGGGTCCGGGTGACGAGCATGGTGGTGTTTCCGGCCGTGTTTCTGCTCACCGCCCTGGGGCTGTTCATGGAGCCGGGCATTAAGAAGCTGCCGCCGAGCCTTCGCAGTGTCTGGCTGGTTCTGCATGTCACTTTTTATAAGATCGCCCTGGGCACCCTGCTCATCGCCCTGGGATTTTCGGTCTTTTATTTGTTGCGCAGGCGAACGGCGGCCGACTGGCTCCGGAAACTGCCCGAGCAGGCCAGTCTGGATCTCTACGCCTACCGCTTCGTTGGTTTCGGTTTTGTCTTCTGGGCCATTGCCATGCTGGCCGGCTCCATCTGGGCCTACCAGTCCTGGGGGAGATTCTGGGGCTGGGATCCGGTGGAAATCTGGTCGCTGGTCACCTGGTTTCTGTTCGGCATGTATCTGCACCTGCGCCGCTTCCATGGCTGGCAGGGGGAACGGGCGGCCTGGTTTTATCTTTTTTGTTTTTTTGTGTCGATTGTCGCCATCTTCTTTACGCCGCTGCTTGAATCTTCGATCCATTCGGCGTATTTTCAGTAGGTTGGAACAATCGGGAAATATTCCGGACAGGTTGCATGGCCAAGGTACTCATCATAAAACTCGGATATTCCGAAACGATTGACGCCGGGATCAGCAGGATTCCCAGCCTCGGCGATGTGTTGCGCACCACCGTGCTTCTGCATCCCCTGGCCGCTGAGCAGGTGACCTGGCTGGTTGACGGGGCGGCCTATCCCCTGCTGGCGGGCAATCCGCTCATCAGCAGGATTCTGCCCTACAACCTGGATTCCGTGCTGCAGCTCCAGCGGGAGAAGTTTGACACGGTGATCAATCTGGAAAAGACACCGGGCATCTGCGCCCTGGCCGATTCGATTGATGCCCGAAGCCGGTACGGTTTCCGATTCAACGAACGCACCGGTGAGGCTGAGGCCGGTGATGGCTGCGCAGATATTTTTTCTTTATGCAAGTCGCCGGCCCTTAAGCGGGCCAACGGCAAGAGCTGGCAGGAGTCACTCTTGCAGGTGATCGGCGCCTGCTGGACGGGCCAGGAATATATCCTTGGCTATCGGCCGCAGAGCAGGGTAGCTCACGATGTGGGGTTGAATCGGGCCGTGGGGGCGAAATGGCCGAACAAGGCCTGGCCGGCCGGGAAGTGGGAGGAGCTTGCCGGGCTGCTGGCCGGCTGTTACAGCTATTCGCTGCAGCAGGGTCTGGATAATCTCTACAACTACATAGAATGGGTCAACTCCTGCCGTTGTCTGGTGACCAACGACAGCCTCGGCCTCCACATTGCCATGGCCTTGCGCAAAAAAGCGGTGGTGCTCTACGGGCCGACCAACCCCAACGAGACTTTTTTTTACAACCGGGCCGAGGTGCTCTATCCGGACGTCGAGTATTCTTGCATCCCGTGTCTTGCGCCGGTATGCGACCAAGAGAGAAACTGCATGGATTTTATCGCCGCCACGGAAGTGAAAGAGCGGGTTGACCGGCTGCTGACCGGGGGGCTGAAAGAATTGACGGATGAAGAATGACAACGATGCATACCGGATGGACAGCCATAAGCTGCTCTTCCATCCCCGCGAGGTGGCCCGATGGCTCGCCAACGGCGAGGTCTATCCCATCTATTTGGAAATCTCTCCGTCGGGCACCTGCAACCATCGCTGCACCCTCTGCGCCTTGGACTATCTCGGCTATAAGCCCCGCTTTCTCGACACCGCCATCCTTTTGGAGCGGCTCACGGAACTGGTCGGTCTGGGGGTGAAGAGCATCATGTACGGCGGGGAAGGGGAGCCCTTACTTCATCCTGACATCGCAACGATTGTCAACCATACAAAGCGGGTCGGGCTCGACGTGGCGATCACCACCAACGGCACCCGCCTTACTGCCGGGCTGGTTGAAGAAATCGCGGCGTCGGTCAGTTGGATCAGGGTGAGTCTCAATGGTGGCACGGCCGCGACCTATGCCGCGTTGCACCGGACAGACCCGGCTGATTTCGACCTGGTACTCAACAATATTGCAACGGCCGCCGCCCTGCTGCGCCGCACGGGTGTCTCATCCTGCATCCTCGGCGTCCAGATGGTGCTGCTGCCGAAAAACACGGCGGAAGCGGCAACACTCGCTGCCCTGGTGAAAGAGGCGGGCGCCCGGTATTTGGTGATCAAACCCTATTCGCAGCATCCAAAAAGTTTGAACCGTCATTATGCGCAGGTTGATTACACTGACTGGCCGGCCATCAGGGAAGAGCTGGCGTCTTTGGCGGCCGAGGATTTCAGCATCGTTATCCGCGAGAATGCCCTGCGCAGGACGTGCGAGCAGGAGCGGGGCTATGGCCGCTGTCTGGCCCTGCCTTTCTGGTCTTATATCGATGCCGCTGGCGATGTCTGGGGGGGCAGCTCCTATCTTGGCAACCATGATTTCCGCTATGGCAATATTGCTGAAAACCGGTTCCAAGATATATGGCAGGGTGCGCAACGCCGTCAGTTGATGCAGCGGGCGGCGACCGAACTCGATCCAGCCGACTGTCGGCTGAACTGCCGGATGGATGCAGTGAACCACTACCTCTGGGAACTCACCCACCCGGGAGCCCATGTCAATTTCATATGACCGCGCACAATAAAATTGCTCCGTACCGGGTGACCGTTGTCATGCCGGCGTATAACGAGGAGAAATGCCTCGCTGCCAGCGTTGCCAATGTGCTGGCGAGTTTCACCGGGCTTGCCATCGACGGTCAGTTGATCATTGTTAACGACGGCAGCATTGACGGCACCGGCGCGTTGGCCGACCGGCTGGCGGTCGCGCAGCCGGCGATTGCCGTCATTCACCATCAGATTCCGCAAGGCATTGGCGGCGCCTTCTGGGGCGGGGTGGGGATGGCCGCGGGTGAAGTGGTGGTGATGGTGCCGGGCGACGGGGAAAACGACGCCGGCGAGATCCTTAAACATTTGCCCCGGATGGAGCAGGCCGACGTGGTCGTGCCCTTTGTGGTCAATCCGGAGGTGCGGAGCCTGAAACGGCGGCTGCTTTCCCTGCTGTACGGCAGAATCATCAACCTCTCCTTCGGGCTGTCGCTGCGATATCTGAACGGCACGGTGATGTACCGGACAGAGCTTCTGCACGGTCTTGAATTGCGGAGCAGCGGTTTTTTCTATCAGGCCGAACTGCTCATCAAGACCATCCGGCAGGGGGCGCGGTACGTTGAGGTGCCCTGCCGGTTGCAACAGCGCCGGGCCGGGCAATCCAAGGCCGTGACCTGGAGTTCTTTCGGCCATGTGATGCGCGCCTACCTGGCCATTTTTTCGGAAGTCTATCTGGCCAGATAGCTAAAAAAATTCCGGCATGGAGAGCCGTCACATGTCCGATTGTCCTGCACCGCCTGATCTGCCGGCTATTGCCCGAACCATCCGGCGGGATATCATCGAGCTGGCCCACCGGTCGAAAAGCCCGCACGTTGGTTCGGCCCTGTCGTGCGTCGATATCCTTATCGCCCTCTATTTCGACCGGCTGCGGCTTGATCCCTGGCCGGAGAGGGATATCTTCATCATGAGCAAGGCGCACGCTGCCATGGCGCTTTACAGCACCCTGGCGGCACGGGGGATTATGAGCCGGGAGTTACTCGCTGGCTATTATGTGGACGACGGAACCCTGCCGGCCCATCTCGAGCGGTTTTCAGCGCCGGGAATCGAGGCGTCGACCGGCTCGTTGGGGCATGGTTTCAGCATGGGGCTGGGCATGGCGTATGGTTTCAAGAAAAAGGCCGTGGCCCGGCAGGTGTTCACTCTGATCGGCGACGGCGAGTCCCAGGAGGGCTCTGTCTGGGAGGGGGCGCTTTTTGCGCCGCGTCTCGGTCTGGACAATTTTACCGCGATCATGGACCGCAACGATCTGCAGGGCTACGGCCGGCCCAACGAAATCTGCGCCTTTGAATCGGTGCGGGAAAAGTGGCAGGCCTTCGGC
>MGTE01000069.1:6949-16553 GCA_001799275.1 Deltaproteobacteria bacterium RIFOXYD12_FULL_57_12
GAAGATGCGTTGATCTGGCATTACTATGTTGTCACTGCCGCCCATAAAGAGAAGGCATTGCGGGTGCTGCAATGAGAAATTCCTTTGTTGATACCATCGTTGCCGAGTGTGGCCATCGACAGGATCTGATGATTGTAAGCGGCGATGCCGGGCTCGGGGTTTTCGACACCCTGCAACGGGATTTTCCCGACCGCTTCCTGAATCTCGGGGTCGCCGAGCAGAACATGGCCGGTTTTGCCGCCGGCCTTGCCATGGCCGGCTACAAGGTTTTTGTCTACAACATCATCCCGTTTCTTTTGTACCGCTGTTACGAGCAGGTGCGGAACTCCATCTGCCATCAGCATCTGCCGGTAGTCCTGGTGGGAACCGGCAGCGGCGTCACCTATGCGCCGGCCGGAATTTCCCATTACGCGGTTGAGGATGTCGGTCTGGCCCGGACCCTGCCGCAGTTGATCGTGATTTCGCCGGCCGACCCGGAGGAGGCTCGGGCCGCGGCCTGCTACGCCTTGACGGCCGAGGCTCCCGTCTATGTCCGGCTGGCCAAGAGCGGCGAGCGACCGATCGGCCGGGAAGGGGAGGGTGCGCTGGATATCACCGGGCCGCGGGTTATCCGACCGGGCGCCGACATTGCCGTTCTTTTTCACGGCGCCATTGCCGACGAGGTGATCGCTGCCAGCGATGCGCTGGCCGCTCTTGGCGTGCAGCCGCTGCTGGTTTCAATCCCCATGCTGCAGCCGCTGGATAAGGAGAGGCTTTATGCACTGCTTGCCGATATGCGGGCGGTGCTCTGCGTGGAGGAGCATTTTGCCGGGACCGGGCTGGGCAGCCTGCTGGCCGGGCTGCGGCTGGCCGGGCAAGGTGCCTGGGTCCTGCGGATTATGGGGATTCCGGATGGCTCGATAACCAAGATCGGCGACTGCAATCGGTTGCGGCAACATTTCGGCATTTCGGCGGTTGATATCCGGCGGGCGGTTCTGGAGTTGCGCACGGGGTTGGACCATGGTTGAGACGGTATTGCTGCTCGGCAGCACCGGTAAGATGGGCTGCGCCTTGCGGGCCGCTTTTGGCTCCGGCCACCGTTGCTCTGCAAAAATAGCCGAGATTTCAACGCGGCCGACTTCGCGCAGGTCGAGGCACTGGTGCGGGCGGCCAGGCCGGCGATTGTGCTGAACACCGTGGCCCTGCTCGGGATCGACCACTGTGAAAAAAATCCGGAAAAGGCCTTCCGGCTCAATACCCTGTATCCGAAACTGCTTGCCGAACTCTCTCTCGCGATGGGCTTTGTACTCGTGCACTTCAGCACCGATGCGGTCTTTGACGGCCGCCAGAACAAAAGCTATGTGGAAAGCGATGCGCCGCGGCCCCTGAATATCTATGGCGCGACCAAGTACGGCGGCGACTGCCTGGTGGCGGCCATTGCCGAGCGGTTTTTTTTGGTCAGGGTTTCCGTCCTTTTCGGCGAGACGCAGGGCAGCAACCAGTTTGTTGAAAAGATGCTGTTGCGGGCCAGGCAGGGCAAGGTGGTGCTGCGGGTCGCCGACGATATTGTTCTGTCGCCGACTTTTTCCCAGGATGTCGGCTGGGAGATACGAAGGCTTATCGAGGCGGCAGCCCCCTTTGGTCTCTATCACCTGGCGAATGAGGGACAAGGCTCACTCTATGAGTTGCTGGAGGCGGTGAGCGCCGGGCTTGGTTTGGAAGTAGCGCTGGAGCGGGCTTCTTATCGGGATTTTCCAGGAGCCGGCATCAAGAACACCCACACCCCGCTTGCCTCCGAGAAAATTGCGCTGCTCCGTCCATGGCGGGAAGCAGTCGGCGACTATTGCCGGATTCTGGCGCCGGGAGGAAAACATGGCGGATAAGTATGCCATGGACGGTCACAAGCTGCATCTTCATCCGGCACGGGTGCGCGACTGGCTGGACGGTGAGCGGATCGCGCCGCTGCACATCGATGTCGGCTTAAGCCGGGGCTGCAATATCCGCTGTGAATACTGCTTTGGGGCCATGCAGGGGAATTTGTATGAAAAGGGCACGGCGCTCTATTTTCCACGGGAACCTTTGTTGCGCTATGTCAGGGAGGCTGGCGAGATCGGCGTTCGCTCCATGGCCTTGATCGGCGAGGCCGAGCCGCTGCTGAATCCGCATGTCTACGAGGCGATTGTCCGCGGGAAACAGGCCGGGGTTGACATGGCGCTGGCTACCAACGGCATTCTGTTCGATACCGGGAAAGACGGCGAGGCGGCGCTCGAACATCTGAGCTGGCTGCGTTTCAACATCAGCGCCGCCACCGATGCGGCCTACCGGCAGATCCATCGCAGTGGAGATTTCGCGGTCGCCCTGGAGAAGATCAGGTTCTGCGTTGCCGCGAAACGCAGGAAAAATCTTCCAGTGACCATTGGCCTGCAGATGGTGCTGACCCTGTCAAACAGTGATCAGATACTGCCGCTGGCCCGGCTGGGCTTGGAGCTTGGTGTCGATTATCTGGTGATCAAGCAGTGCAGCGATTCAGTGGAAAACACCCTCGGCGTCTTTGCGCGACTCAACGATTATGACCGCTTCGCCCAGTGCCTGGCAGAGGCGGAAGACTTGAGCAGCGGCGGGTACAATGTGATCGTTAAATGGCACAAATTGACCAACCTGGGAAAGCGGCGCTACGACGCCTGTCTGGGGGCGCCGTTTCTGCTCTATTCGAGCGGCGCGGGGAAACTCTACCCCTGCGGCATGTTCTTTGACGGCAAACACGAGGAATACTGCATGGGGGATCTGACAAAGGCTTCCCTTGCCGAAATCGTGGCGAGTCCGGCATATTGGCAGGTGGTTGATAAGGTACAGCAGATTGACGTACATAAAGTCTGTTATGCAAATTGCCGGACCCATGCCATCAACGAGTACCTCTGGTCGCTCCGCCACCCGCCGGCGCATGTGAATTTTATTTGACTCTCTGAGGGCCTCTTCTCGTGAAGCCGATACGCATACCGGATACCTTTAACTACATCGGCGTTTTTTTGACGCTGGCCTGCAATTTCAACTGCAGCTACTGCATCAACCGATTTGGTGGCGTGGGGCGCGTCGCGGGGCAGCTGACCGGCAAAGAGTGGGCCACGGCCATCAACCGGCTGGTCAGCCGGGATGACCTGCCGGTGACCCTGCAGGGCGGCGAGCCCGGCCTGCATCCGGATTTCTTTTACATTCTGAACAAGATCAAGCCGGAACTGCGGATTGATCTGCTCACCAACCTCACGTTCGATCTTACCGCATTCATGCGCACGGTGCGGCCGGAGCGGTTTGCGCGGCCGGCCCCGTACGCATCCATCCGGGTGAGTTACCATCCGGAAGTTATGGAGCTGGCGCCGTTGGTCGAAAAAGTACTGGTGCTGCAGCGGGCCGGCTATTCGGTTGGCATCTGGGGGATTCTTCATCCGGCCTGGGAAGCGGCGATGCGGGAGGCCCAGGCCTATGCGGCGGCCCGCGGCGTGGATTTCCGTTTTAAGGAGTTTCTCGGGACATACCGGGGCTGGCTGCACGGCACCTTCAAATATCCGGGCGCCTGCGATTGCCAGGCGACAAGGCAGGTACGCTGCCGGACCACCGAGGTGCTTGTGGGGCCGGCTGGAGACGTCTATCGCTGTCATGGCGATCTTTATGCCGGGCGGCCCGGTCTGGGTAATCTTGGCGACTCCCGTTTCGTGGTGGAGGATGTTCCCCGGCCCTGCAGCTTTTTTGGCCATTGCAATCCCTGTGATGTCAAGGTAAAAACCAATCGGTACCAGATATTCGGACACACGGCGGTGGATATCTGTTTCGACGCTGAAAATCAAAAAATGGTCGGCTGAGCAACCGGTGAACATGCATCCTTTTATGCGCAGTCTTGTTTTGCTGGCGTTCGCCAGTCTGCTTGCGGCCGGGTGTGACGATGCTTCGTCCGGGAAGGTTCAGAAGGCCGGAACGAACGCGCCGGCGTCGATGGAGACGGCAGCGCCGCCGGTCGTTATGCCGTCGGGCCAGCTTGCCGAGGTCAAGGGGGCGGTCATGCTGTATACCAGGCTGCTGGCCGCAGGGTATGCCTCGTTGAACATGAACGTATTGACCAGAGCGGCTGCTTCCGAACAGGCAACCAAGGTCTATTTTCATATGGCGGCCCTGGGCGAGGCCGGCGTTAAAATGCTTTCCGAGTTGAAGGGAATCGAGTTTGTTTCGGTCGGTTTCGACTCGCCGGAGAGCGTCGTGGCCCGCACCGAGGAAAAGTGGCACTGTGCGTATTACAAAATTAAGACCGGCGAGAAGGTGTATGAGAATGACGTGTTCTACCTCTTGGCGTATCGGCTCGCAAAGGATGCGAACCGCTGGCTGGTCGATGAGATAACCATACAGAAAACCGAAGAGGGGCCGGGGCAAGGGGATCTGTTCTTTATGACCAGGCCGTCGGGTCACGCCACAGGCGCTCATCCCCCGCCAGCAAAAAACAAAGACCGGGTAAAAGAGTGAAGAAGCTGCTCACCATCCTCATCGGCTTTGTCCATGATTTTGCGGCGGGCGGCTGGGCCGCCACGGTCTTTGCCGTCTGGTGGCTTGAACGGCAGGTGGTGGCGGCCGAGGCGGTCGCGCTCGTTGTCGGGCTGCAGAAGAATTTTTTTTATCTTGGACTGTTCTGCGTCTTTTTGGTCATGGCTACCGGCGCCGGCCGGTCCTTCACTTACGTGGGCAATGTCTACGGTGAGGATGCCGAGAAGGTACGCCGCAGAATGCTTCTCGTCAAACATGTCGTTCTCTTTGTTCTCTTCGGACTTGGCACCTGGTGGCAGTACTCTCTGGTGTTTTCATGAAGGTCTGCCTCATCTCGCCGCCCTTTCCCTTTTCCGGTCGGGTGCCCATGGTGCCGCCAATTCTTGAGTATCTCGGCGCCTTGACGCTTCAAACCAGGCCGGATATTGAACTGCAGTTGATCGACGCCAATGTCCGGGTACTACAGCCGGAGGGAATAAACGCCGATCTGGTGGGGATAAGCTGCATGACCGCCACCGTCACCTGGGCCTATCGGTTTGCCGACCGGCTCCGGGCAATGGGGGTAAAGGTGGTGCTAGGCGGCATCCACCCGACCGCCCTGCCCGAAGAGGCTGCTGCGCATGCCGATGCCGTGGTGACAGGAGAGGCGGAATCAATCTGGGCCGATGTGCTGAAAGACGCGCAACGGAACGCGCTGCGGAAATTTTATCATGGGGCGCGACTCGGCCTGGCCGACATCCCCATGCCGCTGGCCGGCCATGTGACCGGGCCGTATAAGTTCAGGGCGGTGTTTACCGCCAGGGGCTGCCCGTACCGGTGCAGCTTCTGCTCGGTCAGGAAGTTCTTCGGCGATTCCATCCGCTATCGGCCCATCGACCAGGTGGTTAAAGAGGTGGAGACCTGCTGCGGCCGGGTTTATTTCAACGGCGACGATAATATCTGGGGCGGCGATTCGCAGCGCTCCATCGAGCTTTTTTCAGAACTTGCCAGGGGCAGCAAAAAATACTGGTATGGCTTTGGCGATCTCAAGGCGCCGCAGGGGCGGGAAGGGGAGCGGCTGCTGGCAACGGCTCGGGCGGCCGGACTCTTTTCGGTCTGGGCCGGCTGGGAAACCTCATCGCCTGATGGCCTCAGGAGATACCAGGCGGCCGCCAAGCAGGGTGCGAACCGGGAAGATGCCATCAAACGGCTCAAACACCATGGCATTGATGTTGTCCTGTTCATGGTGCTTGGCGGTCGGCAGGATTCCCTGGCCGACTTTGAGCGGGCGTTGGAGACTGCCGCGCGGCTCGGGGTGGGGGTGCATCCGGTATTGCTGACCCCGTTGCCCGGCACGGAGCTTTATGACGAGTATCGGCCCTATTTGCTCAAAGAGCGGGGTTGGGAGTATTACACCGGGGTGCATGCCGTGTTTGAGCATCCTGATCCGGCAATGACCCCGGCGGTCCGCGAGCGGAAATTCTACGAAACATCGCTTGAACTGCTCAGTCTTCCGAGAATCCTGCGGCATCTTTTCGAAATACCGCTGGCCGGTTTACCCATGACCCATCTCCTGTCGCTCATGAAGCAGTTGCCGGTCAGGCGGGCGATGCAGAAAGCCTATGCCCAGTGGCAGAGCTGTCACTGAGTGTGGTACTATTAAATTTTGGTGATTAGCCCACATGGGCCATTGCGCCATGGCTGTCCATCAAGGCCTCATCATGATGACTCAGGGGCCGGCAAAGAGAGTTCTATTGAAAAAGATAAAAAAAATAGCGCTGATTACCACGCCGTATCATTCCGGCGTGGTGGAGTCGGCCGGCACCTGGCTGAATCTGGGCTTTGTCTATATTGCCGGGGCGTTGCGGGCGGCGGGCTATGAGGTGGACTACTACGACGCCATGAGCCTCTGGCACGACTGGCCCGAGATCCGCAAACGCATTACGGATTTCTCGCCGGACGCGGTGGCAACCACCGCCTTTACCGCTGCCGTGGTCGATGCGGTCAAGCTGCTGCAACTGACCAAGGAGATCGATCCCGAGATCGTCACGGTGATCGGCAATGTCCATGCGACGTTTTGTTATGATGATCTTCTGCGCGAGGCCGGCACGCCGATCGACTATGTGGTGCGGGGCGAGGGCGAGATCACCCTGCCGGCCCTGCTCGACTGCCTGAACGCCGGCGACGATCCGGCTAAGGTGCGGGGGATTGCCTTTTATCGAGCCGGCGGTGTGGTGGCCACCAACCAAGCTTCCTTTATCGAGAATCTCGACAGCCTGCCGGCCGCCTGGGACTTGGTGGAATGGCCGATTTACTCCTACCATGCCAAAAAGGATTCGCGGCTGGCTATTGTCTCGTCGTCTCGCGGCTGCCTGATGAACTGTTCGTTCTGCTCCCAGCAGCTCTTCTGGCAGCGGACCTGGCGGGCCAGGAGCCCGGAGAATTTCGTGGCCGAGCTGGCGATGCTTCATGAGAAATACGGGGTCAATGTCGCCATGCTGGCCGACGAGATCCCCACCCGGGATCGAGCCCGCTGGGAGCGGATTTTGGCGCTGATGATCGAGCAACGGGTCGGGGTGGATCTGCTGATGGAGACCCGGGTGGATGATATCCTCCGGGATCACGATATCATGGAGCGCTACCGGGCGGCCGGGGTGGAGCATATCTATGTCGGCGTCGAGGCCGGCTCCCAGGCTACCCTGGATATTTTCAAGAAAGGCACCAAGGTGGAGCAGTCCAAACGGGCCATCGATCTGATCAACGCGGCCGACATCGTCTCCGAGACCTCGTTCGTGCTGGGCATGCCCGAGGAGACGCCCGAGTCCATTGCCGCCACGGTCGAGCTGGCCATCCACTACGATCCGGACATGGCATTTTTCCTGGCCATTGCCCCCTGGCCCTATGCCGACCTCTACCCTGAATTGAAGGACTATGTGGCCACCTTCGACTTTCGCCGCTACAACCTGGTGGCGCCGGTGATCAAACCGGTGGCCATGACCCTGGAGGAGGTGGAACTGGAGCTGGGCCGGGCGGCCCAGCGGTTCTACATGCACAAGTTCGGGAATCTGCTCCAGCTTTCGCCCTGGAAGCAGGAGTTCATGCTGGCGGTCTTCAAGATTCTGATCAACAATTCCTACCTGGCCGGTCAGATGCGGGCCATGGCCGGCAATGGCGCCGAGATGCCCAGAGAGGTGCGGGAACTTTTGCTCCGGTTGAGTGAAACCGAAGACCGGCCGGCCAGGAATTTCGCGCCCATCCCCTGATTGTTCTTTTGTAACCGTTCACCGGGTGAGCCAAAAAGGTCCACATCTGTCGGCATTGTAATCGTTCAGCAGTGCCCCAGATGCGCGAAAGAGGTCTGCGAACTGTACTGGTGCTACGTGAGCAGGCCGATGACAAAGCAGATGGGGTGCTGCTGAACGATTACGTTCTTTTCTATTGTTTCAGGGCGCTGGCGATCCGGCTGGCAATCTCATCCAGGCTGTAAGGTTTCTGGATATAGCCAAGGGCGCCGTTTTCAATAATTTCCCGGCTGGCGCCGTCGATCGCGTAGCCGGTGGAGACCAGCACCTTCAGGTCTGGCTTCAGTTGGCGTAACTGTCGGAAGGCCTCCTTGCCGTCCATTACCGGCATGTTGACGTCGAGGATCACCAGGTTGATCTCATCCCGGTGTCTGGCGAAGAGATCGACCGCCTCCGCGCCGTTGGCCGCCTGCAGCGTCCGGCAACCGAGATCCTCCAGATGCTGGGCCAGGGTGTTACAGATGATTTCCTCATCGTCAACGACAAGCACGGTGGCGTCGGCCGGCAGGCTGATGTTGTGCGGCCCAATCTCAGGCGGGCTCATCTCCGGATGCGGGATGATCGGCAGGTAAACCTCGAAGATGCTCCCTCGGCCGGGTTGGCTTGTCACCTTGCAGAAGCCCCGGTGGTTCTTGGTGATGCCGTACACCAGGGCCAGGCCCAGCCCGGTTCCCTTGCCGAACTCCTTGGTGGTGAAGAAGGGTTCGAATATCCTCGGTAGAACCTGCGCATCAATGCCCTGCCCCTGATCCTCCACGGTAAGCTTCGCGTAACGGCCCGGTTTTGCATCGGGCTGCTCCTTGCAGGATTCCTTATTCAGGGTGACGACCTCCGTCCTGATCGTCAGGTCGCCGCCGTTGGGCATGGCGTCCCGGGCATTGACGCAGAGATTCATGACCACCTGCTCCAACTGGGTCGGATCGCCCAGGACCTGCGGCAGCGGGTCGGCCAGTCGTGGCTTGATGCAGATCATTTTGCTGATCGTGTTTTCCAGCAGGCTGATGACATTTCTGACATGGTCATTGAAATTCACCGGCTGTTGCGCGGTCATCTCCTGACGGGCAAAGGTCAGGAGCTGCTTGGTGAGCGCCGCAGCCCGAAAGCCCGCCTTCTCAATAGTCTCCAGCATTTTATAGTCGCGGTCCTCGGGCTGGTGATTCCTTTTCAGCAGCGCCACATAGCCGATTATCCCGCAGAGAATATTGTTGAAGTCATGGGCCACACCGCCGGCCAGAGTGCCCAGGGCTGTAAGCTTTTCGGCCTCGATCAACTGGCGCTGGGTTTTTCGGAGTTCTTCCATCTGGTGCTGCAGGTCGATATAGAGGCGGATGTTTTCGAGAGCCACGGAAATATTGTTGGCCAGAATGCCAAGTATTTTGAGGTCTTCATCCAGAAAGCCGCCGCTTTTTTTGTTGATGAAGAAGAGAGCGCCCCGCAGTTCTTTGTCGTTCAGCAGCCAGATGACCAGGAGGTTCCGCAGGGAGATCGCGGCCGGCAGCCTGGTGAAGGGCTGGGGGTCCGCAGAATCTTTGTACAGGACAGGCATCTCCTTGTGTTCTTCAAATATCCGTTGGACTTCCTCCTTGGTGAAATCGACGGTGAGCGGTGTCGCGTCGCGAAGGATCGTGTCGGCAATGTGCAGGACCAGGCGATCGTTGTTTTCCTGCGCCGGCAGAAGGATGCCGGTCATCTCTACGTCCACCAGGGTCGTCATGCAGGTTCGCAGGTAGTTGATGACCACTCGCATGTCCTGGGTGGTGTGCAGGGGCAGGGTGATCGTGTTGAGCTGGTTCAGGCGGTCCAGGTTGTTTTTTATCATC
>MGTE01000069.1:16572-33187 GCA_001799275.1 Deltaproteobacteria bacterium RIFOXYD12_FULL_57_12
ATTGGCTCATTTTGTTGAAGGTTTCGATGAGGGCGGCGAATTCGGAATCACCGCGATAGTTGGACTGGTATCCGAGATCGCCGGCCGCGATTTTCTGGGTGGCGATCAGCATCTCGTCGATGGGAGCGGTGATGCGTCGTATCAGGAATCTGGCGATAAAAACGGCAACCACAAAGGTGGCGACCAGCGCCATTGCCATGATCCAGTACGAGTGGCTGATCGAATGCATGGCCTCGTCGGTCCGGCGGGTGATGGTGGCGGCGGCCCGGTTGACCATGTCCTGCACTTTGGAGAGAATGGTATTGCTGAGCATCGAAACCTGGTGCTGGATTTCCTTGCGCCGCGGCCCTTCGGTAACCGTGGTGATCAGATAACTGAGATTTTTCTGATACTCCAGAATCAGCTGTTCCGTCTCGTCGAGTTCGTTCTGGACGTCGGGGTTGTGGTGGCAGGCGTGACAGTTGGTGATGGTCTTGTCCACCAGCGAGGCGTTGCCAATGACCTCATCCAGGTTTTTGGCAAACTCCTCCGGGGTCGCGTAGGTGTAATTCTGGATTCTCTGGATGCTGAAACTCAGGTCCTGGCGGAGGTCCTCGATCTCGTGCAGCTTGATCAGATGTCTCAGATTGGTGGTGGTGTGGAGCAGATAAAAGATGTCAACCGCCATCCCCACGGTGAAGAGAGCGAATAACAGGGCAAAAGCAATGAGGACGTTTTTTTTCATGGGCCAGCGACAGCGAGGTTTAGGGGGCAGCAACGCCACGAAGAGATTACTATTGATTTTGATACTGGTACTCTTCAAGGTTGAGTCCGGCGTCCTTGGCGAGTTCAATGACCGGCTGGTAATCTTCTCTCTTGGTCTCGACGAAGCGTTTGGCGTTGAGCTTCTCGAGAATTTTCAGCCCTTCAGGAGTGCGATCAAGCTCAAGCAGGGCCTTTTTGAGTTGCTGCTTCAGGTTCGTGTCCAGGTTGCCGCGGACGCAGAGGCCATTGGACGGCACCGGGGGGGAGGTGGCGAGAATCTCGAGCTCCGCCTCCACCCTTGGGTCCTGCTGGCGGATCATGTCGTAGACCGTATTCTTGCAGGCCCCGACATCTGCCTTGCCATTGAGTACCGCGTCGATGGTCGCATCATGGCTGCCGGCAAAATACATTTCCTTGAAATAGGTTTTTGGGTCAGCAATGCCGGCCTGATGGAGATAGGCTACTGGAAAAACGTAGCCGGCCGTAGTTGCCCGTTCTACCAGAACCAGCACCTTGTTTTTCATGTCGGCCGTTGTTTTGATGCCACTGTCTCTCCTGGCAAAAATATAGCCTTTGTAGGTTGAGGTGTCATCCATGTTGACCGGTCGGGCGAGCGGTTCCGCCCCCAATTGGATAACGCATAAAGCGCCGGTAAAAGAGCCTAGAAAGGCGCCATCCACCTTTTGCTCCTTGAAGCGTTGCACGATGTTGCCGTAGCGGCTCAACATGGTGAATTGGACCGGCCGGCCGACTGCTTTGCTCAGATGGTCGGCTAAGGACGTGTAACGTTGCTGCTGCTTAAAGACATTCATTTCCGGCAGCAGGCCGATGACGATCGTCGCCTCCTCGGCCCAGGCGCCGGCAGGACAGCCGGCCCAGAGCAGGACAGCGGTGAGCAGGATGGCGGTGTGGCGGCCGATGATCTCGGTAAAACCGGTAAGCATGAGAGCACCTCCTCGATGATTTGTTGTCGGAAACAGTGGCAGCCCTTTGTTTTTACGGCGGAAACATGCCGGCAGAATGATGGGATATTAACCTATAGGCATTCGTAATGCTATTGCCGATCGACAATTCATGATAGATTTTTGTGGCGATTCCGCAAATAAGTGTAGCGCGGCGCCGGTCGTGCGGGCAACAGTTTGATATTGTTTTAAGTAATAATGCGGGAGCGTTTTTCGCAGGACCAAAAGCCGGGCAGAGTGGGCTATGGGTCGATCATCTTGTGGTGCCGCTGTTCACGGCGGGGTGATGCCCAGCAGTCTTTTTACCAGTGATCTGAGGGTGACGCTGTCCTGGGGATCGATGATGGTGAATTCGACATTCATGAGATACAGGCCCTGGTCGCGGTCGACCTTAAGAACCTTGCCATAGATGTCGTGGCTGATGACCCCCAGTTCGTCGGTCTTGAGCCGGAAGCGGATGTGGCAGTGGGGGTCGATTTTGGAGGTCGTGGAGGCGAACAGGCCGCCGGAGCTGAGATCCATGATCCTGCCCTGGAAGAAATCGGAGATGACGATTTTGCCGTCGCAGAATTGGAACTCAAACGGGATGTCAACGGAGGCCCGCGGCGTGCGGCGGGCCTCCCGTTCCGGGACCACCAGATCATAGGGCGGGCCCACGGCTACGAGTTCGTAGAGGCGGATTGCCTCCTGCTTGCCCTTGACCGCCAGGGAAAAAGGTTCCTTCACCTGGGTGATATGGGCGGTCTGGGTATAGGTGTTTTCACTGAGCAGTATCTGGCCCCGCAGGGTGGAGGATTCGATCCGCGAAGCCAGGTTGACCTCGGCGCCGATTACCGTGTATTCGCTGTGTAGATCCGAGCCGATCTTACCGGCGACCACCCGGCCGGTGTTCAGGCCGATGCCCATGTAGATGGCCGGCATGCCGAGTTCGATATTTTCTTTGTTGATGGAGTCCATGGCGATCTGCATTTCAGCGGCGCAGCAGACGGCCCGCTCAGTGTCTTTCGGGTTTTCCATGGGCGCGACAAACAAGGCCATGATCGAGTCGCCGATGAATTTATCCACCTTGCCGCCGTAACGGCTGATGATCTCAGTCATCCGGGTGAAATAGCGGTTCAGCAGCAGAACGACGTCAGCTGCCGCGTAGGCGTCGGAGATGGTGGTGAACCCCCTCAGATCGGAGATGAGCACGGTGACTTCCTTGATCTCGCCGCCGGCCGGCAGGAGATTCCGCCGCCTGGCGAGACCGTCCAGCCGATCGTGCAGTCTTTGTCGCAGAACGTCGTCTTGCTTCGGATTGGTGCTGGCCTGGATGCCGGCGATGAACTCCTCAAGGGGCGAGAGGAGGCGCTTGACAAAGGCATCGGCGGTACCGCGCCGCTGTCGCCATTCCCGGAAGGTCGCCGGCAGGGAGCTTTCGAGCAGGCGCCAGGCAGAGAGCACCGCCAGGATGCCGCAGCCGATGAGGATGGTCAGCGCCTGTCTGTCCGGCCGGAGCAGAAGTATGGCCATCGACACGGGGAAGAAGGAGGTCGCCGTCAGCCCGAGCAGGAGTCTTATCGCTGGTTTCATGGAATTTTCCGGTCTGGCCGGTAAGGCGGTAAACTGTTTGTGGCGGACAATGACGGACTGGTATCGGATTCTAACATGCCGACAAACAGCCAACTCTCCGGGCAGACTTGGTGCATGTCGTTTTTACGTGAAAGAAAGGGGCGGAGGATGTCTGTCTGCATGCCAATGTTTTTTGTTGATGGGGAACCGCTGGCTGAGCATTCTGTAACGCTGGTGCGAGTATAGGATAAATGGTGAGTGGTTTCAAGGGAAATCAGGGAGAAAACAGCAGCCAAGAGCCTAATCAATTGACAAAGAATGGCGATGTTGGCAAAACTGCTGTGAAGGTGTTTCGAGGAAATATGAATAAACAGCGGCTATGGGTCCTCCGGGGCCACGGTTTTTTTATATTTCATAAGGGAGGTGGGGTTGATGTCGGCAGGAAAAACAGAGTGGTTAAGGGTAATCGGGATGTTTTCTGCTGTTTTTGCGGGCGGCGTGGTTTTTCTTGGGCTAACTTCCTGTGTTTCTGCGGTCAGTGGCGAGCGGCAGGATGCGGCGGCGGCCGGACCGCCACCGGTCACCTCCCAGGCCTGGTCGTATCCGAAAAATACCCGCGCCGCGAGAGCGGGAGCTGGGCTGACTGATTTTATTTCGGGCAATTTTGTCGGGTCCGCCCGGTGCGGTGTCTGTCACGACCTCCTGCGGGATAAAGCCGGCAATGACATGTCGATCAGCAACCACTGGCGTTCCACCATGATGGCCAATGCCGCCAAGGATCCGTTCTGGCTGGCCAAGGTTCGTTCCGAGGTGGCCCGCAATCCGGCGATCAAGAAGGTGATCGAGGAAAAATGCGCCACCTGCCACATGCCCATGGCGGCCACCGAGACCAAGGCCGGTCATGGCGTGGTTGCCATGTTTGATGATGGTTTCCTGTCGGCAGCCGCCAAGCTGCATGCTTCGGCCATGGACGGGGTTTCCTGCAGCCTTTGTCATCAGATTCAGGATGAGAAGCTGGGCACGGCCGCAAGCTTCAGCGGCAAATACACAGTTGCTACCGCCCAGCCCGCGCCCGGCCGGCCGATTTTCGGGCCATATCGGGAGCCGGTGGCCAGAACCATGCAGGGCAGTGTCGGCTATACGCCGGTCTACGGCAGCCAGACCAACGATTCGGCCCTCTGCGCCACCTGCCATACCCTCTTCACCCCCTTTGTGGATGCGGCTGGCAACGTGGCCGGTGAGTTTCCCGAGCAGACTCCCTATCTTGAGTGGCGGCACAGCGACTTTGGGGTCAATGCCGACCGGCGTTACGACATCGGCGAGAATCCGGGCCAGGGCATGAACTGCCAGGAGTGCCACATGCCGCATTCCAAGGAAGGCGGCGTAAACATTGCCCGCTATGCGCCGCCCGAGTTGCAGCCCAAGGATCACTTCTCACAGCATCATTTCGTGGGCGGCAATGTCTTCATGCTGAACGTACTGCAGGACAATTCCGCCAGCCTCAATCTTGCCGCCTCCTTTGAGAAACTTGAAGACACCAAGCAGCGGACAGTGCGGCAGCTGCAGAACGACACAGCTGATCTGGCTATTGAGTCCCGGCGGGCCGGTGATGAGTTGACCGTGGTGGTGCGGGTAGATAACAGGGTGGGCCATAAATTTCCCACCGGCTTTCCGTCCCGCAACGCCTGGATTCATCTGGCCGTGCAGTCGCCGGCCGGCGTCGTCTTCGAGTCGGGACGGCCTCTGGCAGACGGCCGCATAGCTGGCAATGATGCCGATGAAAAGCCCGGCACCTTCGAGCCCCATTACGATGCGATCAGCAAGCCGGATCAGGTCCAGATCTATGAGACGATCATGGCGGACACCGATGGCGCGGTGACCTATACCCTGTTGCGGACAGCCCGCTACCTCAAGGACAACCGGCTGCTGCCCAGGGGTTTTGACAAGAAGAATGCCGCGCCGGAGATTGGTGTGTATGGGGAGGCCGCCCAGGATGACAATTTCGGCGGCGGTTCCGATTTGGTGACTTACAGAATCAAGACCGGCGATATGCACGGGCCGTTCATCGTGCGGGCGGCCCTGCTTTACAGCGTGATTTCCGTCAACTTCATGGAGGATCTGCGGCGTGATGCTGGTCTGGCCGAGGTGACGTCGTTTGTCCGCCAGTTTGACCGGGCCGACAAGCAACCGGTCACCGTGGCGGTCGCGCAGGCGGAGATCCGTTAGCGGGGTTCCCTGGATGGCGGCGCACAATAAACGGACGCCGGCCTGGTTCAGGGGCGTTCTTTAACAATGATCTCCGCCCCTTTGTGCAGCAGGCCGGCCGTGATCACCCGGGCGAACACCCCTTCCTTCGGCATGATGCAGTCGCCGACCTGGCTGTAGATGTTGCATTTGGTGTGGCATTTTTTGCCGATCTGGGTGATCTCCAGTTCCACGGCCCCGGACACAAGCCGAGTGCCGATGGGCAGTGCGGTCAGGTCAAGGCCGCTGGTGGTGAGGTTTTCCGCAAAGGCGCCTGGCGCCAGATCGAGTCCTTTTGCCCGCATCTTGTCGATGCTTTCCTGAGCCAGGAGGCTGACCTGCCGGTGCCAGTCGCCGGCATGGGCGTCGCCTTCCAGGCCATGCTCCGGACGGACTTCCACCGTTTCGACCGGCTCCTTGCTGGTGCCCTTGGTTGTGCTGATATTGATTGAGAGTATGGTGCCCATTGCCGGTGTTGTGTTACTTCATGCCAGGCAGCAGCTTCGCGCGCATGTTTGACGAGTTTTTCTATTCACTCCTTACTCCTTACTTTTCACTCCTCACTTCTCATTGTGTCCAAAGGTTGCGCCATGATACGCCAAAGAAACCCGCCGGACAAGGCCCCGGTGAAACTATTTCACAAAAAGGTCGGTGCTCAGGTAGCGCTCGCCAGTACTCGGTAAAACCACCACGATATGTTTGCCGTTATTTTCCGGCCGGGCCGCGACCTGCAGGGCCGCCCAGACTGCGGCGCCCGACGAGATGCCGCAGAGGATGCCTTCCAATTTGGCGAGCCGGCGGCCGGTTTCAATGGCCTGTTCGTTGGTGACGGTGACGATTTCATCGATAATTGCTTTATTCAGCACCTCCGGCACAAAACCGGCGCCGATGCCCTGAATCTTGTGGGGGCCGGGTTTGCCGCCCGACAGCACCGGCGAGTCGGCCGGTTCGACCGCCACCGCCTTGAACGAGGGCTTTCTGGATTTGATCACCTCGGCAACCCCGGTGATGGTGCCGCCGGTGCCGACTCCGGAAACCAGGATGTCAACCGCACCACCCGTTGCCTCCCAGATTTCTTCCGCCGTGGTCCGGCGGTGGATCTCCGGATTGGCCGGGTTGGCGAACTGGTTGGGCATATAGGCATTGGGGTTGTGGGCCAGGATTTCGTTGGCCTTGGCAATGGCGCCCTTCATGCCCTCGCTACCCGGGGTCAGTACCACCTCGGCGCCCAGATGGGTTAAGAGGGCGCGCCGCTCCACGCTCATTGTTTCGGGCATGGTCAGAATCAGCCGGTATTTTCGGGCGGCGCAAACAAAGGCGAGTGCAATGCCGGTGTTGCCGCTGGTCGGCTCGACAATGGTGCTCTTGGTGTTGATCAGCCCCTTGGTCTCGGCCGCCTCGATCATGGCAATGCCGATCCGGTCCTTGACGCTTGAGAGCGGGTTCTGGAATTCCAGCTTGGCGGAGATGACGGCCTCAACCTCCCTGGCGATCCGGTTCAGTTTGACCATGGGGGTGTTGCCCACGACTTTGGTGATATCGGACAGAATGGCGTTCATTTGTTTCCCTCCTGTTTTGTTCGTTTCTTTGCCGATCCGGCACGGCCGGCGTAGATCAGTTCGGGACGTTTCAGCAGGACCTTGGTATCGGGCGGCACGCTTTCGGTGAGCCAGATGTTGCCGCCGATCACCGATCGGGCGCCGATCACCGTTTCGCCGCCCAGGATGGTGGTGTTGGCGTAGACAATCACGTCGTCCTCGATGGTGGGATGGCGTTTTTTGTTCCGGTAGAGGGCTCCGGCATCCCGGGGCAGCGACAACGCCCCGAGGGTCACGCCCTGGTAGAGCCGCACCCGGCGGCCGATCTCGGTGGTCTCGCCGACCACGACGCCGGTGCCGTGGTCGATAAAGAAACTTTCGCCGATGGTGGCGCCCGGGTGGATGTCGATGCCGGTCAGGCTGTGGGCGTGTTCGGTCATGATCCGCGGGATGACCGGCACCCCGAGCCGGTGCAGTTCGTGCGCGACCCGGAAGACCGTGATCGCCAGCAGGCCGGGGTAGCTGAAGATGACCTCGTCATAGCCCTTGGCCGCCGGGTCCCCCTCCAGGGCGGCCTGGATGTCCTTGACCAGGGTGGACTGGATGGCGGGCAGGGCACGGATGCACTGCAGGGCCAGGGTGTGGCCCCGCTGGTTGCAGTGGGAGCAGGGCTGGTCGAAGCGGAAACAGTCGTGCTGAATAGCCAGATTGATCTGCTCGGAGAGGCGCTCGAACAGCTCGGTGGTTTCCTGGCCGAGAAAATATTCGAGGTTGCCGGGATTGATCGTGTTGCTGGTGAAATAACCGGGGAACAGGATGCGCCGGAGCCGGGCGATGATCTCCACCACGGCCTCGTGGGAGGGATGGGGGATGGAGGCGCCGTGGTTGAAGCAGTCGGTTTTTCCCCAGGACTTTGCCAGATCGCGGACGACACGCTGCATATCTTTGTAGATGCCGGTGATGGTGCTCACCTCGCTCAGGCATTCCTTGGGTTCAAAGGGGTTGTTGATCATGCTTTGTCACCTTTTCCGATGAGAATGATGCCATAGGTGGCGCGGAGGTTGGGGAGAAAACGGATGATGTTGCCACGCTCCTCATGGTGATGGGTGTTGATCGCCACCTGTTTGATGATGGCAAAGCCGATTTCATCGGCAAATCGTTCAAAGTCCTTGATGCTCAAAATCCGGATATTGGGGGTGTCGTGCCATTGATAGGGCAGTTCCCTGGTGATCGGGGTATGGCCGGTCGTCAGGATCTGCATCCGGATGAGCCAGTGGCCGAAATTGGGGAAACTGACAATCACCTTGCGGCCGATTCTGAGCATTGCCCGGATCAACTCGGCTGGCGCATAGACCTGCTGCAGGGTCTGGCTCAGGATCACATAGTCAAAGGAGTTGTCCTGGTAGTCAAGGACCTCGACGCTGATGTCGCCCTGCAAGACCGACAGGCCCCTGGCAATGGCCTCCGCTACCCTGGCCTCCTGCCGTTCGATGCCGGTGCCGCTCACTTTTTTGTGCTGGCGGAGATAGTCGAGCAAATCGCCGTTGCCGCAGCCCAGGTCCAGCACCCGGGCGCCGGCCGTGATCCAGGAGGCGATTATCTGCAGATCAAAGCGCATGGCTTTTCACCCCGGCCTCGCTGGCAACCCGCTCAAGAAAGCCCCGGATCAGGGAAGTGAGCCGTTCGCTGGGCAGCAGAAAGGCGTCGTGCCCCCAGTCCGCTTCAATCTCGCAGAAGCTGACATCAAGGTTGTTTTTTTTCATGGCCTTGACCATGGCCCGCGACTGGTAGGTGGGGTAGAGCCAGTCCGAGGTAAAGGAGACCACCAGGAACTTGGCCCGGGTCCGGGCAAAGGCGTCGACTGCCGAGCAACAGCCGTTGCGCTCTTCGAGATCAAAATAGTCGGCAGCCTTGGTAATGTACAGAAAAGAGTTGGCGTCGAACCGTTCCACGAATTTGGTGCCCTGGTAACGGAGATAGTTTTCCACCTGGAAGTCGACGTTGAAGTTGAAGGAGAAGGCGTCCCGGTCCTGGAGCCGCCGGCCGAATTTCAGGCGCATGGCCTCGTCGGACAGGTAGGTGATGTGGCCGATCATCCGCGCCACTGCCAGGCCGAGATCCGGCTTGCGGCCGTCATAGTACATGCCATTGCGCCAGTTGGGGTCAGCCATGATCGATTGGCGGGCCACCTCGTTGAAGGCGATGGCCAGGGCCGAATGCCGGGTGGTGGTGGCGAGCGGGATGGCGGCGGCCACCATCTCCGGATAGGATATGCACCATTCGAGAACCTGCATGCCGCCGATGGAGCCGCCGACGACCGCCAACAGTTTCGGGATGCCCAGATGATCGATCAGGGCCTTTTGGGCGCGGACCATGTCAGCGATGGTCACCACCGGAAAGTCGAGGCCGTAGGGGCTGCCGGTTCCGGGATTTACCGAAGAAGGGCCGGTGGAGCCCATGCAGCTGCCAAGGATATTGGAGCAGATGACAAAATATTTATCAGTGTCGATGCCCTTGCCAGGGCCGACCATGTTGTCCCACCAGCCGGGCTTGGCATCATCAGTACTGTAATAGCCAGCCACATGGGAGTCCCCGGACAGGGCATGGAGGATGAGCACGGCATTGCTGCGTTCGGGGTTCAGGCGGCCCAGGGTTTCATAGGCAATGGTCACCGGCGACAGGCTGGCGCCGCTTTCCAGGACAAGGCCGGGTGGTTCGGTCGCAAAGGTCAGATGTTTTTTTTCGACCAGGCCGACGGAGACGCCGCTTTTATCATGCGAGGCGTATTCGCTCATGGCGAGATGATGCGGTTGTGGCGTAATGTCATATGCTGTCCAAGGCCTGACCCAGATCGGCGCAGATATCCTCCACCGCCTCGATCCCTACCGAGAGGCGGACCAGATCAGCCGAGATGGCGAGCGCCTGCCTGGTCGGTTCGTCAAAGGAAAGATACTGGGAAGAATAGGGATGAATTACCAGGGTTTTACAGTCGCCGAGATTGGCCAGATGATAGACCATCTGCAGGCTGTTGATGAAACGGAAGCAGGCAGCCTGATCCGCCAGGCCGAAAGCGAGAACGCCGCCGAATCCTAAACCGCCGAACTGGCGGTCGGCCACGGCGTGGCTGGGATTGTCCAACAGGCCGGGATAGTTGATCCAGGCCACCTCGGATCGGCTCTGGAGATATGCCGCAACCTGCTGGGCATTGGCCAGATGTCTTTCCATGCGCAGGGCCAGGGTGTCGAGGCCGACCATGGTCAGGTAGGAGTGCAACGGCGCCTGGGTGGTGCCGAAGTTGATGTGGTGCTCGCGCCAGACCTTGTCCAGAAAGGCCAGTGGCCCCTTGCGGTCGATGAATGGCTTGAAGTCGGGAAATCTGTCGTTGCCCGCCCAGGGAAAGGCGCCGCTGTCAATGACCACGCCGCCGGTGGCGTCGCCATGGCCGCTCAGGTACTTGGTGGTGGAGTGGATCACCACGTCGGCCCCCAGTTCCAGGGGCCGGCAGAGATAGGGGGTGGCCAGGGTGTTGTCGACCAGTAGGGGCAGGCCATGCCGGTGGGCGATTTCAGCGGCGGCTGCCAGGTCCGGCACATCCATCTTGGGGTTGCCGATGGTCTCCAGGTAGATGAAGCGGGTTTTCTCGGAGATGGCGTTTTCCAGGGCCGCCAGGTCGGTGGACTCGACTAGGCGCGCCGTGATGCCGTATTTTTTGAAAATATTGGCAAAGAGTACATAGGTGGACATGAACAGGGAATTGCCCGTGACAAACTCGTCGCCGGTCCGCAAAAGGGCCATGCAGGCATTGGTGATCGCCGCCATGCCCGAGGACATTGCCACCGCGCCCCTGCCGCTTTCAAGCGCGGTCAGTTTCTCTTCCAGAACCCGGTTGGTGGGGTTGGTGAGCCGCATGTAGATATGATCGGAAGTCTTGCCGCCGAAGGTCTGGCTCAGGTTCTCCGCGGTAGGGTGGAGGTGGGAGGCTGACTGGCATATGGGTGGCAGGGTGGCGCCCTCCCATCTGTCCGGGGTCTGGCCGGCGTGGATGACTCTGCTGTGAAAACGGAGAGTATTGTTGCGTGTCATAACAGGGCTCCTGGGTGGATGGTGAAAAGTTGGAACGCCTTAAGTCCCTTGGAATCCGGCGCTGGAGATCATGCCGGAAAGCACGATGCGCGCCGCGCCGCGTTTCAATGGAACATATCTGGTTAATGGGCAGTATGGGAGTTAAGGATCTGCGCTGTAGGTTTTTTCAGTATCGTAACTGTTCAGCAGTTCCACAGATGCGCGAAATAGGCCTGCGAGCTATAGCCAGCTTATGTGCGCAAGCCTATGCCAAAGCAGATGAGGTGCTGCTGAACAGTTACTCAGCAGCAGCGTCCGGCGGCAGCAGGGAGCTGAGCATCTCGCAGGTGCGGCAGATCTCCATTTTCGTCTTCCAGTCTTTCTGGACGGAGCCCTCGCAGATTGTGCCATTGATAAACCAGCAGAGCCGGCCGGCCTGAAACTCCCAGGCAGGGCATTGTTTTTTCCGATCCGGCGGGCATTTTTTCATGACCCAGCAGAGTTTAGGAATTTTGTTCTGGCCTCTTCTTCTGGACAGCAGAAAGAATATCTGCCGTTCCACATGGCCCGGGACTGATCGCCAGCCCTGCTCGTAACTGTGAATTGCTTTGATCGATGTGCCCAGCAGCTCGGCGAGTTGTTTCTGAGTCTTCTCAAGTGCTTTGCGGGCACGCAGGAATTCCTTGCTGTTCATTTACGTTGTCTCCACTGGTGGCATGGCGGTGTTGTTAAAGGATTAAAGTTTGTACCACAACGTGGTATGCCATGTCAACACATATCCATCCGTTAACAAAAGGCATTAAAATGATTATTCGCAACGGAATCAAGAAAGAAAATCAGTAAGGTGATATATTTTTTAAAAAAGGCCGACGTAATGAATCTGTCTGGAGTGTTTAATCGTTCAGGCAGCAGTGTTGTCGTGGCCGGTTGCTGGCGTAAAAGGGCTGTGTCTGGGATGTCGGGGGAACGGCTTGGCGGATAAAAAAACTTTTTCTTTTCGGCTTTCTGGTGTATCTCATTTTTCTTTAATTGTTGCTTTACTGCGGGCAGGAATTACTGCAAGGTGGATTAGGCTACAGGCTGTAGCTAATTAGACTGTAGAGAAAAGACAAGGATGTGTTTGCCTCTCTCACCTACAGCCTAATAGTCTAACCGCCTACAACCTTTTTTACTCTTTACTGCGGCCAATAGGCCGCGCATTGGAGGAATCATGGCCACGGACGTCGAGGCGTTGACTATCAACTACACGGAAGATGACGTGCTGGTTGTCAAGGAACTGGATAAGGCGGTTCTGACCAAGGGGGCCTGGGCGACCCTGCTGTTCCGCTATCAGGAATGGGATCCGCGCAAGAAGGAATACAGCCAGGACCGCTATACCATCCGGCGCTATCGCAAGATCAATCAGGAATATTCCCAGCAGTCCAAATTCAATATTTCAAGCCGGGACCAGGCGGAAAAGATTATCAATATTCTGCAGGGCTGGCTTGGTCAGAGTAACGGTTGACCGATCGCCTGTCGGTCTGGTTGCCGGGTTGGCTGGAAATTGGTATATGTTCGTTGAACGGCGGATGGTTGCCGTATTGAGGCTGTCTGTCGAAAGGGTGCGTTGTTTTTTTGTTGTAGTTGTGTGCGATTGGAGAGGGAAATGTCTATCAGAATATATAATACCAGAACCGGTAAGAAGGGTCCGTTTGCACCCCTGACGCCTGGTGAGGTCAAACTCTACGTCTGCGGGATCACTGCTTACGATTACTGCCATATCGGTCATGGCCGGTCGGCCCTCGCCTTTGATATGATCGTCCGTTACCTGCGGTATCGAGGCTTTGTCGTCACCTATGTCCGCAACTTCACCGATATCGACGACAAAATAATCAACCGGGCGAACGAACTCAATACCACGACCGAGGAGCTGGCCGCCCGCTTTATTCGGGCCTTTCACGAAGACATGGAAAGTCTGCGCGTTCTGCCGCCTACCTGTGAACCAAAGGCCACCGAGCATGTTCCGGAGATCATCGAAATGATCCGCGAACTTATTGGCAAAGGGCTGGCCTATCAGGCGGGCGGTGATGTCTATTTTGCCGTGGCCAGCTTTCCCGGCTATGGCCAGTTGGCTGGCCGCAGTCTCGACGACATGCTGGCCGGGGCCAGGATCTCGATCAACGAAAGCAAGGCAAATCCCATGGACTTCGCCCTCTGGAAGGCGAGCAAGCCCGGGGAGCCGGCCTGGGACAGCCCATGGGGGCCGGGACGGCCCGGCTGGCACATCGAATGCTCGGCCATGAGCCGCAAGTACTTGGGCGATTCCTTTGATATCCACGGCGGCGGCAAGGATCTCATCTTTCCCCATCATGAGAACGAAATCGCCCAGAGCCAAGGCGCCTCGGGTGAACCTTTTGTGAATATCTGGATCCATCACGGCTTTGTCACCATCAAGGACGAAAAGATGTCCAAGTCCCTTGGCAATTTTCTGACCATCCGCGAGGTGCTGGCCGACTATCATCCCGAGGCCCTGCGGCTTTTTGTCTTCTCCTCGCACTACCGTACCCCCTTGGATTACTCCGACGCGGCCATGCAGGAGGCGGCCGCCGGTCTGGACCGGCTCTATGCATGTCTGGCCGTTATCGGCCGGCTGCCTGCCGGTGGCAATGACCAGGCCGTGGCTGTGGCCACGGCCAAGGATATCCGCACGCTCGACACGTTAGCCGATCGTTTCCAGCAGTCCATGGACAATGATTTCAATACGGCCCAGGCCCTGGGGCATCTGTTCGATGCGGTCAAGACTATGAACAAGATCCAGAGCGCCATGCCGGAGGCACCGGCTGCTGCTGATCTGGCCCTGTTGCGGCAGGGCGCCAAGACCTTGCTGGAGCTTGCCGAGATCATGGGGCTGCTTGCCGAGGAGCCGGCAGTCTATATCGAGACCAAGCAGAACGCTTTATTAAAGGGCCTGGGGATTGATCGGGCAACCATTGAATCCATGATCCGGGAAAGGGTGGCGGCGCGACAGCAGAAGGATTGGGCTCGCAGCGATGCCATCCGCGATCAGTTGCTGGCCGCCCATATCGAACTGAAAGACGGCCCGGACGGCACTACCTGGCAGGTCCGGCGATAACTGCCTGGTCGGTCGGGCTGGCTCTAAGGGACTCGGAAAATAGTAATATGCCTGGATCGCGCCCGGATTGGGGTCAGATTTGGCTGGGCCGATTGCGCTAAACCGCGGGCGTAGCAGCGTTACGTCGAGGATTCTGCGATTGAGGCGCGACCAAAGGTGGCCCTAAGACGGGATGCGTTATGGTAGCTTAGTATTTTTCGAGTCCCTAATTCTACTTTGTCACATTACCCAGCCCCCTGTCGGGCATAGGCTGAGTCAATGGATGCCTGCCTTTGCCGGTGCCGGACTTCCATCTGTCGAAGCACTTCCTGCGGCTTCACATCCCGGCGCGGAAGAAAGTGGGCAAGCAGTGTGGCAATATCGGGACAACTGAGCAATGGGTACGGCTTCTTCTGCTCCAGCCGGGTTTCCAGCATGAAGAGCATGGCCATCATCACCATGGCCATATGGTGATTCCATGCTCGCCAGCCGCGGACCTGATAATGGTCCATGCCGGCAGACCCTTTGGCGTCCTGGAAGGAACGTTCAACAAAATAGCGCTGCCCCTGCATGAAGGCGAGTCTCTCAAGTGGAGTCTCTGCCGGGGCATTGGAAAGGCTGTACTTGATGGTATCCCTGGCAGAGACTTCTCGTCTGACCACAAGGTGCCACTGGCGGACGGTTTGTTCCGTGTCGAGCCAGACCCAGACTCGCTGGGTGAGGAGGTCAACCTCCAGCCGTCCTTTGGTGGAATCACGGATTGTTATGCGCTGCCACGCCTCTTCAGGTTGACTGGCGGCCCAATCTGCCACGGTGATCTTGGGGACATCGGTCTTGTGCCGCGAAGGGGCTCTTCCCTTGGATGTGTGCCGTTGCGGGATGTATGGCGCGGGGGCTTCAAGGTAGATGGCCTGATCTTTGTGGACATCGGCAACAAACAGCTCACCCTCAGCGTCAAGGGTGTTGAGGAATTGTGGCTCCTTGCCATACCCACCGTCAACCCCGATCCAGGCATACCGTATCCCCAGGAAGCGGGCGTGGCGTACGATATCGAGAGCAAGTTGCGATTTGGTTTTGAACACTACGTCGCCTGGAACGCCGGCGCGTTTGCAACGCGCGCGGTTATCCGTCCACTCCTTCGGGAGATAGAGCCGTCCGTCGATGAGTGTTGCAGCGGCTCCGCGAACCAGCGAGGCGAAAACGCCGACCTGGCAGTTGTCGACCTTGCCGAGGCGTCCGCACCATTGGCGGGCGGTCCCGACAGACATTTTCCCCTTCTTGGGAATGCCGGTCTCATCGATGATCAGACCGGTATCAGGGCTTCCCCCAAGAAGACGGTCACTGTCCTGCGCCACCTGATCCATCACGGGACGGTGCGCCCAGGGAGAATGTGAAGTGAAGTGTTGCAAGGCCTGATACTCCGTGTCCGGCACAACCTCGGTCATCCGCTCGACATTCTTGCGGACAGCCAGCACAAGTCCGCTCAGGTAGTGTAATGACTGTTCAACAACAGATCGAGTCCTGGTGGCGAAAAACTTTTTATAGCGTTCGTGAAAAAGACAAAACGACGACGCCAAGCCCACGAGTGGACTTTGGCAATCATTTGTTCTCCTTTCATTCTGGGTTTTTTGGGCGCGGACTGCGGCTCATCATGACCTCGCTTTGCATTGTTGAAAACAATGAGCGCCTTATAGCACATAACAATAATTATTTCAAGAAGTTAATGCGAAATTTAATGTGACAAAGTAGAACTAAGGAGGAGACCATGAAAAGACGTCCCGCAGTGGCGGGCAAGTTTTATCCGGGCGAGCCGGCGGCCCTGGCCGCCGAGGTGGCGAAATTATTTCCTGATATCCCGCCGGAGAAGAAACAGCAAGCAATCGCCGTGGTCTCGCCACATGCCGGATATTTTTATTCCGGCGCCGTGGCTGGCGAGACCATTGCCAGGGTCCGGGTGCCGGAATCCGTGGTGATCCTGGGCCCGAACCATCATGGGCGCGGCGCGCCGGTGGCTCTGATGGCGGCGGGCGCCTGGCAGATGCCCATGGGCGACGTTCCTATCGACGTTACGCTGGCCGGGCTCGTGGCCGGGAAATCGACGCTGATTACCCGGGACGAACAGGCCCACCAGTTCGAACATTCCCTGGAGGTTCAGGTGCCCTTTCTGCAGTTTGCTCAAAAGCGCCTCGCTATTGTCCCTCTGGTCATCTCGCACCTTTCCTTTGCCGCCTGCCGAGAGGTCGGCCTGGCCATCGCCGCCGCGATCAGGGAATATGGCTTACCCGCACTCATCGTGGCCAGCACCGACATGACCCATTATGAAACCAGGGAGGCGGCCTCGGCAAAGGATCTGCGGGCCATCGAATTCATCGAAAAACTCGACCCCGAAGGGTTGCACCGGTTTGTCCTCGCCAACCGGATCA
>MGTE01000069.1:33333-48555 GCA_001799275.1 Deltaproteobacteria bacterium RIFOXYD12_FULL_57_12
CGCCGTCCCATAATTTTGGCTTCACATTTCCCTCTTTGTGAATTATATTTATCAGGAAAGAGTAATTCGCTGGCATCGTTTTCACGGAGGCTGATTATGAGAAGCACGATTACAGAGCGTGGACAAACGGTCATCCCGGTGGAAATCCGCCGGCAGTTCCACCTGAGCCCGGCCGATCGGCTCGAATGGATTGTTGAATCGCAGGGAATCCGTGTTGTTCCGGTGCGGGCCAATCCAGTGCAGGCGTTCCGCGGCCAAGGTAAGGGAGGGGGGGCGCAACGTCTGTTGGTTGATCGCCAGGAAGAGCTGGAAAAGGAATGAGCCAATATCTTCTTGATACCTCGGCGCTTTTAACCTTGCGCGACGACGAGCCAGGGGCAGGCCGGGTTGCCGAGATACTGGAGCTGGCGCAACAGGGTTCGACGCGTTGCGTTGGATGTTTTATCACCTTGATGGAAATATTGTATCGCGTGTGGAAGGACGAAGGCGAGGTCGCCGGCAGGTTGGCCTATGAACAGTGCCTGGCGCTTCCTATCGTCTGGATACATGAGTCGACGGCTTTGCTCCTGAGGGCGGCAGCACTCAAGGCGTCCCATCCTCTTTCTCTGGCGGATGCGTGGATTGCCGCAACTGCCTTGGAGCAGGGTGCTGTCTTGGTTCATAAGGATCCCGAATTTCGCGCAGTGGCCGTGGAGCAGGAGATGCTGCCGTTGAAGGAGTGAGCGACTAATAGTCGGAGCAGTTGTAAAAAAACTTGACATGTTTTTCAACTTTCTCTACTCTGGAGCCGCTTGCCGGACATGGCAGAATGCGCTGGGGGATCGTCTAACGGCAGGACAGCAGACTCTGACTCTGCTTATTGGGGTTCGAATCCCTGTCCCCCAGCCAATTTTCAATTTTCGCCTTTTTCCCGCCTGAAACCGTTTTTATCTGCGCCCAACTTTTGCTTGTTTCAGCCAGCATATCAAACGGTTGTCTGTAGTTCGGGTAGAGCCTGCCATCCTTCCAGATCGAGTTCGAACACACGAAATTGATAATCCGCCTTTTTTCCTGCATGTCTTGCTTTTCGTAAAGAAAGACGGCGCGTTGCGCCAGTTCTAATAATTTTAGTCCCTCATCAAAATAGGTCCGGTTCGCACCCTGGTGGCTTTCGATTTTTTTGAGAACAGCATCCTGCTCCTGCTTCCATTCAGCATTTTTCTGGTCGTGAAAATTCGGATCAATCCTGCCGTCCAGCTTATCCACATACATCGCGTCAAGACGGTGCTGCAGTTTTTTGTAGTTGTCCTGCAGAGCCGCCACGCGTTCATCGTGATATCTCTTTTCATCCTGGTGGCTCTCCCTGAGAGCGGCCACAACCCAGTCCAGCACGCCGCTGTCCATTTTGAGGGCGTCGATAATTTGGCCGAACTGCTTGGCTACCACTTCCTCACGGACCCACTTCTCGGGGCATTTCCCTTTATTCCCCGTGCAATGGTAATAAACGTATCTCTGCTTCTTTATTTCGGCGGACAGTGCACAACCGCAATGGCCGCAGGTCAGCAACCCCTGAAAGGCCCAGTTGTATTTCTGCACTCGGGTCCGCCGATTCCCTTTCTCATCCATGATATTCTGAACCCGTTCGTACAACTCTTTTGAAATAATCGGCTCGTGGGTTCCCCGGTACATTTTTCCTGCCCAGGAAAACTCACCATAATATATCGAATTGTTGAATATCCTGTGAACGACACTTTTGGGGATTTTCTTGCCGTTTTTGCAGATCGTAAACCCCTCGGCAAAGATTTTCCTCGACAACTCCAGCAAGGAATAATTGCCGGTCGCATACAACTCGAACAGTTTGCGTATTTCCGGGGCAATGGCAGGATCAGGCTGTATGAATCTTTTCCCGTCGCATTCAACATTGATATAGCCCATGGGTGCACAGGAGGGGAAAATCCCCTGCTCGGCCTTTTCAATCATTCCCTTCCTGGTTTCTTCGGAAAGGTTATCAATGTAATTCTTGGCCATCAGCACCTTGATTCCGTGCATGAATTTTTCGGATGAGCGCGACTCACGGGAAAGAACAACATTCTCTTTGACGAAATGAATTTCCAGGTTCAGTTCATCGATTATCACCCAGTCTTTCAGGTTCCGATAAAGTCGGTCAGTTTTTTCTACAAGAATAATATGGCATGAAGTTCCAAGCGGCTTCCCTTGCGCCTCGCCCCGCAGGAATTTGACCATGTTGGTGAAGTCCGTCCGACCAGACTTCTTGGCGGTCTCCACGTCCACGTACTCATGGACAACCTGGAGCCTGTTGTCGGCGGCATATTTGTTGAGAAGTTTGAGTTGGGCCGGGATGGAAAAGCCTTCCTTCTCCTGTTCCTTGGAGGATACCCTGGCATAGAGGACGGCTTTCTGTAGGGATGGTGTTTGCTGATTGTTAATCATGGCAGTCGGGCCTCCTCGCCACCATCGTTGTTTTATGATTGTTTGCCGGTCGGCTCCATTTTGACCGGTTTTATTTTCTCAAGTATTTCCCGCTCTTTCTTTTTCGTCCTGTATAGATCCCAACGTATCTGCAAAATTATCCAGAAATCTTCCGATACCCCGAAGAACTTGGCCAGTCGTAAGGATGTACTCGGCGTCACGCCACGTTTCCCGTTTACAAGTTCATTGATACGCTGGAATGGCACATGGATGCCATCGGCAAGCTGTTGCTGGGTGATTCCCATTGGCAGGAGAAACTCTTCGCGGAGCATCTCCCCTGGATGGGTGGGGTCGCTATCTGTAGGCACTCGAACCATTCTGTGACCTCATTGGACTGTTTTTAATATCATCTGGCATACTCACAGTATCACGGCTCTCGTGCTACGGCAAGCGCAATATTATCCCCTCGTGGGCAGATAACATCAGCGTTTTTTTCCAAAACAAACCCAGTTACCCACCGGAGGCCGGCAATTCAAGAAGATCATCGTTCGGGTTGCAGGTTTTCGCTCTGTGCTCCTGCAAAGTCTTCAAGGCGGCCAGATTCCGAAAAATGGACCGCTCCAGTGAATTTTCGTATTTGATTATTTTCACCAGATTAAGCGCCTCAGGTAATGACTTGCTCTTCTGGATGCGGTCGAATTTGACGCTCCAAGATCGCACTTCATCCATCTCCACCAGCATCTGCTCGGCTTCTTCTAGCATTTCTTTGCGGAGTTTTCCGAGCAACTGCGGAGACAGGCCGGCCACGTATTTTTTTGCCGCCTTGTAGTCTTTATCGCAGAACTCGGTTTCCTCCCTGTCCAGCCGAGCATAAAGCACATATTCCAGAGCCGCCTTGTCTTCCGCCAGGTTAAAGTCGGAATTCATCATGGAGGCCACCTTGTAGAGCTGCTCTTGGTACTCGGTATCCGGAATCTCATCATTGTAGCTATAATATTTCAGTTCTGGCCGCTGTCGGGAGTTATATGAGCTGCTGTAGTATGATTGGAGAGCAGTATTTCGGAAGTCATCCAACCGTACTCGGATCTCGCCGGTCTCATATCTGACAAGCCGCCGCAACCGCCAGTAGTTGACGGCAATCTTTTCGACCAGCAGCATTTCCATACGCCCCACCGGGACCAAGTCTTTTACGAGTTCCGCTAGCAGGTTATGATATTCCAGCGCATCTTCCCGGCCGTCGCCGGCATTGATCACCAGGTCCTTGGCAAAGATACCGTGCTTGACCGCGTTTCTGGAGACTACTGCTTTCCCTTCTGGCGATATGGGGCCGGATGATAATTGGGCATTCCTGGCATTTACCTGTTCCTGTTTTTCGGAAGCCATCTTTATTTCTCCTTGTAGATAATCTTTGGTGTTCGATTTGTAAGAATTTTTTCAAAGCTCTCAATGGCGGCATGGGCTCGTGACAACTGCCGCCAGAGCTTTTCCTTCTTCTTCCAGGACCTGACTCTGGCAAGCTCTTTCCGAAATGTTTCTGCCGCCTTATAAGGTTTCTCAAATCCTTCATAGAATTTTTCCCGGTGCCGCTGCCGGCTTTCATAGGTAAGCCGGTGACATTCCCTGCAGCCGAAATATTCAGAACCGGTCGGCATGTAGACGATCCGGCACCGGCGCTGGCAGGATCTGCCGTTCACGACTAGAGGACAGATAAACCACCACCTCTTCTCGCCATAGTTGCAGGGCGTGGAGACAACCGGGATGATGTAGTTGTAATCCTTCTTTTTGCCGGTATCGTTGTCTGTAATGGTGTACATGAACCTCAGGCCGGACGGCCCTACCTCGCTGGCCTCGACTCGATAAGAAATGGAGGCAATCACCTTGCCGTTCTGTGTCCAGGATGATGTCCAGCTTGAAGTCGAGCCTTTGGCAAGGACCCCTTTGCGCACAAGGTGGAGAATATCAATTGACCTTGCCTTATCCACTCTGGTTCTTTTGTTACAGACTCCCCTGCCGCCTGTAGACATTCGCTTCCCTCAAAACCTTCCGTAATCATTAAGCAAAACAACTTTCCAAGGCAGGCCAATACACTTTTAAATTGCCGTCATTACAACATGTTGTGAGCATTTTCGCTAAGTGTGCAAACGTCTTGTTCTTATCGTGCATATTCCACCCATAACCTCCGTTTCTCGGCAACTTGCGATACTTTTTCCCAGGCGCATGTTTATTTCACCCCTCCTTGTTGCCTTTTCTTGACCATTCATGCGGCAATTAAACTTTCAATCGCTGCTTTTTCGTCTCCCACAGGAAGAAGGGGGGATACCCTCCCCGGCCTAAACCGGGGGCGAGTTATCCCCCCTTTAGGGGGGAATTTTTCCGGTTTAACTGTTTCGTAAAATCAATGAGTTACGAACCGGAAATTGCTTGTCCTCCGGTTCGCTTTTTCCGGTTCTCGTTTGTTTCGCAAATCCAACTAGTTAAGAACCGGAGGCCCGTTTTTTCCGGTTGTCTCCTATTCTTCCGGTTTAAAAGCTTCCGGTTCGCTTTCCGGTTCAACTGGCGGGATCAAGGTCAAGTAATCGGCGGTCTTGCCCGATTTGTTTTTGGCTCGTACCTCGTGGATTTCCCCGCTAAGGAGTGCATTGTTGATGGTACGTTCAACTGCCGCCCCTGTGATTCGGTTGTCTTTTTCTTCTTTCCACTTTTTCGAGTAAAAATCCTTCAATGACTTCTTCGTTAACCGCTTCCCGTTTGTCTGCTCTGAATCGTGTGTAACTGCCACGACCAGTTTTAGAATGACCGAATCAAGCTCCAGTTCGTCACGGGAAGCAGCAACTTCATAGGGACACAAAACACCGCCCTGCTGCCGTTCCAGGAAATGGACCGGCTCCGGTGGCCCATAGTTCTTTTTCGACACTTGGAGGGCCAGAAATTGGCCTGGTTGGGCATCCTTGACCTTAAGGTGCTTCTTCGCTGCCTTCTCTGGCAATCCAACAAGGTTACATTGCCACCTCACGCCGTTAGTGATGGCCGATGCGCCCCTTGCAGAGTCTTGGTGCATTGCGGCATCGAGGTCAAATTCTCCGTTGCTGAGTGATGATCGCTTGCCGACATGATGGCAGAAAATGACCGACGCGGCTGTGGCCTGTGCAATTTGCTCAAGCAAACTCACGAAGAGGGTTCCGGCCCCGTTGTTATTCTCTTCCGCCCCAAAAAAACGAGCCAAGGGGTCAATAACGATCAGACGCAAGTCTGGAATCTTTTTTACAGAGTCAAGCAGCACATTAAAAAATGGAGTCGCGTGTTCTCCCGTTGAACCTGCGGTCAGCATTCGCAGGTCGCGCCCTGCCGCAGGAATCATCAGCAAATTCTCTCTCAACAGCTGGCGAGCCTCTTCATCCCACAGGGACAGCCCCGCCATAAGATTAGCGAAACGGTGGTGCAGAATATCCTCATCCTCTTCTGCAAAAACAACCAGGACGTTGCCCTGCCTGAAGGGCCTCAATACATCGCCCAGGATCGGCCTGCCGGTGGCCACCGCAATCAGCAAATGCAGCATCAAGGTTGACTTGCCGACTGCGCCAGGGCCAACCAACGCGCCAACGGTCTTGGCCAACAGTGATCCATCGAAAACCCAGTCAAGCTCAGGGGGGGCATGGTCGATGAATCTTGATACTGAAGCATTGGCCAAGGCCTTGTGGAACCAACCTTCGTTTGTATTTTCTGTGGAAGTCTTGTCGTAAGTATTGCCAGTCCCGGCAATGGCCTTTTGGATTGTCATTTGCCCATAAGTATGCGCCCCATGTTTTTCATCCCATTTGGGCCGGTAGAGTTTCGATTGGCCAAAAATACGATCCATCTGCTCGCTCTCTCTACCGCACCAAAAAGCCAGGATATTGCATAGAGCAAGGTCAGCTTCGGATTGGCTCCCATAGTCCTCGAACTGGCCGGCAAATAACTTCTGAAATCGTTCGCCCTGTTTGCTCCTGGAAATTTTGCCGCAGAGGTCTTGGTCTGCCTGTGACCACTCGCCCCGCTCCTCTTCTACCGAAGGGAGAGGGTTAGTCGTTTTCCCCGCAAACTGGTCAAAAACCTGATTCAGTTCCTTCTGGCGAGCTTTAATTTCCATTAGCCCACCTCATGCCCGGTAATCGTGACGTAACTGTCGCGGTGATACATCTCGATCTCTGGCTTTTTGATGTTCCGGGGAATGCTTCCTTTTACGATGATCCGCAGACCTCCGCCGCTGGGAGAAATTTCAGCATAACTTTTGAACAACCCGAGCATTTCTTTGGCAAAGGCTGACAGCCCATCTTCATCAGTGATGCAATGGTCAATGTCGATGGCGACGAAGGGGTCGTTCGCAGTCAGCACAAAGCCGATGCCGTCAAATCCACCTGCTTCATAAGCGGCCAGCACCTTATCGAAAGTTGAGTAATGCTGCGGAGTGGTTTTGCTGGCCTTGAAGCCATTTGGCTGAAATGGCGGCTTGGTCCACTTTTTGCCATTCCATTCATATTTCCAGCAAACCCACTGTGGGACTGATTTTAAGGCTTGAGGAATATTGGCCGACAATACTGGCAGTGGGGTTGGTTTTTCAGTCATGCCAATCACCTCCCATCAAACGGTCGGCTCCCTCGCCACTTTCAGCCTCGGCCCATTCCTGCAGTACTCGGAAAAACCCGCTGATATTCTCCACCGCCTGCCGGGCATCCTCTTCGGAGATTACCCTTCCTGTCCGGCGCTCGAATAACGAGATGGTCAGTTCAATCAATTCCGGGCTGTACTGCGCCATTCCTGCACACCAAATAAAAAACCCTCGAGAGGCTGGCCCGGCGAAGGCTTTCTCGAGGGTTTGCAATAACGACTGAGGTCGTTGTTGCTTAAATTGATTGGTCGCCGGACCAAGCCTATACTTGGGATGCGCTACATCCGGCGTAGCAAATGCTACAAATCGCGTAGCATTTTAAGAATCAGTTATTTTTTGGTGGGAGTCGATGACCAGGTTAGGTCTTCACGAGGCACATAGATCAGCTTGTAACCTAAACGTAGAACGGGTTTTTGAAGGTGCTTTGCGAGCATTCTGTCAAATTGCTTAATTTTTTTCAGGGCACGGCCAATCGCATTACAGACTCGTTTGCGGACCTTGTCGCGATCATCGCCGAGCAAGCGAATTTCACCACCAAGACCCTTGGCATTATCCAATTCTGATTGAATCCATCTTTTGTCGGATTCCAACGTACTCATTTTGCTAAGATCATTATTGGCTCTGGCTTCTTCAAGTTCTTCCATAATCTCCTTCAGTCTGGTTAGGTACGAACGAACGGCGTGTTCATCTAACACATGGCCAGAATCCGAGTCCCCAAGAATGCTACAATCTTCGGCATGGGATTCTCCAGCAGAAACGGATCCGCAGGTCTCGTTTTTCGTCACCCGTCTCACGCAAACATCAAGTTCCGAGGCTGAATATTCCACTCTTGGATTCTCCAAAAGGATCTGAAGGTGGTATAAACCAATATCTGGGGTATAAATTTTTTCTTCGTTGCCATTGTAACGAATAGCCCAGCACTGCCCTTTAATTAGAATATAATTGTCTGCCAATTCACCAACAGGTTCATGGTCTGAACCTTTCGGTTGGGATTGAACCCCACCAACATCACAAACCAACTGCAAAAGACAGCTTGTAGGCAACTGCCGTTTTCGAATGGCACTCCGATGTTGCGAAATAGCGTCATCGACCACCTCCGTAACGTACTTGGCGTGACGGCGATAAAGCTCGTATATTTGCAGAGCGATGATGTCTGGTGAGCCTTCCAGATGCTTAAGAGCACGCGCAACCTCACCATACCGCCCCAAAAAATCAAGCGCGGACATCTCGGCAACTTCGTTGGCTGTTTCAACATAAGCAGCCAGCATTGCCTTCGGTTCATGATCATCCCTTTCACCCACCAGCAGATCAACGCCGTAGGCTTCTTCGGGATCATGCTGTTGAGCATCGGCAGCAAGCAAAGCAAACCTTCGGTCGATACATTGGGAACATCTCCCGCAATGAGTGTGGAGCTTTGTCATTTCCCATGTGTGGGTACACGAGGTGGAGTATTTAATGGTATCGGCGAGACCTGCCTTAACTATACCGCTTACGACCTCTGTTTTAGTTTCCCAGAGATAAGGATTCTCCACGGCAAACGGCTTGCCAGAAAGCGCCGAAAATATTTTGGCAAATCCATTGATGACCTGAGGATGTGTGGTCCGCGTGGCCCTTGCCCCAACAACTTGAGCTGACAAGGGAAGGTTGAAACTGATAACCCCGTTTTCGTAGAACCGGATTCTGCGAAGCTTGAATATCTGGGCAACAGTTGCTCCCAGCGCAGCATATAGAAACGATCGGCTCCGCTGGGTGTATTCTCTCCCAAGAGCTTTGTCCTTGTTAATTATCACTGGAATGTGCAACGGCCGATGATCTGCTGCAGAAGACAGCAGTTCCAGCAATTTTTGATGCCGCCGGTTGAACTTAGGCGTCGGCCTGTGCGTGACCATCGCAATTTTTCGTGAATTCGTAATGGCTTCCTCAATTGCTCCTCCCAGTGAGTCAAGGCCGCCGGAAAACAGCATAACTTCCTCAGGAGGATCAACGTCAAACATTAGATGTTGTTGAGCAGGCGGTTGCTTATGTAATTTAACGAAATCGAAAACATATTCGTCATCTGAAAGGAAGCTAAGAGTCTCGGTCAGAGAGTCTTTCACCGGCGAAGAATTCCACAGGTCGGGATTCCGGACCGCGATTCTAAAAAATAGCCTTCGCCGCCAGTTTTCGCCGAAATTGTCAACACCTTCGCCACCTCTCGTGATGGCCTGATCCGCGCAGTAGACATAGGTTGCTATTTCAACCAGATCGTGAAATGAAGAAGGTATGTCTTTGAGAAGTTGACTGCGGATGTCACTGATACACAAAGACACATTCTCCCCCGGCCCCCACAACTGAAAAGAAAGAGGTTTTTTATCGCTAAACGGTAATGCGATGCTCGAAACTTCACCGCAAAGGATAGAGCGCTCATTAGCCATTTGTTGGCGCTCCTTCCTTGAGTTCCGACACGATTTTTTTCATTGCCACATGGGTAAAGCCAGCTGCGTCTTTTCTGGAGATGCCTTCGTTTTCCCAGTTAGTTTTCGAAAACCAACCTCCTGAAAACTCCTCAACTATCTTCGAGGCTTCACGGCTGTGTATTCCTAACGCCCTGGTGAATTCACTCTGCTGGGCAAGGGTACGGAAGCGTTTTCCTTCACCGACGTGCTGAGAAACGGCTTTGCTGACAAAATAATCAAGGCACTTATTGGTGAGACGAGCGAAGAACTCTCTAGCAAACATGCTGAATTGTTTATTGGTAGCTAATTTTGAGAATGCATTTTTGATATCGTCGGAGGTCGTGCCGAATAGGTTTTGTATGCGGCTCCCGATGATCTTGCTCATCGTTTCAGATGCGGCCATCTGGGCCATTTCACCCAGGTCTGTTCTTCCTCCATTGTTGGCCAGCTTCCTGTCGATGGCATCTGAGAAAGCTCCAACTACTTCCATCAGCCCAGGCGTATCCGACACATCCAATCCTGCATTCCGGAGGGCCTGTCCAAAGTTATCGTTTCTCGCTGCGAGAGGCAACTGCGTGAGGAGCCATACCGTCTCTACCAGACCCTTGTCTTCCGCAGCCAGTTTAAAACCCTGCTCAGCAGCGGTAGTTGTTGCGGTAGCTATTTGCGCAGTCCCAGCTCCGCCCTCGATGAGGGCAACAACTTGTTGCCATTTACGTGTGCGGGGAAGATTGCCTAATCGTATATGACCCATAGGGCATCTTTTTAACCTGTGGTAATTTAAAGCTAATCTCGGATTTTTTTAATCCATAAAGTGCCACATCTCAAGGCTATGAAATCAATTTCCCTGAAGTCCTGTTCCATGCCGCTACGCTCCTTTTCAGACAGCGCCAACCATGACAGAACATTAACCGAGCAATTCTTATACGAGAAATTTGACTATTCCCCACGATGCCAGTGCTGCGGGCAGCCCAACAGCCAGCAGGAAAACGCAGCAGCCGGAGTTCTTTCCGTTTCCCCCTTTCTTGCGCTTCTCCTCTTCATCAAGAATGGCAAGGTCAACGGCATCCATGTCGCCGTCGTTGTCAATGTCTACTCCTTTAAAGACCATCGAATTATCGGCCGCGGGCCTTGAAAATATCATACAAGAAAAGAAACTCATCCCTAACCAATTACTTCCTGCCGTACGTATTTTTTGAAATCTTCGATGCGGGTGAAGTAGCGAAACCCGTAACGGTTCGCCAGGGCCAGGACTTCCGGGCCTTCGTTGAGTAGTACCGCGACGGGCTGACTGAATCCTTCCTGCAGGCCGTTCGGCCAGGCCAGATCAAGGAGCACCACGGGGGAACCTGTTTCTGGATCGGCAATCTCGTGCATGAGCATCCCTGCAGGCAGCGACTGTTCCATGATCCAGGTATTTAACTCCTGTAATTCCTGCTCCTCGCCTTCGCTGTCGATCCCGCCCAGAATCTTTACCGGCGCTTCGGTTGTCGGAGGAACCGGCGTTGCCGGTGCCGTGAAGAAGGTTTCATTCCCGTGCAGCAGGTCAAGCATGAAGCGATTGGTCGCTTCGGTCAACAACACCCGCCGTGCCGCCAGAAAATCGTTGTAGCGATCAACCTTCCAGAGTTCGGGGTCCATGGGAATCCACTGGGAGGCGAGCGTCCCGGGGTGTTTTGCTTCGACTTTCGGGAAATAGTTCTCCGGCAGGGAAGCGCTGATGTTCAAATTGGTCGTCTTGGTAAGAAAGCAGAAATTAGCCACTGCATTTACTTCCGCTCTCTGGTAGTTTTTCTTGTAGAGCTTTGCCTTGGGGAAGATATGGTGCACCTCCAGCTTGTTCATCTGGCCGAGGAGTTGGCTTTTTAGCGGCAGGCCTGTTCCCCAGTCCTTGGCTTCACCCACGCGGGTCAGCATGTACAGGACCGGATAGAATCGTGCTCCCAGGCTCCATCCCGTAAAATGACCGGGCTCCACCATAAGGCCGCCATGCCAGAGGCGCAACTGGGCAATGAGGTGATCCAGTCCGCCCTCAACGTCTTCCAGCGCTGCGAGATCCTTGTCAAGGGAGCTTTCCGTCGAACTAGAAAATCTGCCCCACATAGACGACTGCACGTACCAGAACAGCAGCTTATCCTGTTCTACTGCGTCAAGTTGGCCTTTCCGGCGGTCAAGGTAATGGGCCATGATCGGGATGGCATAGCGACCAAAAAGAACCTGATTGTGATCAAGACCAAGCCGGCCATCGATCATGTTCAATACCCGGTCAATCGCGACAATAGCACGATTCAGGCCATCCGCAACTGTCTCCGGCGCAGTCTCATGAAGGAACTGGAACTTTGCCTCCCCGGTAATCACGGTATTGATGTTGCGAAGGAGCCAGTCCAGGTTGAAGTGGAAGTCGGCCTTGGTCCAGCCCTTAAGGGCATGCTTCATCCGGTCGCGGGCCTCGGGCCAGTCGGCGCAAATCTTGGCCAGCGCCAGATCGCCCTTTGAGAGCTTGGTACCGCCGCTGTTGACCTTGTTGAAGATGTCAACCACCACATCGATGGTCTTGTCCCGGCCCGTTACCTCTTCCACATGCAGTTCAATCTCCGCGATGCCGAGGATGTTGCTGAGCCTGCCGGCATAATCCCCGACCTTGGCGGCGGTTTCCGGTTTCTGGGCAAGGAGTGCCAGAGAAGCTCCCAGGCCGGAGTGACCCCCTTTCATGAGTGCTGTCACATCGATCCAGAGGGAATCGTCCTGCATCTTGATCGGCTGGTAAAACTCGAATTCCTGCTTTTCCAGATGGAAGCGCAGGTTCGTGAAGGCCTGGGCATTGCCGTCGAAAAAGGCCGGAGGCGTGCCGCGCAGGACACCATAAAGGGAAGTCATACGCTGTTGACCGTCAAGCAGCAATTTAACCACTCCGGATGCGATATGACCATCACCGCGATGGTGTGCTCCTGTCGATTCAGTGGCCCAAACCAGAAGACTTCCCACAGGATGACGCTTGTAAAGGGAGTCGAACAGGCCCCGCACCTGCTCACGATTCCAGACATAGCCCCGCTGAAATTCCGGCAGGGCCATATGGCCGCTGTCGATGTGGTCAAGAATGGTGGAGATTTTCATGCGTTGGCCCCCCTTGGGGTGATGTGTACATCGAAGCCGGCCTTATACCGCCATCAACCACAAAATGTCATAGTGCTCCTGCTTCAGGAAAGAAGCTTCGCCACCAAACCTTTATCAAAGTCAGAAATATCTTGCTTTATCATCCGATCCCGTGTGTCTCGAACCCAATTTCTGACGCCTATCTTCTTGTTCAGCCGTAGTAACCTGAGTACCAGTAACTTTCGCATGTCGATACGTTTCTTGCCTGCCACTATATCATAAACCGGCTCTCGGCGAATTATGAAGCGGTCTGGCACAGTTGAGTACTGCATGCTGATGTCAAGCATGCGGAAGAAGTGTGCAAGATAGTTATCTCGCAGCTTACTCGCTGCATCGACGGCCGCTCGGTACTCAAGGTCTCCATAGGACACGTAAACTGCCACAACCGCTTTTGCGATCGCGGGGAGTGCTAGACCTTCCAGATTGTTTAGGTGCCTTTTCAAGAGGGGCAAGGAACGACGATCTCCATAACGGAGGATCAAAAGAGGGGCCAGTGCCGCGCATCTTTCTGCACCGGGGATCTTTTTATATTTGCCTGACAATAGACCGGATGCGATTTCTCGGATCGTACGAGCCTCGTCAGAACTCGGTTCCAATTTCAATAACCCCTCCGCAAGCTCTCTATTTACGTCTGGGTAGACCTGCTCCTCGTGTTGCCAGAGGCCTTGGAGGAATTCCACATATTGGCCTGCGTTACTGGTCACCCGCATATAATCCGCGACCCTCTCTGCCAGAGTCGGCTCTTTTAATATGTCCTGCAAAGCACGTTTTTGAAGAAACCGAGTCCCGAATATTCCAGCATATCTATAGAAACGCTTCAGCACCTTCCCCCATTCACCACCCTTCTTCTCGAATTTTTCCGCATTCCGCCACGCTCGCCTAAGCGCCTTTCGTACACTTCTCCGTTCACTAGCCGTACCGTTCGGCATTTTTACGATGTTGTCGAGTTCGGCGTTTATATCGAAATGGAAATGACGGCTTGCTTCCTGCAGGCTCAATATTCGGCTTTTACTGGCATTTGGTGTCAGATGGAGCCTGGACAAGGAATTCCCGCATTCTTGCAAGACTTTTAACCCTGTAGAATAGCTCTCAACTCCGAAATTCTGATCGTCCATCCAGCGGATGTATCCATCCTCGCCGACAAGTTCGGCCATTCGATCGTCGTGAGGAAAAAGCACAAGATGAGCGAGGGTGCGAGAACATTCAAAATCATCGACCGGAAGTCCTATCCTGGGAGACTCGTTGAATGCATCACGGATAGACAATCGCTCTAGAATGAAAAACAGCAACCCCACCAGGTTACGGTCCACGCTGATTCCATGCAAGGCATCTGCCACCCGGTCGTAAAGGATTGTGTCGAAGAAGTTGGTAATATCCGTCGTTACGATGTATGGGAAGACATTCTCCAAGAGCAAACGCTTGCGGTATTGGTCATAGTCTGACCATGCGGCAAAAGCTCGTCCAGATGTGAAGGTATAGACTGGATCAGTGCCAGCCCCGTCTTGCTCAATTTGCCGTATTTTTTTCGACAAGGTGTTTTGCGCGAAATACACATGCTTTCGCTCCCGCCGTTTTGCCTTTTTGTAAAGATAATCAACTGCGGCGCGGTAGAGAACTAAGTCCGGAATGCCTGGCAGCGTCATACGACGGCTGAAGCCCATTTTTTTTGCCACCGAGAATCGATGTACCGTATCTGGCTCATAGCATCCGCACTCAACATCCTTCAGCAACCGCTTGATCCACCAATCGGGATCAATATCGTATTCGACGAAATCGGTTACATCTCTGAGGTAGGTACGGGACAACTGTTTCCGGACATTCTTCCATGCCTTCCATAATGATGGTTTTGTGATCCCTTGGATTTTTGGCATCAGAAATCCTTAACCGAAATTTTAACGGTGCAAAATATGTCTCTCGGGGATTGACAACAACGAGGAGAGGCCGGGGCGAGGCATGGGCGGTAGTAGTGGAACACGGTTTGTTTTCTGCATGGTCTCAAGCATCAAAGATTATGGGTATTAAGCGGTAGCGGTCACTCTCAGTCTCGTTTCGATGATTCTATTGCGAGTTAGCCTTGCGCAAGGCTTCGCTTAGGGACTCTGTTTTTGTCTGCCTCAAAATCTCGGCCTTGTAGGCTGTGGTCAGAGGCGTCTCGATTCCATCTGAAATGGCGTTAAGCAGGTAGCTGATGCCGTCCTTGCCTGACTCGGCCTTGCGGACACTCTTGATAGCCATCAGTGCCAGTTCTTCGGGGGTTGGTTTGTCAATCTTGCCTTCGGGATTGAAATCTGTGTACAGGATGCTCCTTACAGAAGGATGCGTCGTTTCTGGAACCTGTACGGCATTTGGACCTGATCCGGCGGGGTATTTCTTTCCAGTGCCAATATTGTGGGTTTCTCGCCGCCATAGCATGTCTTTGGCCTCTTCGACGGTCACTCTGTCGTCAAGAACTAGAATCTCCCCCCCCACAGGTTCTCCGTGATGATGTGGAACCAGTGTCGGAGCGCCACCTCGCGTCGTGCCGCTGTATCGCCCGAATTCGACCGGAAAAGGCGTGTGGGTGCGAATACGCATGACGAT
>MGTE01000069.1:48599-59476 GCA_001799275.1 Deltaproteobacteria bacterium RIFOXYD12_FULL_57_12
GGCGGGTCTGATAGGGCTGGCCGGTGCGGATGGCCTCCTGCATGGCGTCGTAGATTTCGAGGATGACGCGCTTGGTGCGATAGTCGCCGTCGTATTTGGCCTCGTCTTTCCTGCGGACGATGGGGAAGGTGTCCATGATGTAGTCCACGGCGTGGCGCGGGGTGGGGAAGCTCTCCTTGAGCCGAATCATGCCCTCTACTGCCTTGTCTTCTATCAAACACCAATCGCCGTCTTTTTCGATAGGAAAATAGAGGTGAAAAAAGGCGGCATCTAACTCGCAGCGGAGAACGAAACGGCGCTCCTCGTCCCAGCGGAAGGGCGGACCTGACCAGCCGCAGTCGTGGGCGAAAGGCGCCATGTCCCAAGCTGTAAAGGTAAGTTCGAGGACCCTTGAAGTTATCCACGGGTCGATTGGGCACTCCCTCCATTGGCACTCATTTACAAGATGCCGCGGATGCGGCACTGGAAGCTGACAAGTTATAATCGGATTCAGATTTACTCCGCCAATTTTGTTTCGGCAGATATAATCGCAGGCAAATGAGTTGAGACCAGCCAAGAGGAATGAGGCTTCATCCGCAGTTGGGCTACAACCATAGATTAATCGTAGACTGTGTCCGGCAGGACGTTTCGGCATGAATGCAGCAAGAAGAGTCCTTTGATTTGTTGGACTGGTTACAAGTGTGTACGCCAGCAGATAAGGCTTTTCGTACCACTCTGGGACAGCACGAAAGGCTATATCCTCTGACATCCAAAAGCGGGGAAACGGAAATCGAAGTGGATCTTGGTGTTCTTTGGGAGATAGACTTTCCTGCTGTGCAGAACGAATCTGAGCCGTCTTGCTGATAACGACGTCAGCAGCTCGATGGTCATACTGCTGCGTCATCTTTGCTTCATAAACTGGCAAGAAACGTTCGTGTCCTTTTTGATAATAGTCCAATATTTGCTTAAAACCTTGAGATGCGATTTCGTGTTCGGCGCTGAAGTGCTGGGATTCGTAGGATAAGTCGACCATTCGCATGCATTCAACTTGCCATAATCGTTCCAAAGGCATCAAGTTCTCATTTTTTATAACCGGATGAACCTGGTGAACGAACAGGACAAGATTCGCGTCATGGCGCGATGTGAAAGTTGCTGCTGTGCGAGTGTTTGGGTTTAGCATTAGGAAGTCTGCGGGGGTCATGGTGAACAGTCGGTCGCCATCAAGAAGCTCATCTACCTTTTTCAAGTTGAACCCTAGTGAAAGGTTGTGACTACTGCTTTGACAATGAGCGATCACCATGAGACAGAACTTCATGCTGCTATGGACAGCAGGAAAGAGCCCCAGACGGTTTTCGAAATCAAACAGACAAACGAGAGCATTCGAATCGATCAGATCTTGGAATAATTCTTTCCCGCTCTCTCCAGAAGCAATAGAGCTTGGAACTATCAGGCCAACGCGGCCATGGGAGGCGTGAATTTACGAGCTCTCTCCGTGAAGAGCAAATAGGAGTTGAGGTTTCCACTCCCAGTGAGCGGATACAGATTAGCCGAATGGCAGAAGCTTGCCTCGGCGATGCTGGATCGGCGGTACTCCATCCATTCCTCAAACAAGGAGGGATTAGATTCTTTTAGGGCCTCGATCGCAAGCAGACGTTTAGACCGTGTAGGAACAGCCACAACAGAGGGATCCCGAGAGGAAAAGAATTCTTGCTCTTCTGCTGACATGGCCTCCCACGGTGGATTTCCAAGCACGCAATCAAACCCACCCTTGGCAAACACCTCTGGAAACGCCAGGTGCCAGTGGAAGAACTTATACTGTCGCGCCAAGCGCTCGACCTCTTCCCCCATCCCAGCAGGGAGGGGTTTGCCACTGGCCAAGCCGTTTAGCAGCCCCTGGGTGATACCGTAGGGCTCGGTTGAGGGGAATCTGGGGTCAGTCGGATGGGGAGGGAAATACTTCTTGATCACAAAGGCAGCGCACCAGGCATCGGCGAGCAATTTTTTCTCCCGATACTCCTCGGTCTCCTCGTGACGGCGGAAGGCCAGTTCCTTGGCACGGATGGCCTCTGGCCGGTCGTCGGGCAATTCCTCAAATGCGGCTGCGGCCTGGGCCAGTCTGGTCTGAGCCTCGGCATGTTGCTCAGCAAAGAGAGAATTTGCCCCCTTCCGGCCCGCCTTGTTGCGTTTCTTGAGTTCGGCGCAGGCCTTCTTGTCATCGCCCTCAATGGGCTTGAAGGCGTCGTCCGGGAGCCCTGCGGCAATGAGCTCCGGGGTGGTGCCGAGCAGGCTGTTGCCCACCCGGATATGGTGGTCGAGGAAGGAGAGCGGCTTGCCGGGCTCCAGGGCCTCCAGCCAAAGGTTCACCCGACAGAGCTCGGCAGACATGGGATTTACGTCCACACCATAGAGGCAGCGGCCTATCACATCGCGCAGGGCATGCTGGTAAAGGAGCGGTGAGGGCTCGCTTTCACCTTGGGCCAGAGCCCGCACCCGGGCGAGATGTCGGGCCAACCGATGGGCTGCGCCGACCAGAAAGTGACCGGAGCCAACGGCCGGGTCGCAAACCTTGAGGTTTAGAATGGCCTTTTCGGCTTCAGCGCCGTTCTTGCCCTTGATGGCCTCTGCCACCACCGGATCAAGGGCTGAGTCGAGCAGGCATTGCACCAGCGAGTCGTGGGTGTAATAGGAGCCTGATGTCTTGCGTTCGTTGCCGGCAAATTCAGCAAAGGTAAATTTGGCTCCATCGCCGCTGATCTGTGGGGTAAGGGCCAGCAGACCTTCATAGACACCACCGAGTTCTTCGGCGCCAAGATTTTTGTAGTCAACCGGTCGCAGTACCTTGCCCTGGCGGGTGAAGGCGAGGTGGCGCAGGGCTTCGAGCAGATCGTGGTTGGTCAGTTCCGCCTCATTAAGCGCCCCTGTCGAGGCCGGATCCCAGAGGAAGCTGCCAAGCGAGGGCAGCGCCAGTTGCTCACGTGCGGCTGCAAAATTATCGTCGCCGGAAAGCGCGCCGACCAGGAGCTGGAACTGCCGCCACAGGTCGCCGTGGCGGCTACCCTTGATCTTCGAGGCCATTTCGCGCAGGCGGGAGGTGCTGTAGTGGACGGAATAACGCTCGCGCGCAAGCCGGGCAGCGTCGGATGCATCGCGGGGATGGAGCAGCGATTGGCCTTCGAGGGTGCGGTCTTCTGCGACAAACAGAAAAATCAACCGATAGACCACGCGCAGAAGTTGGCCATGAAAACCAATGGGCGTAACCTGACCGTCACGCAAGGCTTCGCGCAGGAGAGTATTCTTCGGATGGCTGGTGAAGCCCTCGCCCAGGATCTGCAACGCCCTCTGCACGCCGCCCTGGAGATCTCCCAGAGCTCTGGTGCCCTGTTCTCCTGCAATCTTGGTCCATTGCTCCAGCCAGCAACTCTCGGGCCGCTCGTTTTCTTGGGCAACAAACCGGGTGGCGTGGGCCATGAGCCAAAGCAGGACAAAATCGGAATAGACCTCGCCGCTAAGCATAGCCTCAAGATCAAATTCAAGGAATGATTGACGTGAGAGAGCCTGATTGTCGCGCAGCAGACGTAATCGCAGGCCATTCGACACAATGGCCCAGAGGTGGGCATCGCTGCGGTTCAGATATTCCTGCACCAGACCGTGCGGGTTAACGGCTGCGGCCCCGCGCACCCCGGCAGCACGTCGGTCGAGGCTCAATCCGCAACCGACCAGATGAATAGGCACCGGGCCAAAAAAACGGCTAATGGCATAAGTACGGCCACCAATCTCAGGGCCGGCAGTGGTGGGGAGCAGGCCAAAGCCCAGTTCGCGCAGGAGCGGCAGGCTCCATTTGTCGTTGGTCAGGCCGGTGGCAGGTTCGTCTTCGGGAAGGCTTGCGGCCGTGGTACGGAACTCGGCCCAGTGCCGGCGCAGGCGGTTCCAGGACTGGGTGATGACTTCATTGAGCCGCTCGCCCTTGGGCAGGCCGTAATCCTCGGGCCGGGCGCCGGCAAGTTTTTCCTTCGGGTTGAGCACACGGCGCAGCAGATCGGGCGGCAACAGGCCGCCTTCGGAGCGGATGGTCTGGAAGTCGTTGGTTCGTCGGGCCATAAGGAATTGTCAACTCAGCGCAAGATACGGTTTATAGGCCAATCGGTTTGCTCGTGGCCTTTATAACTATTTTCCTGGAATAGTCTTATTCTATAGGCACATGTCTATGTGCCGGGAGGCTCATTCCTTACTTTCCTGGTTTAACCGTGCCTGTACGGCACGGCCCTTTTCGGTCAACCGATACTTCTGCGACCGGCTGTTGGGTTTTTCCGGAATCGTCATCTCGATCAGGCCCGCATTCAACGCCGGGTGGAGATAATATTTACGGAAGCTCGGGCGGTGGGATAAACCGAGGGCCGCCATCAGTTCGACCGCTGACAGGGGCCTTTCTGTCTTCATGACCTTCAGCAAGGTTCCGACTTGGTCGCTGTGTTGATCGCTGACTTGGTCGGTGGCCATGGTTTCATACAGAGCTTCGAGGATCGCGGCCAGCAAAAATTCCACGAACGCCGTCGAATCGCCAGTGCTGTCAGACCGGGCCAGGACTCGATAGTATTCCTCCTGACGGTCGCGGATGACAGTCTCCACGGGCAGGAAAGCCATCAGCGGCCTCCAACGGCTCAGGAGGAGAGTCTGCCACAACCGACCCATGCGGCCGTTGCCATCCGAAAACGGATGGATGAATTCGAACTCGTAATGGAAGACACAACTCGCGACCAGGGGATGCTCGCCGGTGCCGGCCAGCCAACCTAACAAATCGCCGATAAGGCCTGGCACACGGTCGGCCGGTGGGGCCACATGGACCACCCGTTCTCCTTGCACGATGCCCACGCTCCCGGTCCTGAATCTTCCCGCATCATCGACAAGACCCGCCATCAGCGTGCCGTGCGCTGCCAGAAGATCCTCACGGCTGGCCGGATTCCATTGTTCGATCCCATCGTAGGCGGCAAAGGCGTTCTGCACCTCCAGAATCTCGCGGGGATGGCCCAGTACTCGTTTGCCGTCCAGTACCGCAGTCACCTGTTCGAGGGTGAGGGTGTTGTTTTCTATAGCCAGGGAGGCATGGATGGTGCGGAGGCGATTTCCCCGGCGCAGGCGCGGGGTCACCGCCTCGGCCGCGATGAAATGGCGGCCGACACACTCGCCGATCTCGGCCACGAGACGCAAAATTGTGGATGTTATGGTGTAGGGGGGAGTATAGGTGTCAGTCATCTGTCACCGTTCCTTATCTGCCGAACAGGCATCCTTTGCGTCGTGGATCATGCCGGAATTCCCGGATTCATGGGTAGCAATACATAGGCTCCGAGGATATCCACCGGAAGCACCGGTTTGATAGTGACACGCCCCTTGGCCCGGGCTGACTCGCGGACTCGTTCGTGGGCGGCGAGCTGGGTGACGGCGCGTTTCGTGGCAACGGGAGCAAGTGCCTCACGGAGTTTTGGCAGGACTGCCGTCAATAGTCCGATCTGCTGGTCGATGGCCGTGGGGATGAGATTCCGTTCGGGTCGGGCCATGAGCAAACGTTCGCCCTCCGCCGGTGTGAGCCATCGGGGTGCGTCCGCAGCGCCGGTGCAGGCGAGCGGGACAATCTCCTCGCAGAGGATGGTTTCGGCGTTACCCCCGGCGATCTGGAGGTGATAGCGGAATCGGGCTAGGAGAAGTGTGGTCCGGACCAGCACCGCAGAGGTGGCGACAACGCCGCAGCGTGCGGCCACGGGCCGGACATCGCGGGCCACGGGGTCAAGGGCCTGATCGAGGGTCCAGGCCGCTAAGCCTTCCACAACCGGACTGGTGCGGCCGAGATAGACTTCGCCCTCCTGGAGCGGCAGATCAAAACGGCCGGTGAAAGGTTCGTCACGGCCGATGGACTGGCGCAGGGCACGCGGCGTCTCAGGACTGAGATGTATGGTGACTGCCTTGCCCAGGATCTGGGCCGGGACATTCGCTGCCTGCAGCACGGCGTGGAAGAAGTGGGCCACTTCTTCGCTGCGGCCGATGGCGGTGCGCACGCCGGCGAGTTCCGTGGCCACGGCTTCCGGACTCAGGGTATGATGGGCAAATCGGGAGCGGCTGGCCTTTTCGCGGTCGCGGGCGTTTTCCCATTCGGCATGGATCGCCTTTTTTTTCGGTTCAAGGTCATCAAGGAAAGGAAGAGTCAACTGCTGATACCGTTTACCGGTACTTTCCCGGAATAATGCCCCTTCGAAGAGAGCCTCGGCGATTTGCTCACTTGATCCCGGGACTGCAACAGTGACCCCGAGGTCGCTCTTGATGTTCTTGTGCTTGCGGATCAACACGTCTAGAATGACGCCGTCAATAGGGTTGTCTGTACCGTAATAGGTGATGACTCGGACCTCGGGTTTTTCCTGGCCAAAGCGGTCCACTCGGCCTTCACGTTGTTCGTGGCGTGTGGGGTTCCAGGCCAGGTCGTAGTGCAGAACAGCGTTGAAGTGCTGTTGCAGATTTACTCCTTCTGACAGACAATCGGTACAGACAAGCACGTACTGTCCCGTTTCGGCCGTCAGCGAGGCGATGCGGGCCTGGCGCTCGGCGGGCGGCAGAAGCCCGGTCACCGATTCGACCCGGACCCTGGAGGGGAGTGCCTCGCGGAGTTGGCGGGCCACGTAATCGGCGGTATCCACAAAACGGCAGAAGACCACGGGCTGAAATTTATCCTTGATGAGGCCTTTTATCTCGCGGATAGCGCCTTGAAGCTTGTGGTCAGCATCGGCAGCAAACGCCTCGGCGCGGCGGGCAAACGCCAACAGTCTGCGGCGAGTGCTGTCAGTCCCGCTTTCGGTGCCGGAACCTGGGCTGAAATCGAGGGCAGCCATGTCATCGGAATCGTCCTGATCGAGGACTGTTCTCCGCCCTACCTCATCCACATCTCCATCGGCCACCTGGTCCACGGCGGCACGGCTGCGAAGCGTCGCGGCTGCCGCGGCTGGGCTCGAAGAGATACAGCGTAGCAAAGCCAGCGCCGACCAGTAGCGCACCCGGCGGTGGCGCGGCCCGCCGTCGTCCTCGGCAACATACTCCCGCGCAAAGTTGAGGAGGTCGTCGAAGAAAACGCGGTAGTCCTTGCTGAAGGTGTAGGTAGATTCCTTGTCCTTTCGTTCGGGGAAGGCGGTGTCGGTTTCCAGATAGTGGCGGATATCCGCGCGCCGGCGTTGGACAAGATGCCGAGCAAGCCGACGGCGGACGCCTTCCCGCTCTGCCCGGTCGAGGTCGGTGGGTAGGTTGACGAAGTCCTTGTCGAGCAGGCTCAGCAGCGAGCGGAACGCCTCCTCGTTCCCGCTGTGGGGGGTGGCGGTGACGAGGACCATGTGTCGGGACTTGTCTTCGGCGACCCGGCACAAAAGTTCGAAGCGCTGCTGACGCCCGCGCCCGACACCGCCGGTCAGCGTGCAACCGTGGGCTTCATCCACAATGACGAATTCAGGGCACTTGAGGATGAAATCTTCGGCACGGCGCGTGCTCTTGATGAAATCGGTGGAAACAATGGTGAAGCGGTGGCGGTCAAAGACCGAAACGCCAACCGGCAGATCCCTCTCCAGTCGCTGGATGGTGCTGGAGAGGATCAGCTCGGCCTCGATATGAAATTTTTCCGCCAGTTCCCGCTGCCATTGCTCGGCCAGGTGCGGCGGGCAGAGGACGGCAAGCCGTCGGATCTCGCCTCGGTCGAGAAGCTCTCGGGCCAGGAGCGCCGCCTCGATGGTCTTGCCGATACCGACATCGTCGGCAATGAGCAGGCGCACCGGGTCGAGTTTGAGGGCCATCATGAGCGGCACGAGTTGGTAAGGGCGGGGCTCGGCGGCAATACGACCGAAGCTGCGGAAGGGACCGGCAGCGGCTCGGGTGGAAAGGCGCGCCGCCTCGCGCAGGAGTTGCCCCGAAGCAAAGTCTCCGATATCGGCGATGGTCGGCAGTGGGAAGGTGGTGGAACTAACTGGCTCAACCGCAGGAAGAATGCCCGCGATTTCTTCATCAAGCCCTCCCACCGGCCGGGCAAGAAGCAGTTCATCGGTGGATTCTGGCAGGACAACCCACTCGCGGCCGCGAGCGTGAATCATGGTGCCTGGTTTGGAAAGAGAGGAGGCTGTAATCATTTTGGCGTCCCAAAAATGTCAGGGTGTCGACGGAAGATATCATTCCAATCATGCTTGTGGTGGAAGCGGATGACAATGTATCCCATCTCCAGCAATCGTTGCGTGATAGCTGCGTCGTCACGGATCTGGTCAGGCTCGTCGTGGGGTGGACCGTCGATATAAATGGCGGCGTTATGTTCAGCGTAATAGAAGTCCGGTCGGGTCGAGCACGATTTGATGAGATACTGGGCATCGCTCGGCGGGCGGAGCATGAGCACGTCAACGAGGTCGAGCCATTTCTTCTCCAGTTGACTGTCGCAGCGTTTACGGAGTGCGGCCATCCGTTCCGCCCGCGATCCGGGGCCGAGGGCGGGGCGGCATTCGGATTTCGATAATTCGCACAGCAGGTCGCGGACAAGGTACCGATCGAGATACTTGTGATCCGGCTGGTTGAAGTAATCGAGCAGGCAGGCATAACAAGCCTTGCCGCAGATCTGGATCTGTGCACCTTTGTCTTCCAGTGTGTCCGGATCGAAATGGCAGATTTCAAGCGCCCGCCGAGCAAGCATCGGCAGCACCGCGGGGTCTTCGGCGATTTGACGCAGCACGCCAGCGCCGCCCTCGGAGGACTCGTAGAAGAGGATCTCCTGGCGATTCAGGGAAGCGGGCATCGGCTCGCAGGAGATTTCACGGGGCTCGAGTTGAAAGTGTTTCAGGATGGCTTCCTTGAAGGAGGACTGCAGGCTTGCCATCTCGGGGTCGGTTCGTGGTGGTTCGAATCGCATCACCAATGCATTTTTTGTATCTTTGACATAGGGAACAACCCGCTGAAGCCGTCCCTGATTTGCCGCGTCGTCTTCATCCGCGGCATCCGCCTGATTACGTGACCAGTAGCCACGCTCCAGATCGAGGGTGAATCCGGCCGGCTGGTTGCCACGCTGATTGGCCCATCCAAGGTTGATGCGATAAAGGTCGGTTGCGTCGGCGTATTTAAGACTCAATGCAAGAGTGTCCCCGCAGTAAACTTCGGCATCCTTGCGATCAAGTTTTCCACCGATCTCGGGAAAATGGTAGGAGGTCACGAGTTTGTAGCCGAATCGCTGACGTTCTTCTTCATCACAGGTAATACGCTGGGCCAGCTTGAGGCTGACGTTCTGCAGATGAACAAGGTTTTCGATACGGCTTGGCCCATCAAGAGCCGCCCCGCATCGATCACAGAGGTCGACCAGGTTTTTTTCCTGTTCCAGGTGTGCATAGCCGCATTTCTGACAGCGCTTCATGGTGGCTGTCACCAGATCGTGCGTCGCCTCGATGTCGTCTGTGCCGAAGTCGAGATTAACCTTGTAGACCCGATAACGTGCCCCTTCATGATAGACCAGCGCTCGCGGCCCGAATTCGGAGATGGCCAGGAAACGAGGACGGGAGATAAACTCGTCTTTTCCCTTTCTTCGACGGCGGCCGGGCACGTATGCTGACAGGGGAAGACGGGGAAAATTGTAACCGGGCAGGAAACCTTCTGCAGCAAAGTAGCGGTATGAGTAAAAATCACCTTCATACATGCCTTCGGCCTCGGTAAGCAGGCGAATCTGGCTTTCTGCCTGAGCGCGTAGACGGCGGGAATGATTCCGCTCGATATCGGGTCGTGCGTGATCACCGATAATTTTGTGATGCAGCTCCCGTTGCCTGACCGCGGCGCGGTAGAGGCTGCGCCACCGTTCGCACGCCCCATCGAAAGCGCGTTCGATCTGGTCAAGGACCTCTTTCACCCAGTCCTCGTGGAACCATGTTGCCAGGGATAATTCGCCGCGAATGCTGTCGATAAGCTGTGTTGCCTTGGAAAGGGCGGCGGCCCGGTGGATCGGATTTTTCAATTCCCTTATGAGCGCTTCCTTGACAGGGAGTGGAAGCTTCCCGTCGGTGGAGGTGAGATCAAGAATCATGCTGAGGGTTTTGCCCAGATCCGGCTTAGCCATTTCCATCCAGATGGCATTGACATGGGAACGTACCAGATCGCGGTTGCGGATGTCGATACGCGGAGGTGCCACGACCCCGGCGACCATCTGGTTTGGTTCGCGGAAATAATACTGATCATGGGGACTGCGGCCGGCGCAGTAAGTGTAAACAAGCGCTGGCTGGCCGCCGCGGCCGGCCCGTCCGCTACGCTGGGCATAGTTTGCCGGCGTGGGCGGGACATTACGTAGATTCACAAGATTTAACTGGGCGATATCCACCCCGAGTTCCATGGTCGGCGAGCAGAAAAGCAGTGGCAGATCCCCGGTGCGGAACCGATCCTCACGCTCCTCGCGGTCTTCGGATGCAACCTGGGCGGTGTGCTCGCGCGCTTCGAGCACACACTTCAGATCGACGAAACGGCGATAGCACTCCAGGAAGTAGCGGTTTACCTCGGGAGGCATCTCTCCCATTTCCAGCAATCTCGTTCGGTCTATTGGGCGAACTTCTCCAGACCCAGGCAGCCAGCGCAGGGCGTCGGCGTTAATCTGGTAACCAGGGACATCTCCACTGCGGACCTGCTCGACAATGCCGTAGCGTTTGAGCGCGAGGAAGAGAAAACGAATCACCTGGTCGACCTCAGTGCGGCCAAATAATTGTCCAGGCGGGACATAGGTAGCCAGCGATCGTTTCAGATAGCGGCCATAACCGCCATAGGACGAGACAAAGAAGCCCGTGCGGTCCTGTTGTCTTTTGGGCCGAGGATAGGCAACTTCGGATTTTACGAGTTCCCGCACGTCTTCGAGATACCAGACAGTGCCC
>MGTE01000069.1:59505-71675 GCA_001799275.1 Deltaproteobacteria bacterium RIFOXYD12_FULL_57_12
TTTTGTCTGCTCCACGAGATCGAGCTGCTTCTGCGAATCAAGTACATCCACCTTGACCGCCAGCGACCGCCGCAAAATTTCGAGAAGTGTGCATAGCAGTTCCTCGCGTACCTCCGGGGGGCAGTCTCGAAGAGGGGCGGGGGTTTCGATGAACTCTTTGTTTTCACGGTCCACACTGACCGTGAAACCGGACTCCCAAAGCATTGCCTCTCCCAACAGGCTGTCCTCGCCCTTCAACCCTTCGTAGTCAAAGGTGAGCAGCCCGCAGTCTTCTAAATTCGGAGCCGTGACCCGCCAGCCGCGCTGCAGATCCCGGTAAAGGTAGTAATCAATGACCCGGCGCAGGGCGTCATTGGTGGCATTCCTGGCTGGGCCACGTACCTCCGGGTCGGCAGCGTATTCATCAAATCGAAGCTGCATGGCCTCGAAAACGCTCCGGGAGAGGTCACCATGAGAGAGTCCCTTTTCGCCCTTCTCTTTGGTGGCTTTATGGAGGGCAGAGCGGAGCAGGGCTACCTGGGCGAAATCGTTGAAATGCCCGGCCTGCAGCGAGGCATCCTGCCGATTATCCGTGAAACTCAGAAGTTTGCGCGCTTCGGGCTTGAGGTCGAGATCCCTTTGCAATTCGATCAGAGCCCGAACGGCCAGGATCGTGGTTGCCGTGCTGCGGTTATCTACGCCCAAGGTCCCCAGTTTAGCTCGCTCAGAACGTTGACTTTTCGTAAAGGCAATGCCACAGGAGGGTTCGAGGCAGAACAGGAAGTTCCTACGGATCAGGGCCGCAGGAATGCCCTGACCTTCGGATACAATGTGGCCTCGGGCGTCGACAAAAATGGACTCTGGGATGTCACCGCGTGCGCCAGCACGAATTCGTTCCATGCCTTGGGGGGTGGTTTCCAGAATGGCTGATGGCAGTCGTGTCAGTAATTCCGGCCCTTCTGCCCGCGGCCAAGGAGATGTCTCGGATATGTAGAGGTAGGCGTCACCACTGCCATCGTCGTTCTCTTCGCGCTTGTCCTCTCTCGGCTGCAGGATTTTGCCATGCTCGTCAGTGAGTACCTTGATACGGTAGTAAGCGGTGCCGCATTGGCGGCAGAATACCAAGGGATAAAGAGGTTTGTCGGGCTCGCCAGGTTTGGAAACCTTCTTGGTCATTTCCAGATGTCGCTCGGCGTCAGGCTCGATGGTTGCCCAGACAGTGTCGCCGCGGGTGAAAAACTGGTGCAGACGGAAGGCGAAAATGGGAAAGCGGCTTGATGTGCTACGCCGCAGTTCGGAACCTTTCAGCAAAAAGAGACGCAGCACATCGGCACAGTTTTGGAGATAGGTTGAGGAGATATCTGCGAGTTCCTTTGCCGCGCTATCCTCACCTTGCAACCGTCGTGGATCTTGGCGAACCAACCGGCCTGTTCCTTCCTCGGCGCGCACCCCGAAAGTGGATTCGATCCAGGACGCGAGCGGGTGCAATCGGAACGCTTCGTAATCGTCAGGTGGAGGCTGTTCGCTTTCGATAGCTTCGCGAAGCGTCGTGACTACCCTCTGATCCTGAAAATCGATTTCCGGTGTGGCGCGCTCCAACGATTCTCCGATGACCTGTGATGCATCGAAGGCAACACCAAAGAGTGTCTGGGCGACCTTCGCTACTTCGCACTTTTGCCTCTCGGTGGTACCACCGCTGGCCATGGTAGCTGATGTCCCGATGCAGATAATGTCTCGTCCGCCGAAGGCTTGGCGGCAGCGCCGGATGAGTAGAGCCACGTCGGCGCCCTGACGTCCACGATAGGTATGGAATTCGTCAAACACGAGGAAACTCAAGCCCTGTGCGGCCCGGACCAACTCGCGGTCCTCGCTGCGGGTGAGCAACAGCTCCAGCATCATGTAGTTGGTGAGCAGGATATCCGGTGGGTCGCTTCGGATCGCCTCTCGTTCGGCCCCTTTCTCTTGACCGGTGTAGCGGGCGAAACGTACGGGCGGGTTTCCTTCCGGATAGCCCTTTTCGAGGAATTTCTTGAGTTCCTCCTCCTGGCTGTTTGCCAAGGCATTCATCGGATATACGACGATGGCCTGAATACCCCGGCCGGAGCCATTCCGAAGGACGTGGTCAACAATAGGAACGATGTAGGTGAGGCTTTTGCCCGATCCCGTCCCACTGGTCAACACATAGGACTTGTTTTCTTTGGCTTTGAGAATTGCTTCCCGCTGATGGGTATGAAGTAGGAGAGGCTTGCCGGCATGATCGGTATCGGATTTGTCGATACGGAAAATCCTTGAGCACTCGGCATGCAGGATCCCATGACTGACAAGTTCATCGATGGTGCCACCCGGTAGAAAGGTCGGATTGAGCTGGAGAAGCGGTTCTGGCCAGAAGGCGCCAGCTGAAAGTTCCGAGTCAACTTTCTTGGCAATGCGGGCGTCTGAAATTTTGATAAAACTTTGTGTGTAGCTTGAGTAGTCGTCAACCAGGCGATTTCTGAGGTCAAATACATTCATGGAATAATCCAGTTTGTATTGGGGAATTCAATTTTTTTTTCAACGCCTCCAGTTAAGCCAGAATTAAACTCTTAGCGGAACTCACCCGCAAAATCCATCTTTTTTTAAGCAGGTTGTCATCAACCATAGCCCACTCTGAGGTAGGTTGAACCAAAAACATTTACACGAAATTCTTGACAAACCCCTCGTTTTTATGAAGATGCTCCAGTGTCGGCCTCACCATGTCAAAAAAGTACCTGATTAGCGCTAATCTTCCGCACGGCGTAATTTGTGTTCTGAAACCTTCTGCCCGGATATGGCCGGTAGCGCCACGAGGAGCTTTGAACATGCCAGTGAGATCAAGATGTCGTTTATAAAGCGGTCTGCGGAAGATTAGCGCTAATTAGGAAAAAGTATTTCGAGCATCCCGCGATTTCTTATGCTGCTTGAGTTGACCGTTTAGCCACCGGCGCTTGAAGCGAAGAGGACTGTATGAGCTGTTATTACTTATCTTTTAACCGAGCTTGCGCAACAAAAATTGGGAACCGCAAACAAGAAGTTTTTAATGCTCTTACCCAGCCCGGAGACAGAATAATTTATGAGGCGGTAGTGGTGGAAGATAGTCGACATCATCTATTGCTGCATGGGAAGGGGTGGCAAGCGCGGGCCACATGCGATAATTGCCGCAACGATACGCTTAATATATTTTCCGTACACGAACAAACGGCTGACCCCAACAGCTTAACGGTTAAAGAATGTCCTGGAACTTGGGCTCTGCTGCCCAGTCAACCAGATATGGCATCGCAGGGATCTTTGCCGCATGAGCTGCTTGTGCATATTGATCCTATTTCACCAGGCCAATCAATAACCATAAATATTTTTGCGAATAAAATAGGGGCAACAACGGACAAAATATCCAAAGTCGTCAGGGAACTCGGTCTCAATTCTGACCCAAGTGTCAGTTTCGACTTTATTACTATGAGGCGTATAAGGTGTGCCCTTGCAGGTACCAGCCCTGATTTTATAGATACCGAGAATATCTGTACGGATCTGATAACGATGTCAGAAAACGGGGTGGAACTTGGCAACTTGCATCAAAAAGCAGAAGAATTCTTAGAGGCCATAGCTAGCCTGCATAGGTCTAAGAAACGCAAGGCGTTAGGCGCGATAGTTAGTGATCTTTTGGATGCTAGAACGCCGTTGGCCGTCACGGATGATAAAGCGGTGAATATTACTCGTATTATTGTAAAATTTATAAATAAATTAGAGGAATTGGAAAATTTTAATCTAAGTAGAAAGTTTCGAAATTTGTGCGACAAATATGATGCTGTTAGGCTGCAAAGAGGCCTGTGGGAAGAATTAATCAATGGGTCGGAAGGTGTGCGTAAGTTAGTATATGACGCATGGAATGTCGGCAGTAAGCTTTTTCAAACCAATGAAGATAATGCAATTTCAAATTATTATGGGGAAAATTGCTTTCGTATGGGCAAGATCTGTCAGGCTTTTACGGAAACCGCCTTCAAAGAGATTAGGCTAGATTCTATCAATAATTTTGAAGAGATAATGCTGGACGGGATTTATTATTTGAGTACGGCATTAGAGCAAAGCACGGACCCTAGAGATCAGAAACATCATCAACCTATTAGCCGATGTCATAAGGCATTGGGTGAGTACTATTTTGCTGCCGACAAACTTGAACAGGCCGAAGAGGAGTACAGAAAAGCCATTGAACACTTCAATACGGTACTCAAAGCGCCCGAGGAGGCATGCATTCGGGAAACCACCAGGTTTGAGGTCCTCCGGGAAATGGCTGAATGCCAAAAGTATCTGGGTTTTCTGGTGCTATACAACTACAGCAACATCGAGGATGCGCGTATTTTATGGGGCGAAGCAGAGGAAACTTTTCTAAACGCTCACCAAATCATACATGAGGACCGAACGGGTAGCGTCCTGCTTTTTGCCATGGCTGATTTCTATATCCAAACTCGCCAACCAGATAAGGCGCTGTCTTTTTACCCAAGGATTTTGGCCCTTGAAGCGAAGGACCAGTGCCAAAATTCCAAGACCCTGTATGACTTATACTCCTACCGGTGGGGGCTTGCCCTCATGTATTCCGGTCGTCATGAAGAGGCAAAGGATCAATTTGCGGCAACTCTGCGGCGCAATCCGGAGGAATATTATCAATCGATTCTGAAAAACGAAATTGCGCGTCAAGATGAAATCTTGGCGAATATCCAACGCAAAGCCCAGACGGAGTATTCTGCGGTTGTCCAGCCATACCGGACAGTAACGGAATATCGGCTGGATAGCATACTGTGGCATGATGAGAATTCGGTACTCCTCGGTAAGTCCAGATTCATTGAAGTTGAACGTCGTTTGATCGAACTCTTTAATAAAGCGGCTGACTTTCCAGACTCTTTCTGGTCAAAGTGGCTTACATGTGATGCCGGTCTTCTCTGCCAATTCGGCCTCGCAAAACAGGGCCTAGGGGATTACGTCGCTGCTAAAACATATTTACTAAAGGCTTTGAAGGAGAATCCCAATCCCCGAAACCAGGCCATCGTTTTTGATCATCTGGGAGATCTGTGCAAGGCAGAAGGGGATATTAACTCAGCTTTGGAACGCTACAACCGAAGCTGGGAGATTGGCAAGATCCTTCCCCAAAAGCATCTTGGCCCCCTTCTTAAAGCGGCTACGGTATCACGACAAATTGGGCAGTTTGAAGAGTCCCTGAATTTCATCGAAATGATAGAGAAATCAGGCTTGGATATGAAACCGCAAATTACCGCGACCCAAAAAGCTCTTACCTTATGGGCAAGATATATTGCCAATGCTGATAGTCAAGACGCCGATATGGCCGTGTCTCTTGTTGGGGCTGTTATTAACAATTATGGCGATCCCAGAGCTATCAACGCCCTGGAAGGCATGCTGCCCTACGAGAAGGCGATTTTAACAGCCGGCCGATTACTTTTGGAAAGCCAAGACTACAAAGTTGTTAGGGGAATAAAACACGCCCTCGAAAGAAGGCATTGCTATCCAACAGCAATACTCCAGTTCGTCATGGGGCGATTGTGGCCCGAGCCCAGCGAGATAACCAGTATCGACAGAACTCCCGTGCGCGAGCACCTGATCCGGATCATTTCCTGCTTTCTCGTTCATGCATATTATCATGGCGAGGAGGCCGGTGATCAGTCGTTCAATGAACTTGCCCCCTACGTAATCAATAGAATCATGAACCAGGGTCCGGAACAGACGCAGTGGGATATGGCCAAACTGTTCACTGGTGAGCGCGCTGCACCGGCCAGGGAGGCGGTCAACCAATATGCAGAGGAGGTCCATAAGGTATTTGAGTGCATATTGGCCAGGAATGAGGAGCCGCGAAACCCCCTATCGATTTCGGAGAGTTTTAAGAAACAAATAAACGACCTGTTGAATAGGAAAACGCCAAGACCACCAGCAGAAGAAGGATCGAATGACCAAGTCCCACTCTCTGAGAAGCTCGCGGAGTTTATAGCCAATAAACGCCATGAGTCTCTTAGGCCAGAGGATGCAATGTACCGTGATTCCATCCAGTTCAATTTTGAAGATCCGGAGGATATGCATTCAAACAGAGAGCAGTTTATACCACGACGAAAATGGATGGAGGTCGAGCGTAGTTTAGAGATTATGCTTGATACATCAGAGCCAACTGACCCTAACAAGCTTAATCCTCTTATGGGTCTATTTTCTGCTACCGGCAATAGCAAAAGAAAGGTGATTTGGAACCAGGAAATGGTTTCAATATTTCTAAAAGATACAAATAAATCGCTCGAAGAAGTCCAAACGGCTCTTGAGGCAACTTGTAAGCGTTTCCCCGCTAAGTATGATGTTGAACCAATTGTTACTAACGGCGACTGTTTGCTGAATTTCCACCTGCCGAAAGGAAAACAAGCAAATATTTGGGGACAGTTTCCCCATGAGGATTTTGTGGCATATCTTCGTGACAACACCGAAAAATATTTGAGCGGCGAAAAAGATGCGGATTTTTATTCCAAGGCGGAAAACAAGTTTCCAGTAATCACCGATGTCGCTAATATCCTGGTAGCAGACTGGGTTGAATCGTATCGCGCCATGCTTGATGTGCTGCATGGTGTTATGGAAAGCCGGCTTGCGGCGTGCGGACGGGATGCCGTACATAACCTTAGGGCATTGGTTAAGAAATCTGGTGAGCTATCTAACATTGCTGAACTTAGGCGCTGGGTTATTAGGCTGGAAACCGATATCAGAAAAACCATTTCGAGTGATTTGGAAATGATCTGGCTAGACGAGACTGATCTGTCTAAGCTGCTCTTTGATATAGTAGCTCGACTATATACTGGTGATGCTATCGACATTGATTGCCCCCCAGGCACCTATGTACGCTGCAAACATTGGATGATGGAGCGCGCTTTAATCAATCTGCTCGATAATGCCTTGAAGGCAACAAAAGACTTAGAGGAAAATACAAAACAAATAACCATCCGGCGTTTGCCGGATACCGGACGAAGCTGTATAGCCATAGAAATTACAAATCACTTTGATCCAGGAAAAGACATCAGCGGTTCTGGAATAGGCACCAGGGATGCGGAAACTTTTATGAATGCGCAACAAGGTTGGTTGAAGGTACTCCCTGATCCCGAGAGCAAAATGTTTACTGTGGAACTTCGGCTCCAGAACGCGCTAATTGATCACAACACGTTCGATCAGGTTCCTGGAGGTATTCCATAAATTCCGGCAAGTTGTTATCGGTGCGCCACATTACAAGCACTACCCTTGCCGATGGCGCAGATCTTGATGAGACCTATACTACCTTTTATCGGACCATGGGAACCATTCTACTTGTTGATCATGATATTCAATTAGTTACAAGCCTGTCTTGCCTGTTAAAAGAAGAGGGCCATGAGGTCCTTCACGCAGAGCAGGGGGCCAAGGCCCTAAGTATCATGCAAGAGCAGGATCTCGATCTCATCATCATCGAAATGCAGATGCCCGACATGGACGGTCTGGCGCTGTTGGCCGCGGTCAAGACCCTGAACCGGGATCTGCCGGTCATCATGGTCACTGCCTTTGGCGAGGTCGAAAAGGCGGTGGCCGCCATGCGGACCGGGGCGTACACCTACCTGACCAAGCCTTTTAACAACGAGGAGCTGGTGGTCAACGCCAGAAAGGCGGTGGAGCACTACTCGTTGGTCCGCGAAAACCGGCGGCTGCGAGATGAGGTCAAGGCCCGCTACGGTTTTGCCAACATGGTGGGCAAGAATCCGCGCATGCGGCAGATCTACCAACTCATCGAAAAGGTGGCGCCGACCCCGGCCTCGGTGCTCATTACCGGCGAGTCCGGCACTGGCAAGGAACTGGTGGCGCGTGCCATCCATTTCAACAGCCCCCGGGAAAAGGCGCCCTTTATCTCGGTAAACTGCGCGGCCCTGCCCGAGACCCTGCTGGAGAGCGAACTGTTTGGCCACGAGAAGGGCGCCTTTACCGGCGCCGCCTCCCTGCGCAAGGGTCGCTTTGAGCTGGCTGATACCGGTACGTTATTCCTGGATGAAATCGGCGACATCCCGCTCACTTTGCAGGCCAAGCTGCTGCGCGTTTTGCAGGAACGCAGTTTTGAGCGGGTCGGCGGCAGCCGGTCGCTCAGTGTCGATGTCCGGATCATTACCGCCACCAACCGGGAGGTGCGCGACGAGGTGGAGAAGGGTCGTTTCCGGGAGGACCTTTACTACCGGCTGAACGTGGTGCACATCCATCTGCCGCCGCTGCGGGAGCGGATCGACGACATCCCGCTGCTCACCGCCCATTTTATCGCCAAGTTCGCCACGCTTTTGAATCGGCCCAGCCTGGAGATTTCGGCCGAGGCCCTGCGCTTTCTCATGACTCTGCCCTGGGAAGGCAATATCCGCGAGCTTGAAAACACCATCGAGCGGGCCGCCATCCTTTGCAGCGGCAACCGGATCGAGCCGGAGGATGTGCAGCCGGACAGCACGCCGTTGACGCATGGCACGGCCTGCTTCACCGAAGTGTTCTTGCCTGCCTCAGAAAAACCTGATGAGCAAACATCAACCGCAAAGAAGATAAAGATTTATTTATTTGACGACGACAAGAATCAATTGGAAATGATGAAATTGCATATCAATGGATATATCGCAAGCAGCCCAGCACTTTCCAGAATAACTGATGATATCATCGCTCTAGACGATGTTAACAGTACTGTTAATGCTATTAAGAAAGATTTCATGGAATTCGACAACACTATTATGATATCAGATATATTTATGCCCGGAATATATGACGGAGGAATTAAGTTATATGGAACTATCAAGGAGATGAAACAAAACAATAGTAACATAAACCCCGTCAATATAAAACTAATCCTCACTTCTAACAGAGATGAAGCCAAAGAAGAAACAAGATCAATAAACAAGGAACAATATAACCTAACACCACGTCCACGTTGGGCCTATCCTATTCAAAAACCCGATGACACGCCAAGCCCATCAGGCAACATGCTGAAATTGCTGCAAGGTAAAGTTTGGACAAGACAAATTGTCGCTGCCATTAAAAATATTAACAAAGACATCTGGATGAACGACTGGCTTGATACGCCATTAAATGAGTTAAGTGGTATTTCAATAAGTTTTGCCAACATTTTAAAAGGTATTCAGGACAATAAAGGTGAAAAGATTGTTGTCGTTGTCGGTGAAAACGGGACTGGGCGGGATGCCGTGGCCACGGCCTTGCACCGGGCTGAAGATGTGGGAAAATTCAAACATCATTTAGTCGACAACGAGTCACATGGCTACCTGAGTGGCCGGCTTTATGGCAGCCAGCTTTATGCCAATAACCAGACAGAGAGTTCAGAAGGGCTATTGGAAGAATCGGACAATGGCACGGTTTTTCTCGACAATTGGGGTTATTTGAAAGGTGAGGAAAGGCGGATAGAGAATGATCTGAAAACCTATAGAGACCATGCCTATCAGCCCTTAGCATATGGTAGAATAGGGAATAAAGATTTTGATAAAAAGGAGAACAACTTTAGCGGACGGATCATAATAGGTATTGATTCAGCCACCCACAACGAGGATGACATACGAGGATTTCTGGAAAAAATCGGCAACCCGCCCCGCATTGATATTCCCCCTTTACGGGAAAGGAAAGATGATATCCAGCAACTCGCCATACGATTGTTGTCACTGGAATGCACAAAACAGAATAGACACCTGAAATGCGATCACCTGCCGACAGAGTTCCTTGATTCGCTATTGCAGTATTCATGGCCGCGAAACGATCGCGAACTCGAAAACACGATAAACCATGTGGTTAATTCTGCAACCAGTGTGGATATCACCGTTGATCTATTACCCGAATCCATTAGGAACTATTCGCCACCACCCAAAAATGTGGCCTCAAGCCCACCTGTGTCAGTATCGGCGACGGGCAAATCGCCTGAACCGGTTGTGACTCCGCAGGAAACACGCTCACATTATAGCGAAATACCTACTGCAGAACAATATGTTGATCTGCTTATACGCTGGAATGGCAACATTGCCGATATGGCTGTAGACTGGTGGCAAGGGCCAGGACTTCAAAGGGGCACTCTTGCCAAGCGTTTTGATAAAGATTTTGAGGAGCGTTTGTTGACGCCCGCTGTTATTGAGAATTTGATAGCTACAGGGAGAATTGAATCGGCAGAACAACTAGCCCAACTGCGTAAAAGATCGCGTGGCAGACCGCGTGCCGCCCAAAAGCGCTGAAATCACCCCCCCCCTCTTTTATTTTCCGATTCTTTCCGATTCTTTCCGATTTGCCGCTCCGATTTTCATCCGCCCATTCCGATATTCCTATTTGCACCCCATGTCTATTCCCCTTCGCTTCTTGCGCTAATTCTCTATTATTACAATAAGTTGTATTGAGAATTCTTTGGCTGTTTCATATTCCATGACGTTCCGATATCCGTAACGGCACTCTTCCCCCAGTTTTTCCCCTCCTGCCATAATCAAACATGAACAGCAGCGGGCAGCTAGAGATTTTTAATTTTTAAAAACGGTAAGTTATGTGCTGTTAGCGCTCGTCCAGCGTTTTTTTAAAAGTGTTGAGATGTTGCTGGCCCGGAGCGTGCAACCGCTACAGCACTCAGGCGCGGGCCAAATTCGGTCAAGGGGCCGAATGAAGCTCACGCAAAAAAAGGAGGTATATCATGTGAAACGCCGGAAAGATCACCAATCGAAAAGCGGCCATGCCTCCACACCCCGGCCCTTGGGGTATGGCCGCTCTCAACAAGGGCCGGAAAGGATGCGCTATCATGAAAAAGAAAATCGCAATCATTGCCACCATCTTCACAATCGGCCTTGCGGCCGCGCAGGCCCAGGCCGGCGTCAAGGAAATGGTCGCGGCTGCTGCGCTCAAGCAGGCCCTCGGATCGCCCGGGGTGACCAACAGCCTCCAGGCGGCGGGAGACGCCCTGGCTAAGAAGGTCGACCCCTATCAGACTCGGACGGGCTCGGTTGACTACACCGCCACTGGCCGCTTCGGTAACATCGACGTACAAGATGGCGCCACCGTTACGGCCGGTGGCCTCCGCATCCAAAACAGCCGGACACAGAACGTGACCATTGAGGACAGGATAGAGGCCGGCGACTTGACTGCTGGGCCTAACTCTGCGGCCCGGCTCGGCGGCACTCGGATCAGCAACGCCAACATCAACGGGGGACTCACTGTCAACACCGATATCAGGCTGAGAAACATGACACTCGGACGTGACGCTCAGGTCAACCTGTTCGGGGTCGACATCGAGTAGGAGGAGCAGCCAATGAAGATGAAAACAACACAGGCCATCGTTCTGGCATGTTGTCTCTCTCCTGCCATGGTATGCGGGGGAGAAGGCGCGAACCAAGTCCTCCAGCACCATGCGTCGGAGTTCCAGAAAATGGTGGTTCGTGGCAGGGCCGATTTCTTCAAGGGCATGCCGCCAGGTCGGACATTTTACGGTAGTTACACCGACGAGGCCCCCCCGCCTCAGCAGATTGAGACCGATGACGCCCGTTGGGTGTTTATCGTCGCTGAGCTGAGCCGCCTGCGTGCCGAGGACGGGGGGGTAGTTGTAAAGGCCAAGCCGTCGAGGGGCGGTCAGAGCAAAAACATAACCATCCAGGCCGACATCGGAGAGGTCAAGTAATTCTAGAGCAGAAGGGCGCCCCGGCAGGGGCGCCCTCAACCCGGAGGAAGTCATATGGACATACTGAAGATGTTACTCCTGATTCTTTTAATGGCCATGGGCGGCTGCACTTACACGCCAAAGCTCCCGACCGGATACGACAGCTTCCTGTCAAGTCGGGTCATGCGAACCGAGAACCTGGAGATCCACGAGGCTCTGCTCAGATTCAACCGATCCCACGTTGGCCCCAAATTGACCCTGGTTGTGACTGATATGATTTACTCCGTACCCGCCGAAAAGGACATGCCCGTGGATGTCACCAGTAACCTTCTTGTCGCCGCGGACGGGCTTTCCAGTATCCGAATCGTCCCGCATCACTTATTGTCACTCGTTAAGGAGATAGACGAGAAAAATACCTACATCCTATATGGAACCATCAACAGCTTGGGGCTGCGACGACGTTTTTCAGGGGTCAATGCGGGGCCGAGCTTTACCGCACGGCACAAAGAATCCCGCCTCGAGGGTGACT
>MGTE01000070.1:0-9553 GCA_001799275.1 Deltaproteobacteria bacterium RIFOXYD12_FULL_57_12
TGCCGGCCAAGCAGGTGGGAACCACGGTCCGGCTCCACAAGGGCTCCCGGCCCATATTCAATCAGTTCGATGTCGAGGACCAGATTGAGCAGATCTACCAGCCGGTGGTGAAGCTGCCGTCCGGCGGCTCCATCGTCATCAACCCCACCGAGGCCCTGGTGTCCATCGATGTCAACTCCGGCCGGACCGGCAAGGATTTGAACTTCAACGAGGCGATCTTCAAGGCCAACATGGAGGCGGCGGCCGAACTGGCCCGGCAGCTGCGGCTGCGGGATCTTGGCGGCCTGATTGTCGTCGATTTCATTGATATGCGGAGTCAGCGGCATATCAAGGAGGTGGAGAAGCAGGTCAAGACCAGCATGAAGCGGGACAAGGCCAAGGTTGATATCAGCCGGATCTCCAAGTTCGGGCTGATGCAGATCTCCCGTCAGAAAATGGGGGCGCCCATCCAGATGGGCAGCTACAAGGTCTGCGAACACTGCCAGGGCCGCGGCATGATCCGCTCGGTGGAGACGCTGTCGCTTTACTATCTGCGGCGGATCCAGACCGGCGTCGCCCAGAAGGGTGTGGCTCGGGTGGAATGCCGGCTGCCCATGGGCGTGGCCCAGTACCTGCTCAATAAAAAACGGGCCGACCTGGTTGAGATGGAGCGCCAGTATGGCGTGGAGATTCAGGTGCTGCCGGAGCCGACAATGAATCCGGCCGATAATAAGATCGATTTCATCAAGGAGTAGGATACGGTCGCGGCCCGCGAAAACCCGCTTGTCGAAAGAAATGTTTTAGGGTATAAAGTGGGCCACGTTTAGAGCTTATCCGTAAATAAGCTTTTCAGGGATTGCGCCGGATTTTGAGACGGATTTGGCCGTGACGATTGAGCAAAACCGCAGTCGTAGCAGCGCTACGGCGAGGATTTTGCGATTGAGGAGCGGTTAAATTCGGCCGAAAGCCGGATGCAAGCACAAAAGATTTATTTACGGATAAGCTCTGATCCATGCGCCCGTAGCTCAGCTGGATAGAGTGCCGGACTACGAATCCGTAGGTCGCAAGTTCGAATCTTGCCGGGCGCGCCACGAAGCTCCACGGTTTCAAACGCCGGATGAAGCCGATTGAAATATAGGCCTGGCAGCGTCGGCAGTTTCGTATGCCGACCATCTTGCCGGGCGCGCCACGTATATAAAAAAGGCTTACGGTTTATTCCGTAAGCCTTTTTTTGTCCGACGTCAGGTGAGCAGATAGTTGCCGATGCGACTGTCGTATGTCGTTGATTCGAATTCGCAGCCGATGGCCCGTTTTCGCACTGAAACCACGGTGGTGTTCTTGGTAATCACCGTGCCATGTGGATCATCAAGCACAAAGGTGACCACCAGGTTGTCGTTTTTTTTGATAGTATGTTTTTCGTCGGCGGTGAAGCCGATGCCCTGCAGGGAAAGATCGTTGAGCAGCAGGGTGCCTTGCGCATTTCTGGATGACAGATTGGTGTATGTTCCCAAGAGGTTGACCTTTTTGCGGTACATGGCCCGGAATTCAAGCCGGACCTGGAAGTGGGCGCCGCATGTGCACTGCACCTTCAAGGGTCTTTTGATGTCTTTGAAGCTCGACGCCAGGATGGTTTTTGTGTCGTGGCAAATAGGGCATTCGATGTCTGCTGTGCCGTTTTTCTTGATATAGATCTTCTGGGGGTCTTTCATGATTCTGTCGCGCTCCGTGACGGTAGGGCCTCGGCAAGAGATAATCATTCCATCTTGCTTGTCTTCCGGCCCGTATTTTGTTTGTTTTATTGTTTCCGCAGTAAAAGTCAACTGTTATCGTGTCGCTGCTTTTAATCCCGGCAAGATTTATCAGGGGTCTGCCAACGGTTGGGGGTGGCTGTCGCGTCCCCGAATGGTTGGCGTGGCATCTTGTTGATTTTTGATGTTTTTCTTGGAATAGCACAACATATTGTGTTTGTTGTTGACATCGGCCACCACATGTAGTAATCACCAATGCAGTTCGAAGAATTTCGCCGCCTGCGTCTGCGGATCCGCAAAAGGGTTTGGTAAGGCCTGCGCGGGAGGGGCGGGGAAATGAAAATCAGGGATGGGGTTTGGTGCGCGTTGTATTTTCCCCGGTTGGATGAGGAGAGAGCATGGGAGTCGTTGCCGCAGAGCAGGAACTGTATCGAGCCTGTCATATTCTTTTCGGGCCGCAGTTGCAGGTCTCCCGCGAGTTCCTCGAGTATCTTCAGGGAACGGGCATAAAGAGCGCCTACCGGCAACGGGTGTTTGAAACGCACCCTGATCTGGCAGGCAGCGACGATGATCAACTCCGGCGTCGGCGGGCCGATCTGTTCCGATCGGTCCAACAGGCCCGCGAACATCTTGTCACCTACCTCAGCGCCCGGGAAAAGGGGTTTCGTTTTTCTTCGCCGTTTTCCACGCCGGCAACCCGGGCAGATGGCCCCGCCGTCTGGCAGAAGGATTCTGCCGCAGCGCCGGAGCAGAAGCGGCCGGGCGACAACGGCCATGCCGGGTTCGCAGGCGGGGCAGCGGGGGCAGGCGGCTGCGGTATGCGCGTGGAGCGGGCAGAGTGGAATATCGACGCACTCTATCAGGGCGACCTGCCGCTCCGCCGGTTGCTTCTGGGCCATTTTATGTATTATGCCGGCGTGATCAGCTGGCGCACCATCGTGCAGGCTCTGGTCTGGCAGCGGATGCAGCGGCCGCGGTTCGGTGAGATAGGCTGTCGGCTTGGTCTATTGACCGAGGCGGATATCCGGCGGTTTATGAAAAGCCGGCGGAACGGTCAAGCGTTTGGCAAATGGGCCGCGGGCACGGGCCTGCTTTCCGAACGGCAGGTCAGTCTGATTCTTGTCCGGCAGAAATCGCAGCAGAGGCGGTTCGGAGAATATTTCCTGGAAAATGACATGCTGGCGCCGCCCGTCCTTGCCGAGCTGCTCGCCCGGTACGCGCGGCACAACGCCCAGTTTCCCAGCTCCTGCGGCATGGCCTGATTCCTTTGGTGGCGCGGTGCGTTCATCTGTCGCCACCCGGCGTGAAATCAGGAAGAAGGGAGGCGATATGCAACTGACTTTTCAGGGTGGCGCCAGGACGGTTACCGGCTCCCAGCATCTCATCGAGGTAAACGGCCGGAAAATTCTCTTGGACTGCGGCCTGTTCCAGGGCCGGCGCAAGGAGGCCTTTGCAATAAACCGTGCCGGCCATTGCGATGGGGCAGCCATTGACGCCCTGGTTCTCTCCCACGCCCACATTGACCATTCCGGCAACATCCCCTGTCTCGTGCGAAACGGTTTCCGCGGCGATATCTTCTGTACCGCTGCCACCCGGGATCTCTGCGCGGTCATGCTCGCCGACAGCGCGGCGATCCAGGAACGGGATGTGGAGTATGTCAACAAACGCCGCAAACGAAACGGCCAGCAGGAGTTTGAGCCGCTTTACACCCAAAGGGACGCGGCGCGGGCCATGGATCTTTTCGTTGGTCTCGGTTACAACCGGCCGCGCCAGATTTTGCCCGGCGTGTTGCTTACCCTGGTGGATGCCGGTCATATGCTGGGCAGCGCCCATATCATCCTGGATATTGATGATCAGGACATGGGGCGGCAGGTGCGGCTGGTGTTCAGCGGTGATATCGGTCGGGCCGGCATTCCGATTATCCGGGACCCGCAGCCAGTGACCGAGGGCGCTGACATTTTAATCATGGAGAGTACCTATGGCAATCGCCGCCATTCGCCGTATCCGGAGTCGGATACTGATCTGGCGCGGATCGTCAACGAGACCTTCCGCAAGGGCGGCGCTCTGCTCATCCCCGCCTTTGCCGTAGGCCGTACCCAACAACTGGTGTATACCCTGCACCGGCTTTTTGAGCAGGGCGCGATTCCGGCCATGCCCGTGTATGTCGACAGTCCGCTGGCGGCGCGGGTGACAGATATCTTCCGGTTGCATCCTGAAACCTACGATCTTGAGATGCAGGATTTTCTGCAACAGGATGCCGGTCGCAGTCCCTTTCATTTCGAGGCGCTGCATTATACCCAGAGCGCGGAGGATTCCAAACGTCTCAACGAGTTGCCAGGCGCGGCGATCATCATCAGTTCGAGCGGCATGATGGAGCACGGACGTATCCTGCACCATCTGCGTCATCGGGTGGCTGACAGCCGCAACACCATTCTGGTGACCGGTTGGCAGGCGCCCGACACCCTGGGTCGGCGTCTGGTGGCCGGTGAGAAGACGGTCCGGATCTTTGGCGAGGAGTTTCCGGTGCGGGCTACGGTTGAGATTCTGACCGGCTACAGCGGCCATGCTGATCAGGATGGTCTGCTGGCCTGGGTCATGGCCATGCACAAAAAGCCGGCGCAGGTTTTTATCGTGCATGGCGAAGAAGATGCCGCCCGAAACATGGCAGAACTCCTCCGCGGCGCTGGCATTGAAAACGTCAGTATCCCCGAGCCGCATCAATCGGTTGTGGTGTAGGCCGGTGCCGGCGGCGGCTCGTTCACCTTCACTAGAACCCTCTCGCCTGGCATGTGGGCGGGTTTTTTTGTTTGTCTTCCGACCGTGACCACGGGCGGCAAAATTGTCGTGCGGAAAATACAAGATATTAGTACTTTGAAATTAATTTTCTGGACGCGGCCTGATCCTCTTGGGCGTTACGGGACTTGCACAAGGGGAGCTGAAAGGAGTCAGGCGTCGCCGCCGGGTTTGGGGGTTGGTTCGGGAATGTGAGGGTGCCGTCGAAAGCGGACTGAAGTGGCTGGCAGGAACTGAATTGCCTGGCGGCTACGGGAGGGGCGGATTGAGGCAGGAAGACTTTCGCAGGAGGGTGGCCGAGATTATCGGGGAGATAAACTGCCCCAAGGGCTACACCTGCATGGAATCGAATTTCTTGCATTTGTGTCGGGCCATGGACATTGGCTGCGAGACTTATCTGATCTGTTTTGATGAGAATTCCGCCAGTTGTCCATTTTCCGTGTCCTTTGCCGCTTCCCGGTATTGCAAGTGCCCCTTGCGTATCTATCTTGCAAAAAATCTCAAGTGAATCCGGCGGTACTGTCTGTTGCGAGTGGGGCTGGGTGCCAACCAGTGGCGCTCTGGCCGGCGATTGTGAACATTTGCTCGCTATGCCTTAGTGTGTCGAGCAAGAAGGCTCTGTTACACCTGTTGTCCTGAGTTGTCGTGAAGTATTGTGCCTGCTGTCTCTGTCAAGGAGGGCTTGCCATGCTGCGTGCGGTTTTTATTCTACTCCTTTTTGCCCTGGCCCCGGTGGCGGCCGGTGCTGGCCAGCCCCTGGTACTCAACACCTGCCATCTGCCACCATATCACTATCCGGACCAGTCCGGCCTCAACGACCGCCTGGTTGAGACGATTTTTGCGCGGCTCGGCCTGCAGGTCACCACCCAGTTGCTTCCCCCGGAAAGGGCTTTGATCAATGCCAACGACGGCATTGATGACGGCGACGCCGGCCGGGTCGACGGCATTGCTGCACAATATCCGAACCTGATTCAGATCCCCGAACCCCTTCTGCGCGGCGATCTCGTTGCCGTGACCAAAAACATCTCTCTCGAAACCGTGGACTGGCAGGCCCTGCAGCCGTACAACATCGTCATCGTGCAGGGCCACAAGGGCGCCGAGGCCGGCATCGGCACCCCCCGCTCTCTGCTCAAGGTGAAAAGTCTTGACCTGCTCTTGCAAATGATCGCCGATGACAAGGCGGAAGTGGCCATCTGCGAGCGGTTCACCTGTCTGGGAATGTTGAGTATTCTCAAACTGCAGGGGATAAGAGTCCTGGAGCCGGCCCTGGCGAGCGTTGACACCTATCTGTACCTGCATAAGAAACATGCCGCTCTGGTACCGGAGCTTGCTGCCGCCCTACGGGCGATGAAGAGCGACGGCAGCTATGATCGGATTGTGGCTGAGTTTACAGAGCAGTATGGTCCTGTGCAAAGGCGAGCGGGCAAATAAATGCCGCACACCACGCAATGTAAGGCAGGGCGGATTTTTGAAATTTTTGCGGGCGGGTATTTTGGGGCAACGCCTTGGCAGCGCGGCTATTCACAGGGCAGACCGACCTCCTTTACCGCCAGGAGACTGTTGTTGACCATTTTGCCGTTCAGCGCGCTCATGGCCTTAAGCCCCTCTGCCTGAGACGACATTTCGATATAGCCGAAATTTTTGGACTGCCGCGTGTAGAAATCGGTGATAATGTGGGCGCGCACCACCCTGCCGAACTCGGCAAAAATGCTGCGCAGTTCCGCCTCGGTCATGTTGTAGACGAGATTGCCAACATAGAGCTTCATACCCGCATCCTCCGCACAGACACTGATCGTGACCAACCGGTCCCGGCTGCCTGGTGCGGCGCACCGGGATATCCATGGAATTTCGTGCAATAGGAGTGCCAGGAACGCGCGAGGAATCTTCACGAATTGCGATAATGAAAGACTGTTCCGGTTATCAATAAGTTGGCAAGGCGCGGCAGGACTGGCAGGGCAGCGAGACGAATGCCGGAGCGCACATTTTCGTAATAACCCCGGCCGGAAATTACAAATATGTGGCAACGGGCGAATCGGGCTGCATGTTGCAGGAAACGTTGCACAGGGAGAATGGCAGATGGTTAGGATCCAACATGATTATCCCGGCACCATTGAAGAGGCCGTCGACCGGTTGATTGTGGATATGCCCTTGAAGGACAAGGCGGCCATTGCCCGAATGAAGGAAGAGGAACTCCTGGAACTCTCCTTGTCCCTTGGGTTGCACATCCGGGACAAATTCGGGCTGTGGTCGGCAAACAAGCAGTTGGTGAGCGTCTGCCTGCGCGACTATCCCTGCGGGGAAAAAGAGATGTACAAAGACGCCGCGTCCGCCGTTATCATCAGGGCGCTCTGGACAAAATTGCGGGAAACCCATGCGTTGAGACTGGTTTAGTCACTTGGGCGTCGCGTGGGGCATCGATTCGCGGCCTATGAGTTCGTTACCCTGACGCCGCAGGGCACTCAGGCAATATCTCAACACCACCCGCTGTAATGCAATGACACGACCACGGTCAAATCTCATTTTAATCGGCATGCCGGGCGCAGGAAAGAGCACCGTCGGCGTCATCTTGGCGAAGCAGACATCACAGGACTTCGTGGATACGGATGTGCTCATCCAGACGTCTCAAGGACGGACATTGCAGGATATTGTCGATACGGACGGCTACGTTCTCCTCCGGCAGATAGAGGAAGAGGTTCTGCTTGGGCTTGCCGTCCAAAACTGCGTCATTGCCACGGGCGGCAGCGCGGTTTACAGCGACCGTGCCATGGCTCACCTCAAGGCAGGCGGTCTTGTCATTTTTCTCGATGTGGATGTGCCCACATTGGAATCGAGGATTCATGACTTCGGCACGAGAGGTCTCGCCAAAAGGCCGGATCAGGACTTTGCCGACTTGTTTCGTGAGCGTTTCCCTCTTTACACGAAGAACGCGGACATCACGATCAAATGTGCGGGCCTGACCCAAGAGGAAGTCTGCGCAGGAATCATTATGCGGGCGAGGGAAAAGCTAGTCGGAACCTGAAGGCGATGGCCTCAATCCCGCGTTTTGAATACCGTTATGCCGAACAAAAACTAAGGACCCGGAAGATGAAAATAACAAAGGATTCATTGTCGTGGGCAATAATCGCGTTGTTGGTCGGTACATTGTTTGGATCAGGCTCAATTTGGCAATGGCAGAAGAACAACCTTGACCGGGAAAGGTTTGAACTGGAAAAAATCACAAAATCCATGGAGATAAGGAAAAGAGTAGACGATTTGCTGGCGGATATCATTGAAATCAGCAATGAATACATCAAGGTTAGCAATTCGTACTATAGCAGCAAGAATCCCAGCGATGGCAATGAGATGAAACGGTTAATCACCAGGCTGGACGTTCTGAAAAATGATTTTAAAACTATTGAAAAAAGCCTGTCTCTGGTCGAAGGAAGAGAACCAAGAGAAATTCAGATTGACTTCATACCCCCCGCGCCGCCAACGAATTTGCGAGTAATTATTCAATGATGTGTTGAGGTTGGCAGCGAGGCATCTGAAGGGTGTGCCGCTTATATGCCTGAAGGAAGTCTGGGCAAGCATCATTGACCGCGTGGGCGTCCATCGGGAGATCATGCGAACGCTACGGCTCAAGTGACTCCGCATGAAAACAGCAGAGGAGAGGAGATGGTTTCCTGGGCGATTTTGCTGAGATGCTCTAACCTGGGAAAGGCGATATTGATCGTAGTTGTTATGGTCCTGTGGCCGGCCATTGCCCGCGCCGGCGCAAATGAGGATTTGCTCAAGGCCTCGGAACGTGGCGATCTGCCCGCGGTCAAACGGCTCCTCGGCCAAGGAGCCCAAGTCAACGTTCAAAATAAGGACGGCGACACCGCGCTAATCCTTGCCGTCAGGCGGGGATACCGTGGGACCGCGCAGGAGTTGTTGGCAAAGGGTGCCGAGGTCAACGCCAAGAACAAGGACGGCCACACCGCTCTGATGTTTGCCGCCTGGCGCGGCGATCAGGGGATCGTGCAGGAGTTGCTGGCCAAGGGTGCCGAGGTCAATGCCAAGGCAAATTCCGGTGCCACCGCGTTGAGGCTAGCTTCCATGGCCGGCCACCGCGAGGTAGCCGACCTGCTTGCCAGGGCGGGCGCTAAGTAGTGTCTAATTGAAAAAATTACGATAGAACGTTGAAGGAGTTGGTTCAATAGATTGTTTCGCCGTAGAGTGCCGGGAACCTTCACCAGGGTAACTGGTTGTGCAAAAAACCCTGTGTGGTTATAATGGGTCATCTACATGACCACATATAGAGGAATTGTCTTATGGAAACGGTAAGCGTTGCTGCTGCAAAAGCTCATTTATCAGAATTGCTGGATCGTATCGAAAAAGGCGAGGAGATAGTGGTTACGCGACGGGGTAAGCCCGTGGCGCGTTTGACAAGCGTCAATCCCCGGAAGAAGCCATTTCCAGCGCTTGCTGCGTTTCGGGATGGAATCCCCCCTCTTAAAATGTCTGGTTCGGAGGCGCTCCGCCTGATACGTGAAGAGGGGCGCTGATGTTCTATTTTGATACCAGTTTTTTGGTGCCGCTGTTGCTCCCCGAGGAAACAAGCGATCGGGTGGATCGATTTTTTCAGCAGCTTCCCGCTGGGGCTGAACTGGTGGTCAGTCAGTGGACGCGGGTGGAATTCATCAGCGTTTTGTCGCGGCTGGTTCGAATGGGTGAACTGCAAACGGATATAGCCTCGCTTTGCAGTGAGCGGTTCAGCATTCTGCTTACCGAGAACCTCCGGGTCGTCTTGCCCAGTATGGCCGATTTTGATCTCTGCTGGAAATTTATGGACCGTTTTGATAACAGCTTGCGGGCGGGCGATGCGCTTCATTTTGCAATCGCTTCCAACCTGGCGGTCGAGGCAATTCTTACGCTGGATGACGGTATGCTCAAAGAGGGCAGACTGTTAGGCCTCCCGGTTGATCGCGGCATCAAATGACCATGTATTTTCAAGGAAATACGCCATGTGTTGTTTCCAGCAGGCTATTATATATAAAGATACAACCTGTGCA
>MGTE01000070.1:9628-37263 GCA_001799275.1 Deltaproteobacteria bacterium RIFOXYD12_FULL_57_12
GAAAAAAGTTGATGAACAAATGAACAACGTCCGATGCTATCCTCGTACAAAACATTTTTCAAAACCATTTGCCATGCTATATCGATATTCGATATAGTAGCGCCATGATACAATCTTTCGCCAACAAAACCGCCGAGGATATCTATCACGGGTCAATCAGCAGGCATGCCAGGAAATTACCCGCTGTCCTGCACGATAGGGCGAGAAGGTTGCTTGACCAGATCAATGCCGCGCCTAGCCTTAATTTTCTTAAAATTCCACCGGGAAACAGGCTGGAAAAACTGTCCGGCGATTATAATGGGTTTTGGAGCGTGAGAATAAACGAGCAATGGCGTGTTGTTTTCAAGTGGCAGGGTGAAGATGTCTTCGAAGTCGCCATTCTTGATTATCACTGAGGAGAAGACAGATGTTACCGAAAAATAGACCACCGACTCATCCGGGTGAAATGCTTCTGAAAGAGTTCCTTGAGCCCCTTGGCCTGGCTCAGGCCGAATTCGCCAGGCATCTTGGCTGGCCCTATGCCCGGCTCAATGAAATTATTAATGGCAAGCGGGGCGTCACTGCTGCCTCCGCCCTTGATCTGGGGGAAGCGCTGCAGACCGGTCCTGAGTTCTGGCTGAACCTGCAGCGGGGGTGGGATCTCTGGCACAGCATGAAAAAGCACAAGAAAATCCCTCCGGTCCCAAAGATGGCCGCACACCAGGTGACGGCGTAACGGTGTTGTGATTTTATAATCCACGGACCAAGCCCGAAAGCCTGATCACACCGAACTCCCCGGTATTTTTATTTCTTGCCATCCTGCTGGTTTTTGTTATCAATGAACAGGAGCCTTGTTGCGCAAGGGGGCAAGTCGAGTGCCAGCCGGCCATTTGCCGCCTGCGGAGAGCCTTGTTAACAGGTTTCCCCGGCTGCGCTAGAAACTGCAAAATGTTATCCAAGGATGAAAGCCTTCTACGTTTCTGGAGCATAACAAAAAAACAGAATATTTAATTTTCACGATGTGACCCTGTAGCCTTTCCAAGAAAGAGAAAAGGGTTCCTGCTTATCTTCCTTCAAAGAAGCAAATAAAAAATTGAAGGTACCGAAAACCAAGCGGTCCAAAGGAGTTGCTCGGATGGCTGATGTGGAGTTGAGAGGACATTGAGAGTGAGAGGAGAGTGAGAGGGGACGCTGGTTCGGTTCTGAGAGTGCTGAGAGGGGACGCTGGTTCTAAAACAACTTGTGTGATATAGGTCAGGGGCTGGTTGATCTCATGGACAACGCCGGTGGCGAGTTCTCCCAGGGAGGCGAGCTTCTCCCGTGCCATGGCCTGGGCCTGCATCCCCAAGCGCAGTTCTTCTCCCTCTGCACGTTTTCGCATATCATCTTTCAATTCGGCGGTTCGGGCTTCGACCATCTGTTCCTGAAGATCACGATGTTGTTTCAGCTCCAGGTGGTTCTTTACTCTGGCTTTGACGATGGCCGAATTAAAAGGGTTGGTGACGTAATCCACGGCACCGAGTTCAAGCCCCCTGGTTTCGTCTGCCGCCTCTCTCATCCCGGCGATGAATACCACGGGGATGCCTTGCGTATGTGGATTATTTTTCAGTCTGGTGCACACCTCATAGCCGTCCATATCGGGCATCATGATATCAAGCAGAATCAGGTCCGGAGGGTCATCAGACCCGGCGATTTCCAGGGCCTTTTTCCCATTGGAGGCAACCTTGATCGTATACGATTGCAGAATGATGGCCAATAACTGTATATTCGACAGCACGTCATCAACGATGAGGATAACAGCATTGCTTGCATTTATGTCCATATCAGTAATGTCCGGTTAAGGATTTGCAAATAAATTTCGAGTGGCGCCGTGGGATTTTTCAGGGTCGCAGAGATTTTCCGGCCAGGCGCGCGAGTCTCATTGCGGATTTTGTTCCGTAACTCCCGGACCCTTTTGATGCTTACTCTTTCACTGTGTTCCTCGTGGCTATAGATTGCGAGAAGAAGATAGGTGCTGAGTCCGGAAAGGATCTGGATCATAAAGCCCTGTGGGCTTCGTGAGATCAGATGATAGACCCGGAGGTGCCGTTTCCACCAGGCGAAAAATTTCTCTATGTCCCAGCGCGCTTGTAAATCTGGGCTACTTGTTCGGCGGTCAGGTCAAAACGGTCGGTGGCAACCCAATATAGTATTTCGCCAATTTTGTAGCCGACGAGCCGTGGAAGTTTTTTTGTCTGGTTGATGCCAGGCTGGCCTAGCAGGGCTTTGGCATCGTAAAACACTATGCTTCCCGGAGGGTCTGAATAAAATGCCGGCCGGAAGTGTGCTCTTCCAGGTGAAAGAAGATCAGGGCGTTGAGTTGCTGTTTAAATTCTATTTGCAGTGGCCTGTTGCATCGCGTGCAAGCGGTGACGCACTTGGCAGTATTGAGGCCAATGGTTGGCAAAGTCGCTTGAATGAGCGGGCGCCTAGGTTTTCTTTGGTGACTGTCAAGAAAAAATGATACCTTTTTCTAATTTTTTCAAATAGTTGTACTATAGGTTCTTAACCGGACAACACTGGGTTTTATTATGAAAAAATGTCCTGCATGCCAACAGAAAGAAGCAAAGCCAGCGGCTGCAGAATCCGGCTTTGTGATTGTCGGCAATATGAACGTTGGTAAAACAACCTTGTTTTCAAGGTTATGCGGAAACAACAACACCAGCAGCAGCGTCAACTTTCCTGGCACCACTGTCACCATTCAGAAAGGCCAGATCAAAGGGACGGACATCTATGTCTTCGATACCCCCGGCATCCATTCGATATTTTCCCAGAACGAAGACGAGGTGATTTCCAGGGATATTCTCCTGCCGAATGAGATAACCGGTCCCATTAAGGGAATCATCCTGGTTGCGGACGCCAAAAACCTGCGGCGCTCCATTGCCATCGCCCTCCAGTATGCCGAATATGGTCTGCCCATGCTCCTGGTGGCAAACATGATGGATGAGGCCACCTCCCGCGGGATTACGATTGACTATCACAAGCTTGCCGAAGAACTGGGGATGGAAATTTGTGCTACGGTCGCCCGGGAGGGCATCGGGATACGGAAGGTTATTGCCAGGCTTGACCAAATATACCCTCCACCCAGGCCGCTGTTCAAGTATCCGGCCAACGTGGAACAGTTTCTCGAAATTGTTGACAAACTGCTCAAATCAGCGGATTTGCCGACGCGGGTGGCCGGTCTTCTCTTGCTGGTAGGCGACCGAAGCGTCGAACAGTATGTCGCGGCCAACTTTGGCGAAGCAATGCTGGCCCAGCTTCTCGACCTGGCCGAGGAACACCGCCGTGAAAACGGCAACAACTTTGAGATGCGGCTGGCAACAATGTACAACCAGCAGGCAGATCAGATTGCCAGACAGGTCCAGAAGGTAGAACCGCCCACAAAAAGCCCATTCATGGTGACCTTTGGCGACTGGTGCACCCAGCTCTCCACCGGGATTCCCATTGCCATTGCGGTACTGACCCTGCTGTACTTTTTCGTGGGATCTTTTGGCGCCACGTTCCTGGTGGATGCCATCAACGGTACCCTGTTCGAAGAAATTCTTACCCCATGGATCACCAGACTGCTTGAACCGCTGCCGTTGCTGAAAGAAATAATCGTGGACCCGGACTTCGGCATTCTGCCCACCGGAGTCTTTCTGGCCCTGGGGCTCGTCCTGCCGGTCATTTTCTGCTTTTACCTGGCATTTGGAATCCTGGAAGACTCCGGCTATTTGCCGAGGCTCTCGATCCTGCTCGACCGGATCCTCCAGTTGATGGGGCTGAACGGCAAGGGGGTTATTTCCCTGGTCATGGGATTTTCCTGCGTAACCATGGCGATTCTCACGACCAGGATGCTCGACACGGAAAAGGAAAAAAATATTGCCGCTTTTCTGCTTTTCCTGGGTTTCCCCTGCGCCCCTTTTATGGCGGTCATGCTGATCATCCTGAAAAAAATGCCCTTTTCAGCGACACTCACGGTTTTTGGGCTGATTTTTCTGCAGATTCTTCTCGCCGGCATGGTAGCCAAAAGAGTCCTGCCCGGCGCCCGTCCCCGGTTCATCATGGAAATTCCTCCCATGCGCATCCCCAAGCTCATGCCGGTGTTACGGATGGCCGCGCTTAAGACCTACTTCTTCATGAAAGAGGCGATTCCTGTCTTTATCCTGGCGTCGGCGATCGTCTTTGTGTTTGCCCGGATCGGGGGTCTGACCGCCCTGGCGAAGCTCTCGCAACCCCTGGTCGGTAGCCTGCTGGGCCTACCGGAAAAAAGTGTGCAGGTCATCATCAAGACCCTGGTCCGCCGGGAAAGCGGCGCCGCCGAACTGCTGCATCTGAGCGCGACCTACACCAATCTACAACTGGTTATCAATCTGTTGCTGCTGACCTTTCTGGCCCCCTGTTTGAACGCGACCATCGTTCTCTTCAAGGAACGGGGACTCAAGGCGGCTACCGTGATCATGGCCACCGTAATATTCTATGCCTTTGCCATGGTTGGCCTGACCAATCACGTCTTCCGGTTGATCGGGATAACCTTTACATAAAGGAGATATAAATCATGCTGAGCGAAAAGCATGAAGAAATTTTGGAGGCCGTCTGGACGGCCAGTGAAAACAGGGATTATTCAATCGACGCTATCCAGAAGAAATGCGTGGTCGATTTTGACGAGAGTGATCTGGCCGAACTGGAGGAACATGGTCTGATCGTGCGCAGCGCTGCCAAGATTCTGTTTTCCAATGCCGGCAAAAAAATGGCGGAAGGAATTATCCGCCGCCATCGCCTGGCCGAGGTTCTGGTGACGAGCATTCTCAACTTTAACAAATCCGACATGGAGGAAATCGCCTGCAAGGTTGAACACGGCCTGCTGCCTGAGGTCGAAGCGTCGATCTGCACGCTGCTGGGGCATCCTGAGCTCTGTCCGGATGGCAAGCCCATCCCCAAGGGCAGCTGCTGTCATGCCGGCCAAAAGCTGGTCGACAACACCGTGGTCAGTCTGGTTGAGCTGAAAGCCAGCGAGAGCGGCAGAATCACGTATATTAAGCCGACCAGCCATTCCAGTCTGCACCAGTTGATATCCTTCGGCCTGCACCCGGGAGTTGTGGTAACGGTCCATCGCCGGCATCCAGCCTTCTGTATCAAGTTCGAGAATACCGAGTTGGCACTGGACCGGGAGATCGCCAAAGACATCTATGTCTGGAAGGTCAATAACCGCAATGCTTCATGACCACGCCTGCCTGAGGGCGGGGTCGCCAGGAATGCAACCTTCAGGGATCACCGCGGCGCTTCGGCATTCCCTGAAATTGTGCCAGCAATTTCAGAAAAACAATTATTAAAATGGTTCGGATGGAATTCTGTCAGTGGAAGCGAATAACAAGTATGGGAAGGTGACTACAAATTGAAATAGCGAGAAGGAGATTACTGACATGCTACTGATCAAAGAAAAAAGCCCTTAACTCATAACGAGCTAAGGGCTTGATTTTTCTGGCGCGCCTGGCAAGATTCGAACTTGCGACCTACGGATTAGAAGTCCGTTGCTCTATCCTGCTGAGCTACAGGCGCATCTGGGATGGTGGCTGGCCGGCAGACGGCCGGCAGCCGACGCGCGGTCTGTTTTTTGAGCTGCCCGCAGGGTCAGGCCGTCGCGTTCTGGAAAGGGAAGCAATTTTTTAGCACGGCCCCTGATAATTTGCAACCGAATTCTCCGATTCCATGGGCCGTTGTGTTAGTTAACCTACTTATTTTTCAGAATTTTCGGTATTCTATCCATTTACTTCATCCGATCAAGATCAAGCAGGATTCGGCAGTCCGCCACTGAACAGCCCATGCCGTTCGGGTGCACGATGAGCGGGTTGATGTCCAGTTCGGCGATTTCCGGGTTTTCGGTGGCCAGGGCCGATAGCAGGATCAGGCAGCGAGCCAGCTCATTGGTATCGCACGGTTCCGCGCCTCTGGCCCCGTTCAGCATGGGAAAGGCCTTGATGGAATTGATCATCCGCCGGGCCGCGTTATGGCGAATCGGGGCCACGCGGAAGCTGACGTCCTTGAAGATTTCGACAAAGATGCCGCCCAGGCCGAACATCAGCAGGGGGCCGAATACCTTGTAGCGGTTGATGCCCAGAATGACCTCAACCCCTTTGCCCGCCATCTGCTGGACATAGATCCCCTCGATCGTTGCCTGCGGGGCGTTCTCGCTGATCACCCCGATGATATCGTCATAAGCGGCCCGGGCCTCATCTTCCGTGGCAATCCCGACCCGCACGCCGCCCAGGTCCGACTTGTGGACAATCTGCGGGGAGGCAATCTTGAAGACCGATCGGCCCATCTCGCGCACCGCGCTTGCCGCCGCCTCGGCACTGGTCACCAGCCGGGCGGGTAGCATGGGAAAACCATAGGCCTCCAGGATCTTGTTGCCCTCGGCCTCGCCGAGATAGGTCCTGCCGGCGGCGATGGCCTCCTCGATGACCTGCCGGGCGCGCGGGCGGTTCGGGGTAATCTCAATCTCCGGCAGATGTTGACGCGAGATCCACTTGAAATGCCGGTACATGGCGCCCATGGCCCGAGCCGCCATCTCCGGGAAGTGGTAATGGGGAATGTGGTTTGCTTCCAGAAAATCTATGGCGTCCCGGACATCGAGTTCCCCCATGAAGGAGGTGAGCACCGGCTTGCCGCTCTTCTTGGCCAGGGCCGGAATGATCTGGGCCGTGGCATAGATATCGGTCATGGATTGCGGGGTGAGGATAAAGATCACCCCGTCGACATTCTCATCCTTCAAGACCGCCTCGAAAGCCGCTTTATAGCGGTCAACCCCGGCGTCGCCGATGACATCCACCGGATTGTTGATATTGGCGGTGGTTGGCAGGGTGCATCGTAAGACATCGGTAGTGTCCGGCGAGAACTTGGCGAGCGTCAGGCCGACGTTGATGGTGATATCGGTGGCGATGATTCCCGGCCCGCCAGCGTTGGTGATGATCGCCACCCGGTTCGATTTGGGCAGGGGCTGGGTGGCAAAGGCGATGGCGTAGTCAAAGAGATGGCTGATGGTCTGGGCGCGATAGATGCCGCTCTGATGGAACAGGGCGTCGTAGATGGCCTCGGAGCCGGCGAGCGAGCCGGTGTGCGAACTCACTGCCGCGGCGCCGGCGGCAGTGCGGCCGGATTTTACCGCGACAATCGGAGTGGGGTTGTCGCCGCCGGTGATCTCCCGTACCACATCGATAAATTCGAAGCCATGCCGCAGGTCCTCGACATACATCATGATGACCTTGGTTTCGGGATCGGCGTGGAGATAGCGGAGCAGGGCCAGCTCGTCGATATCCGCCTTGTTGCCGACCGAGATGAATTTGGAAAAACCTATGTTTTTGCGGGCGGCGTAATCGAGCACCGCCGTGCACAGGGCGCCGGACTGGCTGATAAAGCCGATATTGCCCGGCAGCGGTGGCCGCCGGACAAAGCTCGCGTTCAGGCAGATATCCTTGGCCATGTTGATCACCCCCAGGCAATTGGGGCCGACCAGACTCATGGAATACTCCTGGCAGACAGCCTTCAACTCTTCTTCCATGGCCAGGCCGGCGCGGCCGACCTCCCGGAAGCCGGCGGTGATGACCAGCAGCCCTTTAACCCCTTTCTGACCCGCCTCGCGGGCCACCTGGAGTACCTGGGGCGCCGGCACAATAATCACTGCCAGATCGATCTGATCATCAATGGCGGACAGTGAAGGATAGGCCCGCACCCCGCAGACCGAATGGGCCCGGACATTGACCGGATAGATGACCCCGGAAAATCCGCCGTCCAGGAGGTTCTTGAACACGGCGCGGCCAACGCTGCCATGCCGCTGGGAGGCGCCGACCACCGCCACTGTTGTTGGCTCGAAGATCGCACGAACCCGAGCCAGATTGTCATCACCTGCAACGCCACTGCCAGATGAAAGAATATCGTCGACCTGATTCATTCGAACCTCCCAAATAATTCTAAGTTGTGATTAGTTCTACTTTGTCAGATACCGGAATCCGGAATTCAGAATTCAGGAGTCAGAATGTGTCGCGCAACCGAGAGAGACGATGTTTTCTCTTTTCTCCTGAATTCTGACTCCTGACTTCTGGATTCTTTAGAAATGCGACAAAGTAGAACCAGAGGCATTAAAGTAAGGGTAGCCTGGTATATCCGCCGCCGGTGCCTCGAAACTGTCTGGCTCACTTGCCGTTCACATCCTGCCAGACCGGGCCCGTGGCCGTATCGACCACTTTGATCCCCAGCCGGGCCAGTTCCTCGCGGACGTCGTCCGCCTTTTTCCAGTCCTTTTTGCGGCGCGCCTCTTCTCGGGCACTGAGCAGCTTGAAGATTTCCGGTGTCAGGGGACATTCCTGCAGCTTCAGGATATTCAGGAAGGCGTTGATTTTTTCCAGGGCCTCGATGATGTATTTTTTCTGCTCCAGATCAAGCATGCCCGCCGCCAGAATGGGGTTGGCCTTTTTGATGAAATCAAAGAGGGCGCCCAGGGCCTTGGAGGTGTTGAGATCGTTGTCCAGGGCTGGGAAGAACTCGTTTTCCATCTCGGTGAGATAGGTGGCAATTTCGGGATGCGGCAGATCCGGCGGCAGGCAGAGGAGCTTGCGGGTGAATTCATCGAGCCGCGCCAGGCTCTTGCGGGCGTCGTCCAGCTTACGAAAGGAAAAATAGATGGGCTTGCGGTAGTGGGTGGCCAAGAGCAGCAGTCGGACCTCCCGCGCCGTGTAGCCCTGGGCCAGGACGTCGCGCAGGGTCAGAATGTTGTTCGCCTCCTGGGACATCTTCTTGCCGTCCACCAGCAGGAGTTCGCTGTGCAGCCAGTAGTTGGCCAGCGGTTTGCCGGTCATGGCCTCGGCAATGGCGATTTCGTTTTCATGGTGCGGGAAGATCAGGTCCCGGCCGCTGGTGTGGATATCGATGGTCTCGCCGAGATAGCGGGTGGCCATGGCGGCGCATTCGATGTGCCAGCCGGGCCGGACATTGCCCCATTCGGTCTGCTGGAAGATTCCCTTTTTCAGTTCCGCCAGGGTGGAGCGCTTCAGCAGGGTAAAGTCTACCGGGTTTTCTTTTTCGTAGTTGTCAAGGTCCACGGTCCGGCCGACCTGGATCTTGCTGAGATCGACGCCGGAGAGCCTGCCGTAGGGTTTGAACCGGGAGATGTCGAAGTAGATGGAGCCGTGTTTCTCATAGGCGAACCCCTTGTCGATCAGCTGGCGGGCAATGGCAACCATGTCATCGACATGTTCCGAGGCCCGGGGGAAACCGGTTGGCTCCTTGACGCCCAGCAGATTTATATCGTTTTTGAATGCGTTGATATAGTTGTCGGTGAACTCCTTGAGGGGCAGGCCGCTTTTTTCCGCGCCCTGGATGGTGTTGTCGTCCAGGTCGGTGAAATTCATGTAGAAGTGGACCTGATAGCCCTTGCTGGCCAGGAGGCGGTTGATGAGGTCGGCAACCAGGAACCGGCGGCAGTGGGAAAGATTGGCATGCTCATGGGCCGTGGGCCCGCAGGCGTAGAAGGTCACCTTCTCCTCGGCGATGGGCCGGAACTCCTCCCGCTTCTTGGTCATGGTGTTGTAGAAGCGCAGCCCGGAGGTCTTGGGTTTATTCTGGGGCGCGCGGGTGAACAGTTCGGTACTCAGATATTTTTCACCGCCATCCGGCAGGATGACTACTAAAAAGCCTTCGCTCATCCGTTTGGCCTGGGCAATGGCGGCGCAAATGGCGGCGCCTGAGCTCATGCCGACGAATAAACCTTCCTTGCGGGCTAGGAGCCGCGACATCTTGAAGGCCTCGTCATCCGGGATGTTCATGATCTGAAATGGCAGGGCCTTGTTGAAAATGCCCGGCTTGTATGACTCTTTCATGTTTTTGAGCCCCTGAATCTTGTGACCCAGAAACGGCTCCACCGCCGTGATCCGTACCTCCGGATGATGGTCGGCAAAGTAGTAGCAGAGGCCCATGGCCGTGCCGGTGGTGCCCAGAGTGGCGATTACGTCGGTGACCTGGCCGGCGGTCTGCTCCCAGATTTCGGGACCGGTGGCCTGGTAGTGGGCCCGCCAGTTGGCCTCGTTGTTGAACTGGTCGGTGAGGAAATAGCGGTCCGGATGCTCCCGGGCCATGGTGTATGCCTGCTCAATGGCGCCGTCGGTGCCGCGTTTGGCCGGGGTGAGCAGGATTTCGACGCCAAAGGCCGCCATGATCTTGCGGCGCTCAATGCTGGCCGATTCGGGCATGACCAGCTGGCAGCGGTAGCCCTTGACCGCGCAGACCATGGCCAGGCCGATGCCGGTGTTGCCGCTGGTGGCTTCCAGCACGACCCGGTCGGGGGTGAGGGCGCCGCTTTTCTCGCCCGCCTCGATCATGGACAACGCGATGCGGTCCTTTACCGAACCGCCCGGGTTGAACGATTCCAGTTTGGCGTAGATCTGGACTTTCTTGTTTTTGCTGGAGAAAAGCCGGGTGATCGGGACAATTGGGGTATTGCCGATTCTGTCGAGGATGTTGCCGTAGATCATGATCTGGTTCCCGCGGGTTCGATGAAAAAATTGCCGGACTCCTGGCCGGCCACGCCGTGCCCCGGAATATCCCGGAAATTACAGTTAATTGCTTATACCTGTCCGGTTGGCATGATTCAAGGGCAAAAATGGCCGGCTTATAAAAAGATGCGGCCAGGAATGTTTCAGCTGGCCGCTGGCGAAATGCCGGCCGTCGGCTCTCGTATCCGACCGCGAATTTGCGGTGCAGGGGAAAAGATGTGATGGTAAGGTGTTGGACAATCGGGCGACAATGCCGTTGAGGTAAGGAAACAATCTGTTGCGATCTAACAGCGAATATCGAATATCGAACAAGGAATGTCGAATGTCGAAGTTTAACAACTTCATCATTCTGCGGTTTCTTGTTTACCCCGCAAGGGGGGTATAAACTTTATTCTGCGGTTCAATAGTAAGTCAACAGCAGTTAATCAGGTGGCCGCGGCTTTTTGTTTTTGCGGCCAGGAACGGCCGCGGTCTCCAGCGGAGGAGTATGGAAAATGGCTGAGAAGGTAACCCTGGCGCAAGGCAGCGGCGGGCAGGATACCCATGACCTGGTCAGGGGGCTGTTCGTGGAGAGTTTCGGCGGCGCGACGCTGCGGGCCATGGAGGACAGCGCCCTGCTGGCGATCGGCAATGTCCGCTTGACCTTTTCCACCGACTCGTTCGTGGTGGATCCCATTTTTTTTCCGGGCGGCGACATCGGCTCCCTGGCGGTGCATGGCACGGTGAACGATTTGGCCATGCGGGGCGCCCGGCCGCTGTACCTGTCCCTCGGGCTGATCCTGGAAGAAGGTTTTCCCCTGGCCGATCTGCGGCGGATCGTTAAGTCGATCAAAACCGCTGCCGACCAGTCCGGAGTGGAGATCGTGGCCGGCGACACCAAGGTGGTGCCGGCCGGCAAGGCCGACCGGATATTCATCAATACCGCCGGGCTGGGGATTCTGGAGGCGGACGTCGACATCGCCGCCGGCAATGGCCGGCCCGGCGACAAGATCATTCTGAGCGGCACCATGGCGGATCATGGCGCCACCATTATCTGCCAGCAGGAGGGACTGCAGATCCACGGGGAGTTTAAGAGCGATTCGGCGCCGCTGCATCGGATGGTGGCGGCCATGCTGGCCGCGGCGGGCCGCGGCGTTCATGTCCTGCGCGACCCCACCCGCGGCGGGGTCGGCACCACGTTGAATGAATTGGCTGCGGCCTCCGGCGTCGGCATCCGGATCGTCGAGGCGGATCTGCCGGTGCGCGAGGATGTGCGCGGCGCCTGCGAACTGCTGGGACTCGACCCGCTCTATCTGGCCAATGAAGGCAAGCTGCTCGCCCTGGTGGCACCGGAACAGGCAGATATCGTGCTGGCGGCGATCAGGCAGGATCCGCTCGGCAGTCGGGCCTGCATAATCGGCGAGGCAGTGGCCGATCATCCGGGCCAGGTGGTGCTCGAAACCGCGGTCGGCGGCCGGCGCCTTGTCGATATGCTGCACGGCGAGGCCTTGCCGCGCATCTGTTAGTGAGTGCTTCACGCCGCTGGCGGCGATTTGTCATGAAGTAACTTTTCGCCGATTCTTGCCCTGGAAAAAGCAGAAGAGAATATCGAATATAGAACACGGAATAATGAATGTCGAAGGGAAACTGGGCGTTCGATATTGAGGAACGGATGATTGATTGTGACGTTTATATCATTCTAACCGTCAAGACCCTGCCAAAGACAAAAATCGGCAATCACAGTCCCAAAAACAAAACTTCATGATTCGAAATTCCTTGTTCGATATTCGATATTCTCCTTAAAAATCTGATCCACGTAATTTCAGCCAGTTAAGTTGCTGTTGTTTGGAAGGTCGTTTCGGAAAACGGCCGATGGCGAGTGGTCAGCGGCCGATCTGCTGCATCCTGGTCCACAGATTCTTCAGGGCGTCCCGGATTTCTTGATTTTTCAGGGTGGAGAGCAGTTGATCAACCTGACGGGATTTTTCAGGGTCCGCCTGCCTGACGGGTTTGACGGCCGGTTTGGCCGGGGCCGGCTGTCCCAGATCGGTATCCAACTCGAAGCGGATATCAGCCAGGCGGTCCTTGGCCAGCCGCGCGTTGATCTTTTCGAGCAGCAGCATTTTCTGCAGGTGCAGCTGCTGCATCCAGATCGAATCCGCCACCCTGACCCACAGGACATTGCCCCGGATCAGCTTCGGCTGGGCAAAGCAGGCGAGTTCCGGCCCCAGCACCTCTTCCCAGAAAAGGAAAACTGCATGGAGTCCCAGTTGTTTTTCCCAGTTTTTTTCTTTGAACAGCGTGGCAAGCAGGGTTTTGACCCGGGTCGGGGTATCGCGGCCGGCCGGCCGAGGGTAAGCGGCCGCGGTAGGAGTTTTTTCAGGGGCAGTCGGGGTGGACATGTTCACTGGGTCAGCAGTTTTTCATCAACACAGATCTGGTTTTTCCCAAGGTTCTTCGCCGTGTAGAGGGTTTTGTCGGCCCGGTCGATGAGGTCGGCAATGTCCGTTTCCCAGGGATTGTTCTGGTGGCGGACGAAGCGGGCCATGCCGATGCTCAGGCCGGATTCGAGGAAATTCTGTTCGGCGAATTTCTGCAGGATTCGTCTGCCGGTCATCAGGGCCTGTTCCATGGTGATCTGCGTGAGCAGGATGCTGAATTCGTCGCCGCCGAACCGGAAGGCCCAGTCGACGTTTTCCCGGATACAGCTCTTCATGATCGCGCCGATGCTCTGCAGCAGGCGGTCGCCCGCCTGATGACCGAGCTGGTCATTGTATCGCTTGAAGTTGTCGACATCCAGCAGCAGCAGAAAAACATCGTGACCCTGGCGATCGGCCCGGTGCACCTCTTCCCATATTTTTATGTCGAAATGACGGCGGTTGAAGATTTGCGTCAGTCCATCAGAGATGGAAAGGATTTCCAGTTGGCTGACCATTTCCAGCTCCCGTACCGCCCTTTTGAGCTTGGCCTCCAGTTCATCGGCGCTAAAGGGCTTGGTGATGAAATCGGTGGCGCCGGCCCGGATCACGTCGGTATAGGTGAAGGTTCGGTCATAGCCGGTAACGACGATGACACTTGTCCGGGGATGGTTTTCGCGGATGTATTTCAGCAACTGCATGCCATCCATGTTGGGCATCATCATGTCGGTGATGACAATGGGATAGGAGGTTTCATCCATTTTTGCCGTGGCAATGACGCCATCTTCGGCCGTTGTCGGTGAAAATCCAAAGGCTTCGACATAGGTCGCCAGCAGATCGAGCACCAGCGGATCATCGTCCACGAGGAGAATTTTTGGGGTGTTCATCAACATGCTTCCTTGCGGTTAAAATAATCGGTCACGATCCTGGTATGGTCGAACAGCAAGGGGGGCAGGGCGCGTCCGGTAAAGACCCTGGCCTCGCCGGCGTCGTCGCCGGCCTGCGGCTCGCCAGTGGCCGCGGCGATAAATACCGTGCTGATCGTGTGGTGCCTCGGATCGCGGCCGGGCTCCGAGTAGGTGCGCAACTGGTCGATCAGGGTGACGCGCAGCCCGGTTTCTTCGAAGGCCTCCCGAATGGCCGCCTGCTCGAGACTCTCGCCGTAATCGACGAAGCCGCCGGGCAGAGCCCAGCCGAGCGGCGGATTTTTTCGTTTAATCAGGACAATGCCGTTGTTGTTCTCAATGATGATATCCACCGTTGGCAACGGATTTCGATAGGGGGTGATCTGGCGGTGGCAGTAAGGGCAATGCATATGATCAGACAAGGGACAGGGCCCGGATGGCCAGCCAGTTGTCAACGGTTTTCAGGGCATGGCGGCCGCGGTTCCACGGCTGGCTGTAGACCAGAGGGACAATCCCTTCCTGTTCGAGTCTGATGCAGGTCTCGGCCCGGTCATCGACAAAATAGCGCAGCCCCAGGTTTTTTATATAAGCGGCCTTGTTGTCATGCTCGCCCATGGCCACGATTCTGCTTCCCGACATGATGTCTTTGCCAAGCATGTCGTGAAGCCAGCCGGTAATCGGCGCCGCGTCCGGCCGGGCCGTCACAAAGGTCAACGGCGCCAGGGCCGCGAATTCGGTGAGTACCTCGACCGCCCGCGGCATGGGTTCAAGACCGGCAGTTAGCGGCTCGCGCAGCAGGCGGGCAAAGATTGCATTGATGATCAGCGGGTCCATGTCCAGACAATTTTCCACCTCGAATTCGGTGATGTCGTCAAGGGTGAGGCCCTGCATTCCGTATTCCCGGCGGGCAATCCGTACAAAGGCGCCACCGGTATCGGCGACAACGCCGTCAATGTCAAAACCGATCTGGCCGGGATGAATTTTTTTGCCGTTCTGCATAATGTTTGCGGTTCCGTGTGGAGCTCTGTCTCGTCAGGGTCAAGAGGCTATTGATCTGCTATCCATTAGAAAATGTGCTCATGAAAATGTCAAAGCAAATAGCCCTGTTCAATTTCTTTTATCCGGGCAACCAGGGCCTCGTTTACCGGCAGGGCCATTCCCAGGCGTTTGCCGGCCGTTGCCACCGCGCCGTTGATGGCGTCGATTTCCGTGCACCGTTTCTTTATGACGTCCTGCAGCATGGAGGAAATGTTGCGGGCTGTGGCCCGGCAGACCTCCTCGGTCCTGGCAACCGGCTCATCCGGCAGCGCAATGCCCAGGGCGCGGGCCACCGCCGCTGCCTCGCGGACGGCCGCGCCCAGCATGACGCGTACCTCGGGGATTTCGAGCAGCCGGCCATTGGGGCAGGCGTGGATGGCGGTCAGCGCATTGATGCCGACGTTGACCAGCAGTTTGGCCCAGACATGGTCCAGGATGTTGTCGACGACCTCGGTTTCGATGCCGGCCCCGGAAAGGAGCGCGGCCACGGTCTGCAGTCGAGCGATCGCTTCGGCGGATTGCCGGCTTGGGAAGCCGAGCCGGGTGAGACCGTGGCCCGCGTGGCGGACGTGGCCGGTCGCGACCAGCGTGGCGCCCTGGGCCGTGACGCCGACGGCGATCGGCGTGTTGTCCACTGGCTGTTGGTTGATCCGCTCAAGATGGGCAATGCCGTTTTGCAGGGTGACAATCAGCGAATCGGCGGCGGTAAGGGCAAGGGCCTGGGTCAGGCCATTTTGAAAATTTCCCGATTTGACGCACAGCAGAACAAGATCCGCCTGGCCGATCTCGCTGGGGTCGACAAAGGCGCGGACCGGGCAATGCAGCCGGCCGCCATTTTCTTCCAGAATCAGGCCATTGTCGTTCAGCTGCCTGGCCCGTGCCTGGCTGTGATCCTGCAGCCAGACCGGCTGTTCGGGCAACGCCGTTGTCGTGCCCTGTCCCTTCAGGGTGAGGGTCGCGGCCAGGAGACAACCCATGGCGCCAGGTCCGGTCACGACGATCTTCATCTTTCATGTCCGCGCATCTGCACCACCCTGTGACCGCCTACGAATAGCGAGGTTTCTGCCATCAAGTGCCTGTCTCTCCCCCGTGTGAAGGTACGCATGCGAAGCCGGCATGCATTCTGCTGCCTGTAGGGGTGGTGCCGGCCATATACGCAGACCGCCGACATGCTAAAGATGCCGGCGGTCTGTCTGTTATGGTGTATTTGTCGTTTCGCGGTCGGGTTACTTGGTTACGGTGGCGCCCTCGATGAGTACCTTGTAGGAGTAGCCCGAGCCGAAATCCTTGTTGGCGGTGAGCGTGCCCTCGACCGTGACGATATCCCAGTCGGCCGCCGGTTCGGCTGCGGTGGTTACGACCAGGTCGTGGGTATTCTGGGCCGGGTCGCCGGATCCATCCTGGATGTGGAGCCAGTTGAGCCCCATGATCTTGGTGGAAACCTTGACGACCTTGCCTTTGATCCGAATGGACTTGCCGTTCAAGTCGGTGGCCTTCTGAAAGAGTTCGCCAACCGTGTAGCTGTTGGCTCCACTGGCTTTGTCGACCTTGATTTCGGCAAAGGGCACAACAGCCTTCTGGCTGCCCATGGCCTGGGGCGCGCCAGCAGTAGCGCCGGGCGCACCGGCGGCACCCTCCGCCTTGAGCGCCTCGTTGAAGGAGGCGGCGCCTTCGGTGGCTGCGGCAGGGGCGGCCGCAGCAGGCGCCGCGCCTTCCTGGCCGACCAGGCCGTTGGAGAAGATGATTTTTTCGAAAGTACGGTTTAACGACTTGCTCTGGAAGTTTTCCATGACGATTCCGTCATAGAAGGAAACCTCCTGGTCTTTCTCGATCTTTGACTGGGGAATTGCCACCCACTCTTTCGTGTCGCCCTCATCGACATGCATGTAGGTATAGCCGGAGGCATCCATGGTCTCCAGCACCTTGCCCTTCTTGGTCGCCGGGGCAGCCTGCGCGGCGGGTTCAGCCGGCGTCGTTGCCTGTTGTTCCGCCGGCGCGGCCGGGGTGGCGGGGGTAGCTGTCTCATTGCTCTGGCTGTTGCAAGCGGTTGTTGTCAGCAGCAGGGCAAGCCCGCAGCAGATAGATAGATATTTTGACATTGAAACGGTCCTCCTCAGATTGCGGTTTTTAATAGTGGTTCGGCGTTTGCCGGCCGTAACACATCAAGATAGGGGATAACACCCAAAGTCGTAGCCAAAGCCGCCATTGTAAATAAAAAAAATCGTTCCGGCAACCAACACTTTTGCGGGGAGCCGACTCCCTTACTTCCGGCGGCCGGCGGTCGTCGGCTTGGAGATGAGCACAACTGCCGCCATTGGCGCCACCTTGACGGTTGACTTTCTGGGGAGGATGGCACCTTCGTCCTCCGGCACGATGTCCAGGGGCGAGGCGGCGGCGGTATCGATGAGCTGTCGCCAGATGCGGTTTTTGCCCGGCAGTGGTGGCGTAAATGAGGCATCGGCCAAGCGATGGCCGTTCAGCATCACAAAAAAATCATCATCCCGGCGGCCACCGGCAATGGCACCGTTCAGGAAAAATGCCAGACTGTGGGCCGTGGGCGACCAGTCCTGCTCACCGGGCAATGCAGCCTGCCATTGGATTTCCTCGGCCGTGGCCCTGCCCGGCCGGGGAAAGAAGTCGGCACGCCGGAAAACCGGATGGTTTTTTCGGAGCGCGATCAGTGATTGGAAAAAACGAAGGAGGTGGTGGTGCCGCGTTGCCAGTTGCCAGTCGAGCCAACTGATCGGGTTATCCTGGCAGTAGGCATTGTTGTTGCCTTGTTGGGTGCGGCCGAACTCATCGCCGGCTACCAGCATGGGGACTCCCTGGGAAAGCAATAAAATGGTGGCCAGGGTGCGGATGCGGCATTGCCGCAGACCGCTGACGGCCGGATCATTGGTCTCGCCCTCGGCGCCGCTGTTCCAGCTTATGTTGTGGTCGAACCCGTCGCGGTTGTTCTCGCCGTTTTCCAGGTTGTGTTTCTCATTGTAGCTCACCAGGTCGTAGAGGGTGAAGCCGTCGTGGCTGGTGATGTAGTTGATGCTGTTGCAGGGTCGATGATCGCCGCGCTGGTAGAGATCGGCGCTGCCGGCGATTCGGGTGGCCAGGGTGGCCACGGTGTTTTCCCGGCCGCAGAGAAAGGCCCGGACATCATCCCGGAAGTGGCCATTCCATTCGGCCCAGCGGGCGCTGGCGGAAAAGCTGCCCACCTGGTAGAGGCCGGCTGCGTCCCAGGCCTCGGCAATTATCTTGGTGTGGGCCAGCACCGGATCTTCGGCAATGATTTCCACCATGGGCGGATTGGAGAGCACCTCGCCGTGCCGGTCGCGTCCCAGGATGGAGGCCAGATCGAAACGGAAGCCGTCCACATGCATTTCCGCCACCCAGTAATGCAGACAGTCGATGATCATCTGTCGGACCAGGGGATGGTTGCAGTTTAAGGTGTTGCCGCAACCGGAAAAATTGAGGAATTCCCTGGTCCAGGGATCGAGCAGGTAGTAGATGGAGTTGTCAAGGCCGCGGAAGCTGATGAGCGGGCCGTCGGCGCCGCCTTCGGCCGTGTGGTTGAAGACCACGTCCAGAATCACCTCAATGCCGGCCCGGTGCAGGCTCTTGACCATCTGCTTGAATTCCCGGACCTGATTGCCATTGGCGGGTGCGGCGGCATAGGCGGCCTTGGGCGCGAAAAAGGAGATCGGGCTGTAGCCCCAGAAATTGACGAGAGGCTTTTTGGTCAGGGGGTTGCGCCGGATGTTTTCCAACTCGTTGAAGTCGGTGACCGGCATCAGTTCCACGGCGGTGATGCCGAGTGAGCGCAGATAGGGGATTTTCTCAATCACGCCGGCAAAGGTGCCCGGGTGGCGAACTTCGGCGCTTGGATGGCGGGTGAAGCCGCGGACATGCATTTCATAGATGATGGAATCCTTAAGCGGAATGTTGAGGGGGCGGTCGCCTTCCCAGTCAAAATCGTTTTCCACCACCAGGCAGCGCCGGGCAAAACCGCTTGTCCGTATTTTGTCCAGCCCGGCAACAAGGCCCCACTCCTCGCCGCCGACCAGGGATTTGGCATAGGGGTCGAGGAGCAGCGCCGCCTGGTTGTAGTAGTGGCCGCCGCCCGCCGGATCATGGGGGCCGCTGACCCGGTAGGCATACGAGAGAACAGGGCCGGCATCGCAGAGCATAATGTGCCAGATATCGCCTGTCTTGTTGTGGATCCTGTGGAGGGGGATTTCGGTGCGCTGCGCGCCGGTTGCATCGGTGAAAACAACCAGGGTTACTGTTTCGGCATGTCGGGAAAAGAGGGCAAAATTGATCCCGTCCGGGGTGCGCGTGGCGCCCAGGGGCATGGGCCGGCCTGATTTGTTGCGGAATTGTTGCGTCATGGAGTTAAGTAAAAAGCAAGTGTCTGAATCGTTGTGGTCCGGCCCGGTAAGCAGGCGAAGCATTGGGTCAAGGTGTCTCCACCATGATTTTGAAAAGTTCCGGCGACGGATACCCGTCCGCCGGCATCTGCCGGTTTTTTTGGAATGCCTTGATCGCCATTCTGGTTTTCGTGCCGAAAATGCCGTCGGCCGGGCCAGGGTCAAAACCAAGATCGGTAAGGGTCTGCTGGATTTTTTCAATCTGGGTCCGGCGGAGTTGCTCCTCCGACCAGGGCCGTGGCGCGAGCAGTGGGCCCATGCCGGTCAAGCGGTCGGCCAGATGACCGATCGCCACGGCATACAGGGTGGCCCGGTTCCATTGCAGAATGATGCGAAAGTTCTGGAAGATCAGGAAGGCCGGACCTGAGACGCCGGCCGGCAGGATCAGGGCTGCCTTGCGTTGCGGATCAGGAAAGGGGTGACTGTCGCCGCGCGGCCGGATGCCAAGTGCCTGCCACTCGTCAAGGGTCTTGGTGATTTTCTGGTCATCGGCCAGATCCAGGTTAAAGGTGGCCGGCAGTTGTACCTCGCAGCCCCAGTCGCCGCCGGTTGACCAGCCGGAACTGGCCAGAAAGTTGGCAGCGGAGGCAAAGACGTCGGGCAGGCTGTTCCAGATATCACGGCGGCCGTCGCCATCCATGTCCACGGCAAAGCGGACAAAGGTGGAGGGCATGAACTGTGTCTGGCCCATGGCCCCGGCCCAGGAACCGTTCATGGCCTCCAGCGGGATGCTGCCCTCGTCGAGGATCCGCAAGGCGGCCAGCAGTTCTTGCCGGAAGAAGTCGCTGCGTCTGGGATCGTGGGCTAAGGTGGCCAGGGCGCCGATTACCGGAAACGACCCGAGATTTCCCCCATAGTTCGTTTCCAGGCCCCAGAAAGCCACTAGAAAACGGGGCTGGACGCCGTAGCGCCGTTCGATCATCCGCAGCAGGTCTTTGTTTTCTTCCAGCAGGCGCCGGCCTTTTTCAACGCGGTCGGCAGAGACGGTCACGTCTAAATAGCGCCAGAATGTCATGAGGAATTCCGGCTGTTTGCGGTCCAACTCAATGACCCGGGGAATGGGGCTCAGATTTGCGAAGGCGGTTGCAAGGGTTTTTTCAGAAATGCCGGCCTGCCGGGCCTCTTTCTGAAAGGCGGCGAGCCATGTGGCAAAGTCATCATCGGCCAAAACATTGAGCGGTGCGGCTAGGCTGAACAGGCAGACCACGCTGGCAAGAAGAAGCAGGCGCCGGAAATAATTACAGGGCATTTACAGTGGTCTCCAGTGGTACCTGCTCAGGTGGATAGTCTGTAGGTGTTTAGTCTATTAACAACTGAAAAATATCAGAGATTGCACGTGATGCGTCCTTGTTCCCAATCGTTTTTTTCTAACAGACAAACAGTCTAAATTTCTAAACAACCTGGGTGTTCCCTACAGTAAAAAGTAAAACACGAGTTAGACATCTTACCCGGAGAATGGTTCCTTCGAAACAAAATTTTTCCATATCCAACCGTATGTGGTTTTTCAATTTTTAATGCAAGGCTCGGCTGAAATGGCTTGCAGGGGGGAAAGCTGAGCGTTATATTCATATCTAAGAATTATTCTTAGATGATAGTCATGTTTGTTTTGCGGGTCAAAAAAATTATGAGAGGAGTATCATGGGATTTCTTGAGAAACTTGGGATCGGTTCCGATGCGGCTACCATTGACTGGGAAATGACTCCGGTCGATACATTCGGGATGTTTGAAAGCTGGGGAGGCAAGGAGCGGATCCGCAACAAGAAGGAGAGATTTTATTATTTCTATATCGACAACTGGTCGCAGCCCGCGCGCGTCAATTTGATGCAGCGGGGGATCAAGCACGCCAGGATTCTCGCCAGGATCAAGGCGCCCCAGGATCTCGTCGACAGATGCGTGGCCAGCCAGGGCCGGGCTGTCATGGATAAGACGTACGCCATTGATGAACCGCTACGCCGCTGGTTGCAGGAGAACATCGTGGACACCGATAGTGTTTCCTGGGTGGTGCCCCTGCCGGCGCCAGAGCGGCGGGACATCCGGGAAACCGGCCTGCCGCTCTGGCGGGAGGCGCGCCCCCTCCTGCCGCAGGTTTCGGTTCGGTGGCAGGCAACGGTGGTCGACGAACCCATGATCGATCGGGCGGTCTGCGGTCAGCGGCTGCTGGAACGGCGCCGCAATCCGGCCGGCGGCTTTCGGGGCTACCTGGTGGACAACGAAGACGGCCTGACGGTCAGCGAAGTAGTTTCAGGGCTGATGTGGCAGCGCGGCGGCAGTGACATCACCTCTATCCGCGGGGCACGCGCCTATGTGGCGGAATTGAACCGGCAGCGGTTCGCTGGCTGCGACGACTGGCGGTTGCCGACCATTGATGAGGCCTTGACCGTCATTGCGCATGAGAAGAGAGGTGACGGTCTTTTCCTGCCCACCTGTTTTTCAGCCGCCCAGCCCTTTATTTTTACGGCGGATCAGCGGCGGCCGGCAGGGTATTGGTTTGTCGATTTTGCCCAGGCCGTGGTTTTCTGGGCCTCCGGTTTTAACCCTGGCGGTTTCGCGCGGGCCTGCCGCACCCTGCAGTCCTAACTCACAGTCGGCACGGTGCATCTGTTGTGGTGCCAAAATCATGCTCCAGGTCGCTGTTCTTTGAGTTTCCAGAGCGGTGATATTTTTTTGATTCTTGCCAAGGGCAGCGCGTCCCAGAAAATTTTGGGGCGAGGGTAGGGAGGCGGCGTCAATTCGATGACCTCTTCCGGGCTGATCAGTTTTGATCCGTTGATATCCCAGGGCTCCTGAGGCAGGCGGCCGGCAACAAGCCGGTCGCTGCCGGTCAGGATTACTACCGTATACGTCGACGCCAGCATGTCTGTCTCGGCGAGAATGGCGCCGGCCAGGTCAAAAAAACCCTGACCGTCGCCCAGTCTGCCGCCTTGCAGGTCAAGGGCGACGGCGTCGGTGACCAGGAAGGAAATTGTCAGCTCCGCGGCCGTTGCCGCGGCCAGCCTCTCGCCCAACTGCAGTTGTTGCCGAAAGGTTGCGGCCTGACGTACTTGCCTGGCCGGCAGCCGTCTTGGCCTGATGAGCAGAAAACCTTCCTTGAGTCCGGGGGTCGGCAGGAGCAGGTCTTTGCCATCCATGAGCGTGTTGATGCGCACCTGATCGAGAGCCGTGTCCGGTCCGGCAAAGACGACGCCTGCCTGCCGGTATTCCACCAGGCCGCGCACTCTTTCCGCCGCCTTGCCCCAGTTCGGCGCCGGGATGTGGCCTGCCTCTCTTGCCAGAAGGCTTTTACGGATATTTTCTTTTTCAGTCACGGGTATCCTGCTCAGGGTTACAAGGTATCAATAAAAAAACCGGCGGCCGTAGACGGCGCCGGTTCTTCGCAGGAGTTCATAGTTTTCCTTAGTCACATTCCAAAAGAATTCAGGATTCAGGAGTCAGAATTCAGGAGAAAACAGAAACATTCTTTTGTCCGAATCGTTCGATTTGTTTTGTCTCCTGAATTCTGGATGTTGAGTCCCATGATGCGACAAAGCAGAATTAAAGTTCGGCAACTTTGCGGCCCGCGCTTGGGTTCGATCGGCTGTCTGCATAAGCCGGCCCGGCTTGCTGCGGATTTTTCGGAGAGGATTGTCCCTTGCCCGCCAGCCGCTGGTTCTGTTTCTGGTTGAAGCCGTATTCCACCAGATTGCTGATGTCGCTCCACATGGTATAGCTGCCCATGACCGCCACCAGAATTTCATCGTTGCCGCGTTTGAATTTTCCAACGTATGTCTGGCGGGCCGCCTGGGTGAAGCCGGTTTTACCGCCTTCGGCACCGTCAATCTGCCAGAGCGCCTTGTTGTGGTTGCGCAGGATGTCGCCATCAAAGTTGGCGGTGAGCTGGCGCATGCGGGCGGCAAATTCATTGTTCTGCATGGCATGTCGGAAAATGACCGCCAGGTCGCGAGCAGTCGTGTACTGACCTTTGGCTGTCAGACCGGAGGCGGTTTTGCACACCGTCCGGGTGGCGCCGAATTCCTGCGCCTTCTTGGTCATCAGTTGTGCAAAGGCGCTCTCCGAGCCAGCCACCTTTTCAGCCAGGGCGACGCTGGCATCGTTGGCCGAGGCCAGCAGCACCGCATCGATCAGCTTGTCAGCCTGATAGGTTTTGCGGGTCACCAGATTGACCTTTGAGCGCGGCATGTCAGCGGCGCGCCGGCTGACCGGCACCCGGTCGTTGTCGGCCAGGTTTTGCAGGGCGATCAGGCCGGTTAGCACTTTGATGGTGCTTGCCGGTTGGCCGGGATTGTCCGGCGACCGCTCGAACAGGGGGGCGCCGGTTCGAGCATCCAGGACGATGGCGCTTTTTGCCGTTATTTTCTTTGTCAAAGTCTGGTTGTCTGCGGAAGGGGTCGGCGCCGGACGTTGCCGCGCAGATTGGCGTTCAGGTTCCCGGTCGGGCTGCTGCTCAGGTTGGGGATCAGCCTCGGTCTGCCGCACCGAAACACGACTGGTGGGTGACTGGTCAGGTTTAGTTTTGGCTATTGCCTGGCGCGTCGCTGGCGCCTGTTTGTATGTCTTGGTAATAACGGGATAGCCGTTGTTTTTTTTGGGTTTTGTTGTCTTGGCAAAGGCGCTTGCGGTAAGGAAGGGGATGGAAAGGGTCAGGACGAGGAGAGAAAGTAACAGGGGCCGGAAGATCAATTTCATGTTCTGCATTTTTTCCCCTTGTCGGTTGAAATGTAGTGCAATGATTGTCCAGTTTACTTTCTGCATTATTAGCTCATGTAATTAAATTGAAATAGAATGTCAAACAAAATTTAGGAATATTTTTTATTTTGCTGTCTTTCCGTGGTTATTTTTTGTGCGTCAGAAAAACATTCGATGAGCGCCGATAGCAGCAGCCAAGAGCCTGGCGAACAGCCTGACTTGAATGCCTTGGGGCGCCAGGTGAATCAGGCGCAACTGGTTGACGGGCCTGATTCATCTTTCTGAATTTTCGTTTATTGCTGTATCAATTGATCAATGAAAAGTGATATGCCAGTATAGCACAACTGTTGATTATTGAAATGTCTTCCGGTTATTTTTTCAGCCGATGCGCCGGTTTCCATCCAGCAGAGAGGGGGCCGGCATTACCAGCGTTTTTTTGCGGCACCGGCCCGGCTGTCTGAGCTCCGTGGCCTGGTTTCGCTGGCCTCCAGTGTTTGGCCGACGTATTCTCTGCCGTTCAGGCCGCTGATGGCTTGCTGAGCATCTTCGTCATTCGCCATTTCAGCGAAACAGAAGCCGTATTGTTGATCAATATAACGGTCAACGATGATCTGCACGGCTTGTACAGCGCCAAACGGTTCAAGTAGTTCCCGGATATCCCCCTCTGATACCGTGATCGGCAGATTGTTCAAGTAAATCGTTGTCATCGCTTCTCCTCCGGTCTGTCTTGGGTCTTCGGCATTAGGCTGTTCGGGCAGTTTGTCTGCGTTTGCCGGCAAAATTCCGCAAAATAGGGTTGCGTGCGGGCCACGCCCTGATTATAGCTGGCGCAGCACCAGAACAGCATGTTCGGGCGGGTCGATTTTGTAATAGCGCTTCAGACTCTTGATGGCGGCTTCATCCAGTATCGCCCCCTTGGACAGCAACAAAAGCCCGGTGCCGCTTACCACGTTTCTCAGCACGATCATCCCCTCCAGCAGTTGCTCGGGGGAGAGTTCCGCCTCGACCATACCCCGGTGTTTTGCGAGTTTGTCCGGCGTTGAATAGATGGCCTTGGCATGTTTTTCAAGATGGGGGAAGAGGCTCGCGTCAAAGAGCCGGCCCAACTGCTGGCGGGTTTTTTCCAGGGCCATCTCCAGGGCGTTTTCCTGACGGATTCTCTTGGAGATCCGGTCGACATGGTCGGCAATGGCGATGATTCGCGCGCCCAGTGGAATATCCTTGCCCCGCTGTCTGTCCGGAAAGCCGCTGCCATCGTAGCATTCGTGATGGTGGCGGATCAGGATGCCGACCTCGCGCAGATCATCGACAGCATCAACCACTGCCTGGCCCCTGATCGCATGGAGCTTGTATTTTTCCAGTTCCCGGGCCGTGAGCACATCGGTGTCCTTCAGCAGGATGGCGTCGTCAATGCCGATTTTGCCGATATCGTGCAGCAGGGCGGCGGTCCTGATCGCCTGCCGCTGGTTTTTATCAAGATCAAGTTCCTGGGCGATGGCGACCGCCAGGTCGGCCACATTCCGGGAATGGTCTCTGACATCCAGGTCGCGGAGCTCGATGAGACCGGCAAAGGCCTTAATGGTCTGATCAAAGGTCTGGTGAAGCCTGCTGTTGGCCGCGGCCAGTTCCTCGTTTTTTTTGCCGATGTGGGCGGTCTGCTCAAGGACCCTTTTTTTCAGGTTGCTGTTCCAGTCCTTGAGTTCTTCATTCTGCCGGTTGACAAGTTCGGTCAGCCGTCTGTTCTCCATGAACAGCGAGTAGCGCGCCACCCCATCCCGGATGGTCTGGATTAGCTCCTCGTCGTTCCACGGTTTGGTGATATACCGGTAGGCCCCGCCCTTGTTGATCGCATCCATGGTGGCTTGCAGGTCGGCGTAGCCGGTCAGGACGATCCGCAGGGAATCCGGCGCAATTGCCTTGGCCTTTTCCAGAAATTCGGCGCCGGTCAGGCCGGGCATGCGCTGGTCGGAAACAATGAGGCCGATGTCTTCGTTCGCCTTGATGACCTCAAGCCCTTCCTCGCCGGAGGTGGCAATAAGGGTCTCAAAATTCTCCTCCGCCACCAGCCGTCTGAGGGCGCGGAGAATGTTCGACTCATCGTCGACAAAGAGAACCTTTACCTGAGGGTCGTTCGGTGTCTCGTCCATTTCTTCAGAAAAATCGCCTGGGGGCATGGTTGATTTTTTGTAACCGTTCACCGGGTGAGCTAAAAGGGTCCACATCCACCGGCATTGTAATCGTTCAGCAGTGCTCCAGATGCGCGAAAGAGGCCTGCGAACTGTACTGGTGCTACGTGAGCAGGCCGATGCCAAAGCAGATGGGGTGCTTGCTGAACGATTACGATTTTTTCAACCGGTTAACTTCTTTGCATCATTGGTCAATCTAATCTGTTTGTGGCAGGAGTGTCAAACAGTGATAAGTTGCGTGTGGTAAAATCCATAATTGGTAGTGCCGCCATGTTTACAATTGATTTTACATGAAAACATGCACCATTTCAGTATATAGTGCACAGGGCGATGTTATCTTACTTTTGATTCTGATGTTTTGGGACCAGAATTTATGAAAATAGGTGGCAAGATAATCAGCGGATATTTTGTACTCGCGGCGCTGGCCGTTATCATGGTTTTTGTCAGCCATCAGGCGCTCCACGGGGTTGAGAAAAGTTTCATCAGTGTTGAAGAAGAGGCCCTGCCCAGGATCGATGCCCTGGAAGAACTGCGGTTTGCCTGCCTCAGGATCGTTTCTTCAACCAGCGAATATGTTGTATTGGCAAAGGTCGACGGGCCAGACGACCGGGCCAATCGGCAGAAAACGGGCGAGGAGGAACTCATCCGCCAGGGGGTGCAGTCCCTGCGGCAGGCATTGCAGAATTATGAGCAACTGGCCTCTGGCCAGTCGGTTGAGGATATCCGCCTGGAAAGCCAGGCCATCCTGGAGATCAGTGGCGGGATCCTGAAGAATATTACAATGGCTGGCGACAGCAGTCAACTCTTTGATCTCAAGGAGGATTTCGAGCGGAGCGAAGAAAAGCTGCTCGCGCATATCAGCGCCGCCATCCTTCATGAGAAGGGAAAACTCCGGGATGGTCTGCAGGCGCTGAAGACCGCCAGTCGGAATGAGGCAAGACAGTTCATCCTGTTCGGTGCCATGCTGGCGGTTGCAGCACTTGTGATCGGGCTGTTTCTGGCCGGCGGTCTTTTGCGGCCGTTGCGCGCACTGCACGGCGCCGCAGTGCGATTCGGCCGCGGCAACCTTGATCAAAGAATCGCGGTTTCTTCGGCGGATGAGCTGGGCGAACTGGCTGTTGCCTTCAACTCCATGGCCGAGTCCCTGCAGGCAAGCTCGGCGGAATTGCGCGAGGCGAACGAGTTTACCGACAACATCATCAAGTCAATGATCGACGGCCTCATCGTCAGCGATCCGGACGGCCTGGTGATCACGGTCAATGCCACGGCCTGCGCCATGCTTGAATCCCGGGAGGAGAACCTGCGCGGTAAAGCGATCTGGGAAATTTTCGCGGCCAAGGGCTGTGCCTTTGACGAGGTGATGGGAAATCTGCATAAGGGGGGCGCCAGCCTCCAGAAGGTCTGCCGCGACAAGGCGGGCCGGGAGATTCCCGTGTTGTTCTCCGCCTCGTTCATTATGGATCAG
>MGTE01000071.1:0-26254 GCA_001799275.1 Deltaproteobacteria bacterium RIFOXYD12_FULL_57_12
GCTAGTCATGGGCACCATGGTGGGCTTCATCGCCCTGGCCATCTTCATGCCGATGTGGGACATGATGAATGTAATGCGCGGCTGACGACTGGAACCGGAACCATGCCGGGGCCGCCGAAAGGACTGCCCCAAAAACGAAACACCGCCTGCAATCTGTGGAGACAACCATGACAACCGATTCCCGCCATACCGATTCCCAGAAACTGGTGAAATGCGTACTCCTGAACAAAAACAAACAACCCGCCACCAGATTCGTGGAACTGGAAAGCTACAAGCTCTGGTCCTACATGATCTGCAGCAAACACGGCTTCGAGATTCAAGACATCTATCTCGCCCTCTGGGTCACCTCGGAAGAGTTTGCCAGAAAACAGATGCTCTACACCCACTCCGGCCAGGTCGAGAAAATGAACCGCATCGCCATGATGCTTTACGACGATGCCAACAACTTCGCCCTGACCATGAACCGCTATGTCCTCGAACCTGAAACCGAACTCTTGAAAAAAGTGCTGACCTCCCATGTCCGTGACGAACTGGTCATCAACAACAGTTTTGAAATGCGCGTAGTAACCGGCGTCTGCATCTCGAACCAGAAAAAGCTGGACAAGATCCTGCTGGGCCTGACCAGCGATCAGATCTATTAATTTAACTTCATGAGTCATGCCAACATATTGATATAATATGACATTCATCAGTGTTTGTCGGTTCGTTTCAGGTGAATTCAGAATTCAGGAGTCAGAATTCAAGAGCGACAAATCAATCATTCTGAATTCTGGATTCTGACTTCTGAATTCTCGCGACCCACACAGAGATGCCCTTCCGGTAATGCCCGAAGCCAATCGACATGTGCCGGGCTGTCCGGCGACAAAACAAGCGAGCGGCAGCCTCCTCAAGGATTGGCAGCCGGCATGGCTGCCGATTCTGCACGGCCTGCTCCTCGCGGTGTTCATCGGCGTCATCTATTACCCAACCCTGGATGTGCCGTTCGTTTTCGACGACTTCCCGAATATCGTTGAAAACCCGGCGGTCCATCCGGAGAAGCTTGCTGACCTGCGCGAGGTCTTCAACTCGCCGATCTCCACCACCCGGCCCCTGGCCCTGCTTTCTTTTGCCCTGAACTACCTGCTGGGCGGTCTTGACGTCTTCGGCTACCACCTGGTCAATATCCTGCTCCACATCGCCAACGCCCTGCTGCTCTATCAGCTCATTGTCCTGTTGCCGCTTCTCCCAACGACGGATGCGCCGGCCGCAGGCAGTGGGCAGCGAAATCTGGCCTTCTGGGGTGCAGCCCTCTGGGCGGTGAATCCGGTGCAGAGCCAGGCGGTGACCTATATTGTCCAGCGAATGGCGGCCATGGGCACCTTCTTCTACCTGGCCGGCCTCTCTATCTTTTTGCTCTGGCGCCGAAAAAAAATCGGTCGGACACCGGCCCTCTCTCTTTTATGCCTCTGTTTCCTGCTCGGCCTGGCCAGCAAGGAAATCATCATCACCCTGCCGCTCGCCCTTCTGCTCCTCGACTATCTGCTGTTCCCTGCCTCGACTGCGGCAAAAAGGTCGAAGGCCGTCCCAATGATCGCGCTTCTGGTCGCGATCATTCCCGGTCTTCTCCTGCTGCAGGGCCGCCTGCCGGAGTGGTTTGCCACCTATCCGCACCGGAATTTCAGCCCATGGGAACGAATAATGACCGAATGGCGCGTAGTCTGGCATTATGTGTCCCTCTATCTCCTGCCCCTGCCAACGCGTCTGCATCTGGCCTACGACCTGCCCATCTCCCGGTCCCTGCTTGCGCCCTGGACCACTCTCCCCTCCCTGCTCGCCATGATTGTTACCTGGTACGCTGCCTGGCAGGCCAGGGTCAGCCGGCCAGTTGTCAGTTTCGCGGTGCTCTTCTTCTTTCTGGCGTTAAGCGTCGAGTCAACCTTTGCCAACCTGGAGATCGCCTTTATCCACCGGCTCTATCTGCCGACCGTGCTGTTGGGCCCAGCCTTCCTCCTGCTGCTGCCGGAGAAGGCCCTGCGGCGCGCCGGCCCTGTGCTCCTGCTGGTTCTGGCCTTCTGGTCATACTGGACGATTGTCAGGAATGACGAATGGAAACATGCCGAGACCTTCTGGGCCGGGGACATGGAACGAGGCGCCTCGCCAGCCCGAGCCCTCAACAACCAGGCGGCCGAGCGCAGCGACGCCGGGGATTTTCCGGCAGCCATCGACCTGCTCAGACAGGCGCTTTTAGTCAGCAGCACCGCGGAGGAAAAGAAAATCGTCCTCTATAACCTGGGTGCCGACCTGTTTCTGGAAAACCGCTTTGAGGAAGCCTTAACCGTTTTCAGAGAGATCGTCAGGGACTACGGTGCCTACCGGCAGAGCTGTCTGTTCGTGGGCCAGATTCTGATTAAACAGGAAAAAACCGAAGAGGTGCGCCGGCTGATTGGCTGGCTGGTCGAGCAGGAAGAGCACCGCTACGAGGCCAGGATACTGGAGGGGAATCTGCTGACCGGCGAAAAAAAATACACCGTGGCCACCGCCCTGCTGCGCCGGACGATTGCCGAAGAACCGGCGGCACTCATCGACCGCCAGTTGAAACTGCGACTTGAACTGGCAAGAATCTTTCTGCTGGCCAACGACATCCGCCAGGCCCACGCCACCTACCTGGAAATCACCAAATTGTTCCCGCAGAATTATTTTGCCTGGACCCAGCTCTACCACATGCTGGCGGCCGGCGGCGACACCGAGCGGGCCGCCATTGTCCGTCGTTTTCTGGAAGGCTCGGGGGTGCAGGTCCGTGGCCTGCCCGCACCCCGCCAGGAAAACAATGCGGCCGGCAATGTTACAACCCAGTCCGCATTGCCGCTAAAGTGACTACTACCAGCTGGCCGGCGCCCTTTTCTTGATGACTGCCCGCCGGGTAGGGCCGGCGTCTTCAACAGTGGCAATGCCGATGGTATAGGTAGTGCCGCCCAGTGAGGCGCTGATCCGGCTGGTAGCAGCAGCGGACCAGCCCTGCGGCGCCCCGTCCATGGCGGCAAACAGCGTGGTGGTGTTGGTGATGGCGTTGGCCCTGGAGGCGCTCACCAGCCGGGTGGAAAAGTTGATGGCCGAGGCGGCACCGGCGGCGGCATAGACGCCATCGGCCGAGGCTTTTGCTGCCTCGGAGCGCAGATCCTGATACTTCGGGATAGCGACCACCGCCAGCAGACCAAGAATCACAATCACCATGATCAGTTCTATCAACGTAAAGCCTTTCTCATTCACTCCCATAACAATACCTCTGCTTTCTGTTTTTCTAAGCATGCTCCCCCTCTCATTCCTGTCGTGCCGACTGCCACAGATGGCGGCAACAGGCATTTCATGAAAATTGCCTATGTCCATACCATATTTTCCGGCAACATACAGTTATTTTTTTAATTCCCCGGTAACAGCCTGCACAGTAGGCAATCCTTACCTTATTTCTTGCCTGCGAAAAAACTCTATGCTATGTTCAAAAAATAGTGCGCTGAATTCACAATGTCTCGACATAAAAGGCGTATCCGGTCCAAGCTGATGCCTCCTCCGGTTTCGCTTTTCCCTCTGTTGCTTGACATGAAGCATGTGACTGTTTGTTTTATCGGTGCCGGCCGGGCTTTCGCCATCCCTGGCTCGCCCGGCGCTAGGACATCCCTGTCCGTCGGGGCTTTCGCCATCCCTGGCTCGCCCGGCGCTAGGACATCCCTGTCCGTCGGCCCACACCGCGACGAGCCACATTATCATAATGCAAAGTCTGGCCTGCGATACTCCAGGACAGATATTCACCAAATTTTAAGGAAGAAGAGGTTTGCTCTTGAAAAAGAAAATACTGGTTGCCAATCGAGGAGAAATTGCCCTGCGGATCATCCGGTCGATCCAGGAACTTGGCTATGCTGCCGTTGGTATTTATGAGACGCCGGACAGCGAGGCCCTGCACATCAGAACCGCCGATGAGGCCATCTGGCTGGGCGATGGTCCCCGGCGCGACTACCTGAACATCGACAAGGTGATTAAGGCTGCCCAAAAGGCCAAGGCCGATGCCATTCATCCCGGTTACGGCTTCCTGGCGGAAAACCCGGATCTCTCCCAGGCCTGCGAAGAGGCCGGCATCATTTTTATTGGCCCGTCGGCCGAGGTCATCCGCAACCTGGGCGATAAGGTCACGGCCCGGCGCATCATGCAGGAGGCCGGCATCCCTCTGGTGCCAGGCACCAAAGACCTCAGCCGCGGCGAAGCGGGCGTCGAGGAAGCCAAGGCCTTTGCCGCGCAGTATGACTATCCGGTCATGCTGAAGGCGACGGCCGGCGGCGGTGGCCGCGGCATCCGACGGGTGGACAACGAGGCCCAGCTCCTGGCCGAGATCCCGGCGGCCCGCTCCGAGGCAAAAGCCGCCTTTAACAACGACAGCGTCTATCTGGAAAAGCTGGTAATCAATCCAAAGCATGTCGAGGTTCAGATCATTGCCGACAACTTCGGCAACACCGTGCATCTCGGCACGCGGGACTGCTCGATCCAGCGCCGCAACCAGAAACTGGTGGAGATCGCGCCGTCGCTGATCCAGGATCAGGCCCTGATCGACAAAATCTGCGAAACCGCGGTCAAGGCGGCCAAGGCGGCCAACTATACCAACGCCGGCACCGTGGAATTCCTGGTGGACCAGGACATGAACTACTTCTTCATGGAAATCAACACCCGGCTGCAGGTGGAGCACACGGTCACCGAGATGGTCACCGGCATCGACATCGTTCGCACCCAGATCAAGCTGGCCCTTGGCAAGCAACTCGCCTTCACTCAGGACGACGTTAAGCTGCGCGGCCATGCCATCGAGATGCGGATCAACGCCGAGGACCCCCAGAACAACTTCATGCCCGAAGGCGGCAAGACCGTTTCCGTGTACCGCTCGCCCGGCGGCTACGGGGTGCGGCTCGACGGCTTTGTCTACCAGGGGTTCACCATTCCCGAGGTCTACGACTCGCTGCTCGTCAAGCTCACGGTCTTCGGCTTCAGCTGGAACGAGACCGTGGACCGGCTGCGCCGCTGTCTGAAAAATTTTGTCATCGTCGGCCCCAAGACCACCATTCCCTATTATCTGAAGCTGATCGAGGACCCGGATTTCCGCAAGGGAGATTTCAACACCTCTTTCCTTGATACCCATCCGCATCTCATCGAATATACGGACCAGGACAACGAGGTCAACAAGCTGGCCCGGCTGATCGCCGAAATCCACTTCAAACAGGAAAATCCCTACGCTGTCTGATCGACAACGGTCAAAGCAGAGCATAGAAAGGAAGCATTATGGAACGAATAGTACAAGGCATGAGTATTACCGAGGTCCTGGGAATTCTCCGCCAGGCGGATGGCTACTACGTCACCAATACGGCCCGCGATCTCTCCCAGTCCGATTTCAAGAACCGGATCCTGCTGCATACCGATCTACTGGCCGGCGAATCCCGGGAACGGGCCGCCTATTTTTCCCTGGAGATCACCGGCGGCGCCTCGATCCACGTCGACATCCTCCGCAAGCAGGTAGACCCTTTCCTCAAACTGGAACTGCTGCGGGAGAAGATGCCGCACACCATGTTCCAGACTTTATGCCGCGGGGTGAATCTGTTCGGCTACCGGCCGTATCCCCCGAATGTCATCCGGCTGGTTGTCCGGGAATTTGCCAAATACGTCGATGTCTGGCGGGTCTTCGACTTCATGAACCATATCCCAAACATGCAGGCGGTATTCGAAGAGGTGCAGAAGGCCGGTAAAATCCTTGAACCCAGCATCTGCTTCTCCACCGGCCCCGAGCACACCGATGCGTTCTACGTCAAAAAAGTCGGCGAAATCCTGGCGGTGACCGGCGATGAGATCCTGCTCTGCATCAAGAACCACGGCGGCCTGGGCACGCCAAAGCGGATCGGCGAACTGGTCGCCGCCATCAAGCAGAAGTATCCGGAACTGATTGTCCATTACCACGGCCACAATACGGACGGCAACGACATCGGCCGGATCACCGCCGCGGTCTTGAACGGCGCCACCATTGTTGACGCGGCGGACCACGCCTTTACCGGTTATTACGGGCCGCCGCCGATTCTCTCCGTGGTCCACACCCTGAAGGAACACGGCAAAACCGCCATCGGCTTGGACGAACAGGCCGTGATCGACACCTCGGAAACCCTGCGCAACGAACGGGAACACTACGAATATTTCGAATCCCAGTTCAAGGGCTTTCTGCCCACGGTGCAGATCCACAAGCTGCCGGGCGGTGCCATGGGATCGAGCTTCGAGCAGGCGGTCAAGGGTAAATTCCTCGACCGGATGCCGGAAATCCTTCACAAGGAACTGCCTAAGGTCCAGGTCGAACTGGGCAACTGGTGGAGCGTCACGCCCGGCTCCCAGATCCTGTGGACCACGGCGGTGAGCAACGTCATGGGTGGCGAACGGTACGGCAACCCTTCCGGCGACCTCAAGAATCTCCTCCTGGGCAAATACGGCCCCTTCCCATTCTACCAGCCGGCCGACTGGATATACGAAAAGGTCTTCGGCCCGGAGTGGCGCGCCATCCTGGAAAAGGAAGGCGGCATGGCCGAAATCGAAGACATCGACATCGAAAAAGAAAGGGAGGCCTTGGCCAAGCGGCTGGGCCATGCGCCCACCGACCAGCAGTTGGTCACCTATCTGCAGCACCCCAACGATGCGGTGAATTTTTTCAAGTTCGAAGAGAAATTCGGCCGGGTCTATGTGCTGCCGCCCAGTATCATGTTCCGACGCGGCGGATTCAAGCTCGGCGAGACGATCAAGTTCAGGGATCACTTCGGCAAGGAACATATCATCGAGGTCGGACCGAAGCAGAAGAGCGAGGCCGGGGAATCGAATATCTACCTCAATGTCGACCACCACCAGCGCCTGTTCGTCTTCCAGGAAGAGACTACAGAAAATGCGGCAGCCGCGGCCAAGCCAGCGCAGCTCAACAAAGACGAGATTACCGAACTGGCCAAAACCGGCGATATCAGGGCTCCCTTTGGCGCCAATGTCTGCGAGATCCTGGTGGAAGAGGATCAAGAGGTCAAGGCCGGCGACCGCCTCGTGGTGCTGGAGGCCATGAAGATGCAGACGCCGGTGGTCAGCACGGTGGATGGCACCGTGGTCCAGCTCTTTACTGCCCTGGGCAAGACCGTGCAGCCCGGCGACAAACTGGTCAGAATCGTTACAGACGAATGATGCATTGACACCAGGAAAGCCTGGCAGCTAAAACAAAAAACCCGTCAGCCATCAACATGGCTGCCGGGTTTTTTTGTTGCGTGAAAGGCTACGGTCTAATTCTCACTCCACAAGAACCCAGGAGAAAAGAGAAATTTTCTTCTGGCCAACTGGTTCGATTTATTCTATATCCTGAATTCTGTATTCTGTATTCTGAATTCCACAATGTGACAAAGTAGAACTCATAGCCTTCAGTCTAACAATCTACAGCCTAACGACCTATCAGCCTACGGGATCACAAAACAGTGATCACCGAATTTTCCGAGCCAAAGGGATTGCACGCCCGCTCGCTGTTCTGCGGATCGGCCTGCCAACTGCCGTCAACCACGAACTGGTATTCATAGCGCCCCGCCGACAGTTGCACCTTTTTCTTCCAGACATCGCCCGCATACTTCCGCAGCCGGTACTGCGGCGAACCGCTCTCCCAGTTGTTGAAATCGCCAGCCAGAAATATTTCGGCAGCCCCGGGGGCATAAACCTGAAACTCCGTGGACGCCACTGTCTTGCGCGGCTTCTTCTGGGCAACGCCCGCCTGTTTCTTGGGTGCCGCTTTTTTTACTGCTGTCTTTGCTTTTCCTGCCATGGTTCCACCCCCTCCATAAGTTTTCACTGAGATCCCCCCAAATCAACAAGAGGATGGCTAAGCCAAAAACCCCAAATGCAAGGCGCGCAAATCCTGAGGAATGAGGCGTACAACGGTACGCCGCAGTGACGAAGGATGCCGCGCAACGCCGCAATTGGGGCTTTTTGCGACGCCATTAAAATTTATTGCGTGAAACAAGGCAGATGTCAACAAAAAAACCAAACAGTTAACAATCAACGTCTAAGGGACTCGGAAAATAGTAATATACCTGGATCGCGCCCGGATTGGGGTCAGATTTGGCTGGGCCGATTGAGCAAAACCGCAGGCGTAGCAGCGCTACGTCGAGGATTTTGCAATTGAGGCGCGGCCAAAGGTGGCCCTGAGACGGGATGCGTGATGGTATATTAGTATTTTCCGAGTCCCTAAGGGGACTAACCTCCATCGTCCGGAAAGCTCAGGCGGTAAAATCCGCCTGTTTCATACCAGGGTCGGCCGGCCGCCAGACCGACAATCTCGATGAGATAGACCTCCAGCACAAGATACACCTTGGTCCCCTTGCGCACACAGGCGGTCACCGTGTCGCCGTGCTCGCCGAGGGCGGCATGCAGGTGGACGCGGGGTTCGTCGCCATCCCAAAAAACGCTGCCCGTGCCCAGCACCTCGCGGGCGCCGTCCATCTCGCGCCAGACCGGCACGGGCGGCATGACCGGCTTCTCCGGCCCGGTGACCACGCCAGCCTGCCGCAGACCGCCCAAAACATGAAACCAGGCGTGCCTGATATTTTCCCGGCGAACGAGCTCGTACAGGCCGCCCAGAAAATCATCGCCCTCATCAAACCGGACGGCAAAAACCCGCCCTACCTCTCCAGCCCTGTATTCCATGCCCGACGCCCCGATGCCCGTTTCCTTAAACGAGTTTTGTATTTTTGAACTGCAGAATATCGAGCACCGCTCCCGCCGTCCCTGGCTCCCGCGGCATTAGCCCATCCTTGGACGTCAAGGAATGTCGAATGTCGAAGTTTAACCACTTCATCATTCTGCGGTTTCTTGTTCGATATTCGATATTCGCTGTTCGGCCGAAAAAAATAATTCCTTAAGTCGACAGCATTACCCGACACCCTCGCCGCCTCATTTTTCTTCTTCGGAATTTTCAACCTTGGCAAACCGCCGCCGCTCCATGGCCGCCTTCAACATCCGGAACATCTCCCGGCTGTACACCGGATTGCGACCCCGGGCGAATTCCCGGGCCGTTTTCTGCAACGCCACCGCATCAATATCGGGAAAATCGGCGAGCACCGCCTTCACCGAATTCCATTGCCGGCTGGCATCCACCGTGGTACCTCCGCGCCGCCGCTCCTCCTCATAATAGGAAAAAGCCTCGTCGATTATGGCGTTGCGCAGCCGCTCCAGTTCATGGAACTCGCCGGCCTGTTTCAACTGCGAGCCCTTGTGCTGCTCCAGAAACGCAAGAAGCGCCTCGGTGTCCTCTTCCTGACGCAGCATCTTGGCAATATACTTGATATGACGTTTCAGGGCGCCGGCCTTGAGACCCCGGGCCTTAGCAATCTCCGCCCGTGCCGCCGGCCCGCAGGGCAGCTTGGTGAGATCCTTGGCGGACAATTCCACCAGCTCCTGGGCCAGATGCTCAACCCCCTTGAAACGCCGCTTGACTTCCGTTCTGCTGACCGTCTGATCCATGGACATATCCTGAAAGAAAGGCTCGAACGCAAAGGACGGCCTTTTTTTGTTTGAGTTTTCCAGGTAGCCTGCGGTACAGTTGCTACATGCAGAAAACAGCCACCTGATCGATCTCGCCCGAATTCCCTTAGGCTCCGACCAATAACCCATCATACAAGAGGATACCCCCTGATGAAAACACAATCTTTCACCATCACGCAGCCGACCCGCATCCGTTTCGGGGTCAACGCCATTGCCGACCTGGGCGACCTGGTCAAGCAAGCCGGCGGCAGCCGGGTTTTCCTGGTGGTTGATCCGGGTCTTAAGCAGGCCGGCATCACCGAGAAAATCATTGCGCCACTCAAGGCCGCGGCCATTCCCTTTGACATCTATGACCGGATCGATCCGGAACCGGGCCTCAAGCTGGCCGATGCCGGCGCCAAACTGGCCAAGAAGGCGGGCGCCGACTGTGTGGTCGGCGCGGGCGGCGGCTCAGCCCTGGACGTGGCCAAGGCGATCAGCATTCTGCTCACCAACGGCGGCAAGGCCGAGGATTATCTGGGGCTCGGCAAAATCAAAAAACTGGGCGTGCCGAAGATCATGATCCCCACCACTGCCGGCACCGGCGCGGAAGTCACCTTCACCGCAGTCTTCATCAACGAAAAAACAAAATCCAAGGGCGGCATGAACGGCGATCCGCTCTATCCCGACGTCGCCCTCCTCGACCCGGCCCTCACCGTCAGCCTGCCGCCGGCCGTCACCGCGGCCACCGGTATCGACGCCTTCACCCATGCCCTGGAGGCATATACCTCCACCCAGGCGCACCGCATCTCCGACATGTACGCTCTGGAGGCCATCGACCTGATCAGCCAGAATCTGGGGCCGGCCTATGCCAACGGCAACAACCTGGAGGCCCGTTCAGCCATGCTCATGGGCAGCCTGCTCGGCGGCAAGGCCCTGGCCACGGCCGGGGTCGGCCTGGTCCATGCCATGGCCTACCCGATGGGCGGCATGTTCAACATCCCGCACGGCCTGGCCAACGCCGTGCTGCTGCCCTATGTGGTGGATTACAACCTGATGGCCTGCCCGGAAAAATTCGCCACGGTCGCCGAGGTCATGGGCTATGACACCGACGGGCTGAATGCGCGCGAGGCAGCCGAGCTGCTGGTGGAGGCTATCGTGCAGCTGAATACCGACGTGGGCATCCCGGCCACTCTGGCGGAGCTCGATATCCCGAGGGAAAAAATTCCGGAGATGGCCAGAATCGCCCTGACCGTCACCCGACCGGTGGAAAACAACCCGCGCCGGCCCACCCTGGAAGAGGTGATCGCCGTGTACGAACGGGCCTTTGACGGGATTATCTGATAGATACCCCCTGGCAGACGAGGCCACGGCGCGCGGCCCGGCCGGGAGGTTTCAAACGAAGGTCTCGTGGGACAAACGGATTCAGCTTATCGATGTACAGACAACCCCTGGCTGTCAGGCGGCCAGGGATTTAACTCATTTTTACCTTGCCGGCCCGGGACTCGACGCCTGGGCCGGCATCTATTACCACAACACCGACGCCCTTCGCCGGCAGTACCGCGACCGCACGATCCGCCGGCAGTCAATGACATGACCGGCCGGGAACTGACCCGGAAGTACCGGCTCAGCGAGCGGCAGATATGGAATATCCTGGGCAGGGTGGACCCGATCAGGGATGATCGGCAGATGGAGTTATTCTGAATTCAGGCCCAACTCTTTTGCTTTGGCAAATTTCTCTTGGGCCTCTTTAATCTTACCTCGCACTTTTAAAGCTAAGCCCCAGTTGTGCCAGGCCTCGGCGTAATCGGGCTTAAACTCCAGCGCCTTCTGATACTTCTCAATCGCCTCTTTGTATCGGCCCAAGTCCGCCAAAGCCAGGCCCCAGTTGACCCAGGCCTCGGCAAAATCTGGCCTATGCACCAGCGCCTTCTGACATTTCTCAATTGCCTCTTCGTAACGGCCCAGTTCCCCCAAAGCCACGCCCCAGTTGTACCATGCCTCGGCAAAATCTGGCTTGGACCCCAGCGCCTTCTGGTACTTCTCAATCGCCTCTTCGTAACGGCCCAGCTTAGCCAAAACCGCGCCCCAATTGGTCCAGGTCTCGGCATAATCTGGCTTATGCTCCAGCGCCTTCTGATACTTCTCAATCGCCTCTTCGTAACGGCCCAGGTACCCCAAAACATTTCCCCAGTTGTACCAGGCCTCAGCAAAATCTGGCTTGTACCCCAGCGCCTTCTGGTACTTCTCAATCGCCTCTTCGTAACGGCCCAGCTTAGCCAAAACCGCGCCCCAATTGGACCAGGCCTCGGCATAATCTGGCTTATGCTCCAGCGCCCTCTGATACTTCTCAATCGCCTCTTCGTGTCGGCCCAGATTAGTCAAAGCCAGGCCCCAGTTGTCCCAGGCCTCCGCAAAATTTGGCTTATGCTCCAGCGCCTTCTGAAACTTCTCAATCGCCTCTTCATAACGGCCCTGCTTCCCCAAAACCGCTCCCCAGCTGGACCAGGCCTCGACAAGCTCGGGCTTATACACCAGCGCCTTCTGATACTTCCCGATCGCCTCTTCATATCGGCCCAGCTTAGCCAAAGCCTCGCCCCAATTGGTCCAGGCCTCGGCATAATCTGGCTTATGCTCCAGCGCCTTCTGATACTTCTCAATTGCCTCTTCGTGGCGGCTCAGGTTCCCCAAAGCCAGCCCCCAGTTGAACCAGGCCTCGGCAAAATCTGGCTTGTACTCCAGCGCCTTCTGATATTTCGCAATCGCCTCTTCGTAACGGCCCATATTAACCAAAGTCGCGCCCCAGTTATTCCAGGCACCTATTGAATTAGAAGCAAGGCTTGTTGATCGCCTATATGCATCTAATGCATCTTCATATTCCTTTTGAAAATAAAAGGCATTGCCAGCGTAAAGCCAACTTTCTGCCGCCTCCTGCTCCCTTGTCTTTGCGTTTTCCAGGAGAAGCTTTTCGGCAAGTTCATAATTATTGACGAGCAAAGCTGCTATGCCCTGATCCAGCCTTGAACTATTCTCAAGGGCAGCGATTGCCTTCTCGTACGACCACCCCTTTTCTTCAATCATCCTTTTTAGCTTTATTAAGTCATGTGGCTCATCAATACGAGCGCCTTGTTCCCTGAGCAGATTTTTCATCTCTTCGAAGTGAGTTCTTGTTTCCTCCTTGCTCGCGGTAGTGTTGTTCCATTGTTTAACGAAAGCAACGACGCCAAACACAGCCACAACAAATATAAAAAACACCACAACCTTTCGTTTTTCTTTGTGGTAGGTCCTCAAGTAAACAGAGATACCAATAAAAATTACGGCAAGTATACCCCAAACCATCTGTCACCCCTTTTGTTTGTTACCTGTTGGCATACCACATGTGTTTTTAGCCTGTCCATAAAAATACTGAACTGCTTCATATTTACGCCTTAATATCGGCACGGTGTGACACGATAGAATTATTTCCGCTAGTAAGCCTTCAGAAAGGACGGCATAAAGCATGATCAACCGGCCGGCTAGATTCCGACCGCCTCGCATTTCAGCGTCAGGAGCGGCACAAGAGGTGAGTTCCGACACCTGCGGCGGTCGGCAATGAGATATGTTGGAATTGTTCAAACTGATAGGTGCGGGGATGGAGCGGGGGGGAAAAACGTGCCGCGTGCGAGACAACGTCCTTGGCAGAAAATCACGGCGGAGATGGGCAAGTTGTCAGCCCCATGCCAGAGACACGCTGAGAACCGGTCCGTCCCAGAACATTATCAGGAGCTACGGCCGAGCAAGGCCACGACCCGGTCCCAGATCCGGTCGCTCACCTCTTCCTTGGCAAGCAGCGGCAGCGACTCCTCGCCTCCTTCGCGGTCCAGGATGAGCACCCGGTTGGTCTCCGTTGCAAAGCCGGCATCATGGGCGGTGATGTCGTTGACCACGATCAGATCGAGCTGTTTGTCTTTGATTTTCCGACGGCCTTCAGCCCGCAGGTTGCGGCTTTCCGCGGCAAACCCGACTAAGATCGGCCGGGTCGCGCCCTGCCGGCGCTTGCCCAGTTCCTGCAGGATATCCGGGTTGCGCCCCAGGGTCAGGCTGCGGTCCGCCACGGTTTTCTTGATCTTGTGGCGGGCCACGGTGCGCGGCCGGAAATCGGAAACCGCCGCGGTTTTCATGACCACCGTGACCCGATCGTATTGGGCGAGCACGGCCTCGTGCATCTCCCGGGTCGTATTGACCCGGATGAGTTCCACGCCGGGCGGCGGCGCCAGATCAACGGGGCCGCTGACCAGAACCACCTTGGGCCGCCCGCCGGCGGGGGGCCCGGGCCAGGGCATAGCCCATGCGGGTGGTGGGGTGGATAAAAATGGAACATCAGAACATTGCGCAGGAACTCCTGGCCACCAGGTAAGAGACACCGATCATCATGTGTGCCGGAAAATCATGGCGGTAGTTGGAACTGACTTGGAGGGGGGAAGGACAAAAAAACTGATAAATGGCGGAAGGCCGGTATCCTTGAAGCTGTTTGCGGCCAATATTTGCGGGGAGGATGAGTAAGGCGCGGGGGCGGGCTTGAAACCTTACTTTATTTCATGTACCCATTGTGGTACCATCACATGAAAAATTACAGGCCATTCAAAAAGGAGCAGATATGAAACTGCACGTTATTATTGAGCAGGATGAGGCTGGTTATTTCGTGGCCGAAGTCCCTGCCCTCCCCGGCTGCCTTTCCCAGGGTACAACCTTTGATGAGGCCATAGCGAATATCAGGGAAGCGGTTGAGGGCTGGCTCGAAGTCATGGAATCCAAGCAAGTGATCGACCCTTCCCGTTTTATTGAAGTTGCCATTTAATGGGTGTGTCGCTGAAACTCTGTTCAGGCGCCGAGGCGGTCCGTAAGTTTCGGAAGGCCGGCTGGGTCGTTGACCGGCAGAAAGGTTCTCATGTGATGATGACAAAACCAGATTTTCAGTGGACCCTATCCATTCCCCAGCATAATGAACTTGGCCCCGGCATCCTTCGGAAACTGATCACGCAGGCCGGCCTTACCGTGCAAGAGTTCAACGCGCTGTAAATTTCAACCGCATTTCTGGATGAGGTCCCTAAAAATTTATAAACCATATCGCCACGTCATCCCTGCTCGAAAAACTCCGGTTTGATCGGGTCTGCCATGGCTTGTGGTTATTTTTATGACTAAAAAAACCAGAATAACGACCTATAATCATTCCTGAATTTAAGCGCCAGGGAGATTATCATGCAACGCATCCATGCCCGTTCGTCCATCAACATCAGTGAACTGAAGAAGAACCCATCCGCTGTTATCAGCCAGGCCCATGGAGAGCCGGTGGTGATCCTCAACCACAACCGGCCCACGGCCTATCTCCTGCCGGCCGCTACCTTCGAGGCCATGATGGATGCGCTTGACGACCTCGATCTGGTGCAACTGGTGCGGGAACGCCAGGACGAGGCCACGGTCAAGGTAACTCTCGATGAGCTATGAGCTTGAGTTCAAGGTAATCGTTCAGCAGCACCCCATCTGCGGAGTTTATCCCCAATTTTCTGGGGGGATCATCGGCCCGCTCACGTAGCACCAGTAGAGTTCGCAGGCCTCGTTGTCGGCATACAAAACTGCCGACGATTGACACGCGCATCTGGAGCACTGCTGAACGATTACAATGCCGGTGGATGTGGACCCTTTTAGCTCACCCGGTGAACGGTTACAGTTCAAGGCCTCGGCCCCCAAGGAGTGGCGCAAGCTCTCAAGAATTTGAATATCGAACACCGAACAAGGAATCTTGAACCGATGAAGTGAAAAGCGGAGGAAACGGACCGGGCGGGAGGTTATCAGGAGTTGCAACCGAGCAGGACCACGACCCGATCCCAGATGCGGTCGCTGACCTCTTCCTTGGCGAGCAGCGGCAATGCCTCCTCGCCTCCTGCGCGGTCCAGGATGAGCACCCGGTTGGTCTCCGTTGCAAAGCCGGCATCAGGGGCGGTGATGTCATTCACCACGATCAGATCGAGCTGTTTGTCGCGGATTTTCCGGCGGCCTTCGGCCTGCAGGTTGCGGCTTTCCGCGGCAAACCCGACCAGCACCGGCCGGGTCGCGCCCTGCCGGCGGTTTCCCAGTTCCTGCAGGATATCCGGGTTGCGCACCAGGGTCAGACTGCGGTCCGCCGCGGTCTTCTTGATCTTGTGGACGGCAGCGGTCCGCGGCCTGAAATCAGAAACCGCCGCGGTTTTCATGACCACCGAGACTTGATCGTATTCGGCGAGCACGGCCTCGTGCATCTCACGGGCCGTATTGACCCGGATGAGTTCCACGCCGGGCGGCGGCGCCAGATCAACGGGGCCGCTGACCAGCACCACTTCGGCGCCTCGCCGGCGGGCGGTCCGGGCCAGGGCATAGCCCATGCGGCCGGTGGACGGGTTGGAGAGAAAACGCACCGGATCGAGCGGCTCCCGGGTGGGTCCGGCCGTAACCAACAGCCGCTGACCCGCCAGATCCTGCGGCGAAAAGACGGCGAGCACGGCCTCGCGCACCGCGTCCCATTCCGGCAGCCGGCCCGGCCCTTCCTCGCCGCAGGCCAGCTTGCCGGTAGCGGGCGCCAGCACCTGGTAGCCGAATTCCCGCAGCCTGGCCAGATTGGCCTGGGTGGCCGGATGGCTGAACATCTGGCTATTCATGGCCGGGCAGACCAGCACCTTTGCCCGGCTCGCCAGGATAACCGTGGCCAGCAGATCGTCGCCCAGGCCGTTGGCCAGCCGGGCGATGGTGTTGGCCGTGGCCGGCGCCACCAGAATGAGATCGTGCTCCCGGGCCAGGGAGATATGGGGAATCTTCTCGGCATCCTCCGGGTCGAACATGCCGGTGTAGACCCGTCGGCCGGAAAGCGCCGCAAAGGTCAACGGCGCGACGAAACGGGTGGCGGCGCCGGTCATCACCACCGTCACTTCAGCCCCGTCCCGCCGCAGATCACGGACCCAATCCCCCACCTTGTAGGCGGCAATACTGCCCGTCACCCCGCAGAGAATCCGCCTGCCGGCCAGCCGCGTCCCCATACTGTTCATCCGTTCGGCCGTACCTACGGCCTAGCGCATTGGGTCCATAGAAAAAGAGGAGGCCCCGCTGCGGGCGGAAATGTCATCGGTGATGTAGATGTCCACCAGGGTCTTGCCGGTGAATTTTGCTTCAAAAATGGTAACGGTGCAGGTCTTGTTCGGCTTGGTGAACGCCATGATGACATTCCTTGATTTCACCGTGCCAGCCAGTTTCCACTGATTCCTGACCATGGAGCCGGCAAAAAAATCAGCCAGCGAATTGACCTCGACCCGACCAGCAAACCGCATGGTGCCGCCGGCAAAGGATTCGGTCGCGATCGACATGCTGTGCTCACGATCCCACTCAAGCTCGGCAGGAATCTGGATATCCTGGAAGCCAACTGCCGAGGTCGAGACGTTGGCGGTTGGCAGCATCCCGGCCCCCTCATCCGTCGTCGTGGTTGCGCAGCCGGTCAGCATGAGCATAATGAGCCCGGTCAGAACAAACGCCCTCATCTTCATATTTCTCTCTTTGCGAATCAAGGCATACCTCCTTTCTGATGTTGAATGAAAAACTATTCAGGTGGATAGTCTGTAGGTGTGTAGTCCATTAGCAATGGAGAATTATAAGAATGAGGCCTGCGTAGCACCTGCGAATTCAGTCTTTTTCGCCTAACAGACTACAGTCTAACTGACTAAACAACCTGCGTAGTCACCAAAAAACCGCTTATAACTCCTTCAACAGCAACTCGGGCAAATCCCGGCGTTTCGACTGTTGGTTGCGGTGCTGCGGATGGCCGATGGCCAGCACCGCCATCAGATCAAAATGATCTTCGAGCATGAGGATCCTGTTTACTTCCTTCTTGTTTTTCAGTATCTGTCCCAGCCAGACCGCGCCCAGACCCAGGGCCTCGGCGGCAAGCAGCATATTCTGGATGCAGGCGCCGGCCGCCTGATGGTCCTTGAGCGAATCGTACATGGCGGTGGTATCGAGATACACGGCAATCAGCGCCCGGGCGGCCCGGACAATATGGCCGTAATGGGTCTGCTCGGCCAGTTGTTCGCGGATCGCCTCGGTCCGCACGATCACAAACCGCCACGGCTGGTTGTTCAGTCCGGAAGGCGCCCAGGAGCCGGCGCGGATCATCTCGCGCAGCAGTTCAGGAGAAACCTCCTCGTCGGTAAACTCACGGATGCTGCGGCGCTGGTAAATCGCCGTCAGAACAGGTGATGTCATGTACTCCCTCCGGACGAATCCAGAATACTTCAATTCGCCAGATTGTCACTATTTCAAGGCCATCTCGACCTGTAGGGCTAAAATAGTCGGTTCTTCAAGAGATTGTCAATTGATTTGCAGCCATTGCACGAGCCGTCATAATCTGTTAGATAGAGCGGCGTGAGGTCAACTACCTGGTGAACAAACAAAAAAATCTTCCCGAACTACCGCCCGGCATTACCGTGGTTGATACCCATTGCCATCTGGACATGGCCGACTATGAGGTTGACCGGCAGGCGGTGATTGAGGAGGCGGTGGCCGCAGGGGTTACTCGGCTGATCACCATCGGCATCGACCTGCAGAGTTCCCGGCGGGCGCGGCTGCTTGCCGATTGCCACCCGGCGGTCTATGCAACCGTTGGCATCCATCCACACCATGTCGCCGGGTTGCCGGACACGACTTACGACGAGCTGAAAGCCCTGGCCGCCCACCCCAAGGTGGTCGCCATCGGCGAGATCGGCCTTGACTTTGTCAAATGTTACGCGCCGCCCGATCAGCAACGGACGCATTTTCAACGCCAGCTCAAACTGGCCAGGGAACTGGGACTACCGGTCATTATCCATGACCGGGGCGCCCACGAGGAAATCATGGCGGCTTTAACCGCGGCCGCGCCCTTTCCGGCCGGCGGCGTCATGCACTGTTTTTCCGGCGATCTGCATCTGGCCGAACAGGTACTGACTCTCGGCTTCCACATCTCGGTACCCGGCGTGGTCACCTTTAACAAGGCCGCCGAGCTGCAGGAGGTGGCACGCCAGGTCCCGCTCGCCTCCCTGCTGCTGGAGACGGACTGCCCCTATCTTGCCCCGGATCCCTGGCGCGGCCGGCGCAACAAACCCGCTTACGTGCTCCATACGGCACAACGCATCGCGGAACTTAGGGGGATCTCCCTGCAAGAGGTGGCGCTGCGTACGACCGAAAACGCCGAAAGGCTCTTCAGGCTTGACTCCGGGCGACCGTCATGAACACCACCATCGGCGAAAATCTGACAAACGTCCGGAAAAAAATCGCGACGGCGGCCGGCCGCGCCGGCCGCCGACCAGAAGAAATCAGGCTGGTGGCGGTCTCCAAGCGCATGTCCTGGGAAACGGTCAGGGAAGCGGCGTCCTGCGGCCAAGTGCTGTTCGGCGAAAACTACGTCCAGGAGGCCGTGGCAAAAATGGCGCTGCTGCCGCCTCTTCCCCAGCCCATTGCCTGGCACTTCATCGGCCATCTGCAGTCCAACAAGGCCAGGCTGGCGGCCGATCATTTTCAGGTGATCGAGACAGTCGACCGCCTCAAGCTGGCGAAAGCACTGGACAGCTACCTGGCCGAGCGCGGCCGGCAGCTGACGATCCTCATCCAGGTGAACACTGATCGCGAAACCAAAACATCGGGCGTTCTGCCCGAGGCCTGCGAAGAGCTGCTCCGCCAGGTTTCGACCTGCCCACAGCTCAAGGTGGCGGGTTTAATGACCATGCCGCCCTATGCCGAAGATCCCGAGGAAAACCGCGCCAACTTCCGGCTGCTGAAACAACTGGCCTACGACTTTGCGGCCCGCGGCCTTCTCCCCTCACGGCCAGAGTTGTCCATGGGGATGTCCGGGGACTTCGAGGTGGCGATCGAGGAAGGCGCCACCTTAGTCCGGGTCGGTACGGCCATCTTCGGCAGCCGCGCCTGAACCGAGATCATGAACCGGCACGATGTGCCCTATACCGGCATCGGCCGTTCGTAAGGGCCAATAAAAAAAGGACTCCACCCGGCCTGCTCGCCGGCGGGAGCCCTTTTTTTAGGGACTTGGAAAATACTAATATACCTGGATCGCGCCCGGATTGGGGTCAGATTTGGCTGGGCCGATTGAGCAAAACCGCAGGCGTAGCAGCGCTACGATGAGGATTTTGCGATTGAGGCGCGGCCAAAGGTGGCCCTGAGACGGGATGCGTTATGGTATACTAGTATTTTCCAAGTCCCTTATACTGTCCGCGTCAAGTGGAGACCAAGAAGATCCCCGCGTATTGCAAGGCGCGTTATTTCTTGGCCTTCGAAGCCCGCTTGGCGGCCTTCAACGGGTTGACCCGGATCTTGGTGGCAGCGATCTCCGGTTTTGCATGGGTAGCGAAATTGCACAACCCGATTTTCCATTTTGCCGCCGGGTTGGCATAGGTCCGGCAATACTTGGCCGCCTCTGCCTCAACTATCCGGTCACACCCTTCACATTTGTCAATAACCGGCTTGAACATCCCGCTCGTGAAATCCATAATCACAACCTCCTTGGCTGAATCCGCTCAGCCGCCCGCACCGCCCTGCCATGCCGCGGCCTGTATCAAAATCCCTGGGATTTTACAGAAATATTTATCGAACATCCTGCCCTGCATCCTGTGCGCAACACAAAAAGAGCGGTGATACTAAATGAAAAGTGACAATATGTCAATGAGGTATTAATGAAAAATAAAACAACGTGACACAACAGCGCACTTGTTTTATGACTCCTCTTACTATAGAATAATACACCAAAAAAACCGACAGACTCCGAAAATAATGCTGAGGAGGGAAAGTACGCATGCCTGTTTATAACTGGAAAGGGAAGAATTCATACGGCGAGAAGCGCAAGGGCTCCATGGAGGCACCCAACCCGGCGGTGGTTCAATCCTACCTCAAAAAAATCAGGGTGACGGACGCCACGATCAAGGAACAGCCCAAGGACATGTTCGAGAACATCGAGATGTTCAAGCCCAAGGTAACCGGCAAGGATGTGGTGATCTTCACCCGCCAGCTGTCCACCATGATCGACGCCGGCCTCCCCCTGGTGCAGGCTCTGGAGATCCTCGGCAACCAGCAGGAGAATGTTACCTTCAAGAAGATCATCCGCCAGATCAGAATGGATGTTGAGGGCGGCACCACCTTTGCCGACGCCATGAAAAAACATCCGACCGTGTTTGACAATCTTTACTGCAACATGGTGGAGGCCGGCGAGATCGGCGGTATCCTCGACACCATCCTGGCCCGTCTGGCGGTATTCATGGAAAAAAGCATGGCGCTTAAAAAGAAGGTTAAAGGCGCCATGACCTATCCGCTGATCTGTCTCTGCATTTCCATTGTCATCCTGGGCATCATCCTCATCTTCGTCGTTCCCGTCTTTGAAAAAATGTTCAAGGATTTCGGCTCCGCCCTGCCTGGCCCCACCCAGATCGTCGTTAACATGAGTAATTTTGTCGTCAACAACTTCTTCCTGATGGTCGGCCTCGTTATCGCCTCCATCTTTGCCTTTAAGAAGTACTACAAGACCAAGGGCGGCGAGAAGCGAATCGACGCCCTCCTGCTCAAGTTGCCGGTATTCGGTGACTTGATCATGAAGGTGGCGGTGGCCAAGTTCACCAGAACCCTCTCCACCATGATGCAGAGCGGTGTACCAATTCTCGAAGGCCTGAACGTGGTGGCCAGAACCGCCGGCAACAAGACGATCGAAATCGCCGTGTTCCGGGTGGCGGACGCCATCAGCGAAGGCCGGCCCATTGCCGAGCCGCTCGAGGAGACCGGCGTTTTCCCATCCATGGTGGTGCAGATGATCAACGTCGGCGAGGCGGTCGGCGCCCTGGACGCCATGTTGGAAAAGATCGCCGCCTTCTATGACGAGGAGGTGGATCAGTCCGTGGAAAACCTGACCGCGATGATCGAACCGTTCATGATGGTGTTTCTCGGCGGCATGATCGGCGGCCTGGTCGTGGCGATGTATCTCCCCATTTTCAAGATGGGCGAGGCAGTATAAACAGAAAAAAAGGCCAGCTCTGCTGGGTCAGGAGGGGGAATAATGGGTGAAATTATAGGTGTGCTTGGCAGAGAAGTCCTCGATTCCCGGGGTAATCCGACCGTGGAGGTCGACGTCCATCTGGACTCTGGGGTCGTCGGCCGCGCCCTGGTGCCGTCCGGGGCGTCCACCGGCAAGCGGGAGGCTCTGGAGTTGCGGGACAAGTCCAAGAAAAGATATCTGGGCCGCGGCGTACTCGGCGCCGTTGCCAATGTCAACGAGAAAATCGGCCCGAGCCTGATCGGGCTTGAGTCCAGCCAGCAGGTGCTGATTGACCGGACCATGCTGGAGATGGACAACTCCGAAAACAAAAAAAACCTAGGCGCTAACGCCATTCTCGGCGTCTCCATGGCGGTGGCCAGGGCCTCGGCCCAGGAACTGGGGATGCCGCTCTTCACCTACCTGGGCGGGGTCAATGCCAAGGTGCTGCCGGTGCCGATGATGAATGTCTTAAACGGCGGCGCCCACGCGGACAATAACGTGGACATCCAGGAATTCATGGTCATGCCGGCCGGCGCCGGCAGCTTTGCCGAGGCCCTGCAGATGGGGGTGGAGGTGTTCCACAGCCTGAAGAGCGTTCTGAAAAAGGCCGGCCACCAGACCGCGGTGGGCGACGAGGGCGGCTTCGCCCCCAACCTCCGCTCCAACGAGGAGGCCATGGAATCCCTGCTCGAGGCAATTGTCCTGGCCGGCTACAAACCGGGCCATGATCTGTTCATTGCCCTCGATGTGGCGGCCAGCGAGCTGTACGACGCGAAGTCCAAATGCTACATCCTGGCCGCCGAGAAAAAACCTAAAAAATCCACGGATGAGCTGATCGCCTTCTATGAGGCCTGGACCAAGAAATACCCGCTCGTCTCCATCGAGGACGGTCTGGATGAAGGCGACTGGCCGGGCTGGAAGAAACTGACGGCCCGTCTGGGCAACAAGATCCAGCTAGTCGGCGACGACATCTTTGTGACCAACACAAAAATCCTGACCAAGGGGATTGCCAGCGGCGTGGCCAACTCAATTCTGATCAAGCTCAACCAGATCGGTTCGGTCACCGAAACGATCGACGCGGTGGAGATGGCCCAGCGGGCCGGGTACAGCGCGATCATCTCCCATCGCTCCGGCGAGACCGAGGACACCACCATCGCCGATCTGTCCGTGGCGCTCAATACCGGCCAGATCAAGACCGGCGCCCCGTCGCGGACCGACCGGGTCGCCAAGTACAACCAGCTCCTGCGCATCGAGGAAGAGCTGGGCACGGCGGCTGTTTATGCCGGAAAAGCAGCCCTGAAACTTGTTTCTTCATAAGAGTATTGACAAAAAACAATCATTCTGATTAGTTGACAAAATATTCCTTAAAATAGGGAGGTTCTGCTCATGACTCTGACAAAGGCCGATCTCGTCCAGCAGATCTACAAAACACACAATAACCTGACCAAGGCGCAGGCCACCGATGCGGTAGAGGCCCTCTTGCAGATCATGAAAGAGTGCCTGGCTGAAGGCGACGACCTGCTGATCAGCGGCTTCGGCAAATTCAACGTCAAGGGCAAAAAGGCCAGACGGGGCAGAAACCCGCAGACCGGCGAGGAGTTGATCCTGCCGCCCCGGCGGGTGGTCACCTTCAAGCCGTCCGGCATCCTGCGCACGAAAATTAACGACAAGTAAGCGCCGATCCCACAGGATCAGCCTTTTGATTCGATAAAAGGGAGAGTTCCGCGCCAGCCGGGGACCTCCCTTTTTATTTTTGCCCAACCAACCGCCGCCTGCCCCGCCGCCTGCCCCGCGGCGGGCCTCGCTATGCCGCGCCCCATGGACCTATCGTCAGCTGCCGTCCGCATCCCTTTTTCCAGAATCGACTGGGAGGATATCACCTTTTGCCTGGCCCCGTTGCTGGCTGCCGAGATCCCTGAGAATCTACGTCGCTCCGTGACCCGGGTCGGTATCCTGCATCCGCCGCTGGTCAGGGAAAAGAAAAAAAACACCTTTCAGGTGGTGGCCGGCCGCAAGCGGCTGCAGGCTGCCCGACTGCTGGCGGCGCAACAGAGCTGCATCTGCCTGATTCTGCCGCCGACCATTCCGGAGGCAACGCTCTTTGCCCTGCTGCTTGAGGACAACACGATCTGCCGCCAATTGACGCCGGTTGAGCAGGCGATTTTTTTTCAAAAAGCCCTGCACTATGTTGACGAGGAAGAGGCGGCCCGTCTCTTCCTGCCGGCCCTGGAGCTGCCGCCCCACCCATATCACATCCGCCGGCTTCTCGGCCTGCTTGAACTGGAAGAACCGCTTCTTCTGGGACTGCACAACGGTTTTCTGGATGAGAGCGCGGCCCGGGAACTGGGAGCCCTGCCCTTCAAGGACCGCATGACCCTTTTCGAGGTGATTCAAGATCTGCGCCTCAGTGTCGGCAACCAGCGGAAACTGGTTGCCATCTGCCGGGAACTGGCGACCCGGCACCGGCTGGCCGTGGCTACCCTGCTGGACGATCAGGCAATCAGGCAGATCCTGGCCAGCCCCGACGCCAACCCGCCGCAGAAAGCGGCCAACCTCATGGCCTGGCTCAGCCGCAAACGTTTTCCTAATTTAAGCGAGGCGGAAAGCAACTTCAAAAAATTTGTCGGCGGCCTGCAGCTGCCCGGCAACGCGACCATTACCCACAGCCCGTCCTTTGAAAAGGATACAATAACGCTTTCCGTCAATTTCGCTGATCAGGAGGCTTTTTTAAAGACCTGGGAAAAAATACAATCGGCCCTGGCGGAACCGGAAGATAGTTGAGCTGTTTTTCCATTTTTCATTTGTCTTTTCAAGGCATCCAGGGAATAATCAATTTTAGTTCATACACATCAGGCCTTCCTTAAATATCACCGACAGGAAATCCGCGGTGCGCAGACGATCGACAATTTGCATAGTTCTCTTCCTGCTCTGCCTCCCTGCGCTGTCTTTTGCCGCCACCCAGCCCGTGGAACAAGTTCCTCTTGAAAGACTCCTGGCCATGAACCTTGAACAGTTGATCGAGGTGAACGTGTCACTGGCCACTAAACGGCAGATTCCCGTCCGCAAGGCCCCGGCCATTGCCACGGTGATTACCGCCGCCGAGATCAGAAACATGGGCGCCAGGGATCTGACCGATGTCCTGGCGCTGGTGCCCGGCTTCAGCCGCTCGATTACAGAATTCGGCTCCTCCATGTTCGAGGTGCGCGGCACTACCACCCAACTCTCCGAAAAAATCCTGCTGATGGTGGACGGCCATCCCCTGAACAGAAACTTTGTCGGCAGCGGCCTATACTATGTCGGCAATGATCTGCCAGTCGACAACATCCGGCAGATCGAGGTTATCCGGGGCCCGGGCTCGGCGCTTTACGGCGCCAACGCCTTTCTCGCCACGGTCAATGTCATCACCCGAGACGCCGGCCAGATCAACGGCGTCGAAATCAATGCGGCTGGCGGCAGTTTTGACACGCGCAAGGCGAATCTCTCTGGCGGCCGGGTCTTTGCCAACGGTCTTGAACTCTCCGGCAGCCTCGACTACTACAAGACCAATGGCGAAGATCAACTGATCGAAAAGGATGCCATTTCCGCTACCCCCTGGTCCACCACGCCCGGCAATGCCGACTATGTGACCGAACGGTCGGACATGTTCGTAAAGGCCGCCTGGGGCGGCTTTACCTTTAGGGGGCAGTATACCGCAAAAAGAGCCCATGGCCTGTACATCGGCATGGCCTACGCCCTCACCGACGACAGCGCAGAATTGGCAAAAAACTACTGGGGAGAGTTGACTTACAACCGGAAGATGACCGACAAGCTGGCGTCCATGGTGAAGCTCTATTACGACCGATATGAACAGGAGGCCATAATCGAAGTCGAGCCGGAAGGTGTTTTTGGCCTTTTCCCCGAGGGCATGATCGGCTCACCCTTTCTCAAGGATAAAACCCACGGCGCCGAACTGCAGCTTGACTATGATCTGTCCGCTGCCAACCACCTGATATTCGGCGCGGCCCACGAAAGGATGAACCAGTTCGACGTCAGGGCCTACAACAATTTCGACCCCCGGGTATTTCCGCCCGTGCCCATCGACCTCGGCCCGGTGCAGGACATCTCCGCATGGGCCAACTGGCAGCAGGAAGGCGCGGCCCGGGAAATCCAGGCCTTCTACCTGCAGGATGAATGGAAAATCAAGGACAACCTCAACCTGACCGCCGGAGTGCGCTACGACCACTACAGTGAATTCGGCGCTACCACCAACCCCAGGGCTGCCCTGGTCTGGGGTTTTTTACAGAACGTCGATCTGAAGCTCCTCTACGGCCGGGCCTTCCGGGCACCGAACTTTGTCGAACTGTACAACAAGAACAACCCGGTCAATATCGGCAATCCGGCCGTAAAGCCTGAAATCATCGAGACCTATGAGGCGGGCCTCGGCATGCGGCTGGCCAGGTCGTTCACCCTGGATGTCAACTACTTCTACAACAAAATCGACGACCTGATTGCCTGGGACGCCTCCACCTCGCCAGCTGTACACGTCAATGCCGGCCGCCAGAAGGTGGAGGGGGTGGAACTGGCCCTGGCCGGCCGCTATACGGTTGATAATTACTGGAAACTGGCCTATATTTACCAGGATCCGCGCGAGGAGATCACCGGGGCCCGACTGCCCAATGTTCCCTA
>MGTE01000071.1:26271-27404 GCA_001799275.1 Deltaproteobacteria bacterium RIFOXYD12_FULL_57_12
ATGCCTGCCTACGCCACGGTCGACTTGGCGATGATTCACAGGAATTTCGTCAAGAACATGGAGATCAGCCTCTCGGCGCACAACCTCTTGAACAAGAAATACCGGGATCCGGACCGTTCCGGGGCCGCGCAGCTGATCCCGAACGACTTTCCCCGGGACGGCATGGTCGCCATGCTGGGCGTGCGTTACAAGTTCTGATGCCGTAGATGAAAACAAACACTACCCCTGCCACGTTCAGAAGATACCCTTTGAGACCAACCAGCCACAAAAAATCCTTTCCTGCCAATAGCGGCAGGAAACGTTTTCCACACCTGCTCCTGCGAGCCCTGGTTGCGCTTCTGCTTTTCCTGCCGGGCGTTGCCCTGCCGACCCAGGCCAGCTACAGCCAACAGCTTGCCACCGGCGAATATGAATTAAAGGCGGTTTATCTGTACAATTTTCTCCACTTTGTCCAATGGCCGTCAGAATTGCATGAGAAGGAGAGCACTTTTATAATCGGGGTGGTCGGCGAATCCCCGTTCGGGGATGCCTTTGATTTGCTCCGACAGGGCCTGCAGCAGCAGAAGCAGCAAGGAATCTCCGTGATCTATTTTGGTCCCTACCGGAAAAACATGGACCTCGGCCGCTGCCACCTGCTTTTTGTCTCTTCCTCCGAACACCGGAATTTCCAGACAATACTCGCCAGCCTAAAAGGCACGCCGGTGCTCACGGTCGGCGACCATGAGGATTTTCTGGCCAGCGGCGGCATGATCAATCTGGTCAGGTACAAGGAGAAGCTTCGCTGGGAGGTCAACCGGGCGCCGGTCCGCCAGACCGGCCTCCGATTCGAGGCCAAACTGCTGGATATCGCCACCCAGATTGTCGACCTGCCGGCGCCGCGCAATTCAGAGAGGCCCGAAGAGTAATGCGCACCTTCCGCGATCTCTCAATCGGCAGGAAACTGACCATCATCCTCATGGGGACCAGCGCGGCCGCCGTCCTGCTCGCCAGTTTCGCCCTCTATGTAATGATCATCAATCAGTACCAGCAATCGTACCAGAACGACCTCACCGGACTGACAAAGGTCATCGGCGAAAACTGCAAGGCGGCCCTGACGTTTGATGTCCCCGAAGACGCGGAAAAGGTTCTCTCTT
>MGTE01000071.1:27427-28739 GCA_001799275.1 Deltaproteobacteria bacterium RIFOXYD12_FULL_57_12
AACAGCGCCCAGATCTACGACAAATATGGCAATCTCTTCGCCGCCTACCGCCGGAACCAGGCCGTGCCGGCCGCCCCGTCAACCTTGAACCCGGCCGGCCGGCCGGCGCAGGCTGCTGCCGCTGGACTTCTGGAGGTAAGCCAGGACATCTTTCTGAACAATGTCTTTGCCGGCCGGATCCTGCTGCAGGATGACATGCAGTTCATCCATCGATTCCGGCAACTCTCCATTTACTCCGTGTCCGTGGCAACCGGGATTGCGCTGGCCCTGGCCTTCCTGCTGGCGACCGCGCTGCAACGCCTGATTTCAACGCCAATCACCTCACTTGCTACCCTGTCGCAGCAGGTTACCAGGGATCAGGACTATTCCCTGCGCGCCTCCAGGTTCGGGGATGACGAGGTGGGCCATCTTGTTGACTCCTTTAATGACATGCTAAGCCGGATCGAGGCCCGAAGTCTGGCGCTGCAGGACAGCGAGCAGCGCTTCCGCAGCGTGATTGACCAGGCGGTTGATGCCTTTTTTCTGCACGACATGAACGGGCGGTTCATCGATGTCAATCTACGGGCCTGCAGCGATCTCGGGTACACCCGGGATGAACTGCTGGCCATGTCCGTGGAAGACATCGACGCTAAGACCGACAACGGACAATATCCTAAAAAATTCTGGCGCGACCTGCCCATGGAGACGCCGCTCACCCTTGAAGGGGAATACCGGCGCAAGGATGGCACCACCTTCCCGGTGGAATCACGCCTGGGTCTCCTGGCGCTTGGCGAAAACAGGTTCATCATGCTGCTGGCTCGGGATATAACCGAACGGCGGGAGGCAGAGATCGACAAAATCAAAATGGAGACTCGACTGCAGCAGGCTCAAAAAATGGAATCCATCGGCACCCTGGCCGGCGGCATTGCCCACGACTTTAACAACATCCTGTTTCCCATCTTGGGCTATACCGAATTTGCCATGTCCAAACTGCCGGAGGGCAACGAAATCCGGGGGTATCTGGAAGAAGTGCTGAAAGGGGTCATGCGTGCCAAGGAACTGGTGAAACAAATCCTCACCTTCAGCCGGCAGGAGGCCCAGGCCCTATCTCTCGTCCAGATTCACCTGATCGTCAAGGAGACCACCAAGCTGTTGCGGGCCTCCATTCCGGCCACCATCGAGATCCGCACCAACATCGACCCCCACTGCGGGTATGTCCTGGCCAACCCGACCCAGATCCATCAGGTGCTGATGAATCTCTGCACCAACGCCTACCACGCCATGCGCGAGACAGGCGGCATACTCGGCATCGCCCTGGCGCCATGCCGACTCG
>MGTE01000071.1:28748-50211 GCA_001799275.1 Deltaproteobacteria bacterium RIFOXYD12_FULL_57_12
CCGGACACCCTGAAAAGAATTTTTGAGCCCTACTTCACCACCAAACCGAAAGGCGAGGGAACCGGCCTGGGGCTTTCCGTGGTCCACGGCATCGTCACCGGCCATGGCGGCCATATCACCGTGTACAGTGAGCCGGGCCGCGGCACAACCTTCCATGTCTACCTGCCGATGGCCGAGGCCGAACCTATTATGGAAGGCGCGATCAGCCAGGCAATCCCCTTTGGCGATGAAAGCATCCTGCTCGTCGATGACGAAGAAACAATAGTTGAGATCATCCAGAAGATGCTGGAGGAGCTTGGCTATCAGGTCACGGCCTTCACCAGCCCCATGGCGGCACTGGCGAAATTCCGTGAGCAAGCGGATGCATTCGACCTGGTGATCACGGACATGACCATGCCCAAAATGACCGGTTATCAGCTGGCGCAGGAACTTCTGGAGAGCCGGAAAGAGACGCCGATCATCATGTGCACCGGCTTCAGTGAGTTGATCAACGAGGAAACAGCCAAGGCGATCGGCATCCGGGAGTATATCATGAAGCCGGTGGCCATCACCGAACTGGCCAACACCATCCGCCGAGCTCTGCGGCCGGAATGACCCGCGCCGGTCGCCGGCTCATTCGCCGATAATTTTTACCAAAACCCGCTTGCGACGGCCGCCGTCGAATTCTCCGTAGAAGATCTGCTCCCACGGTCCGAAATCGAGCCGGCCGGCCGTCACCGCCACCACCACTTCGCGGCCCATGATCTGGCGTTTCATGTGGGCATCGGCATTATCCTCGCCCACGTTGTGCCGGTACTGGGCAACCGGTGCATGGGGGGCGAGCTTCTCCAGCCAGATTTCATAGTCGTGATGCAGGCCGGACTCGTCGTCATTGATGAACACCGAGGCGGTGATGTGCATGGCGTTGACCAGGACGAGGCCCTCACGGATACCGCTCTCCCGCAGGCAATCCGCCACCTGCGGCGTGATGTTGATAAAGGCGCGCCGGGACGGCACCTCAAACCACAGTTCCTTGCGAAAGCTTTTCATCTGCCCCCTTCCAAGTAACTTCAACCTAACCCCGATAAACGGGATAAGTACCTTCACGAAATAATATTCTGCCAAAAAAGCGCAGAATATTATTTCTAAGGTACTAAATGGCTGAAATTTCGTGGTTCAGGTTTTTAAGGAGAATATCGAACAAGGAATTTCGAATCATGAAGTTTTTTTCGGGTTGTGGTTGCCGATTTTTGTTTTTGCCAGGTTTCGGCGGTTCGAACTATACGAACGACAAAATCAACCACCCGTTCCTCAACATCGAACTATCTGTTTTCATTCGACATTCATTATTCCTTGTTCGATATTCGATATTCTCTTTTGTCTTTTCAAAGGCAAGAACTAGCGAAAAGTTACTTTATGATAAATCGCCGCCCCGGCGGCGTGAGGCGCTCACGTCTTATCGGAACACCACGCAAAAGCGTTCTGGAACATGGTCAGCCATGGCGATACCGCCAGGTTTTTTTTCATGTCAGCCGGCAGCCAGTGGGCCTGCCACGGCAGAAACGAACGTTCGGGATGGGGCATCATGGCCAGATGCCGGCCGTCCGGCGAGCAGAGGCCGGTGAGCCCGTCCGGCGAGCCGTTGGGGTTGAACGGATAGGCCTCGGTGGGTTGCCCCTGGTCGTCGACAAAGGCCAGGGCAGTCAGACCCTGTTCGTTGATTTTCCGATAAATCGCCTGGTCCGGGAAGTGAAGGCGGCCCTCGCCGTGGGCCACATGGATGCCGAAAACCAGGCCCGCCATGCCTTGCAGCATGATGGCCGGACTGGGCAGCACCTTGACCGTTGACCAGCGGGATTCGAATCGCCCGGAGGTATTGCGGACGAAACGGGGCTGTCGGTCCGGGTCGATCCCGGCCCAGGGCACCCAGCCGAGCAGGGCAAAGAGCTGGCAGCCGTTACAGATCCCCAGGGTAAAGGTGTCCGGCCGGTTATAGAACTCGTCGAACATCTTCTTCAGCCGCTCGTTGAATAAAATAGTAGCGGCCCAGCCTTTGGCGCTTTCCGGCACATCGGCGTAGGAGAAGCCCCCCACCGCGGCCAGGCCCCGGAACCCGTCCAGAGAGACACGGCCGGCCAACAGATCGGTCATGGTCACGTCCCAAGGCTCAAAGCCAGCCGCAAAAAAGGCGGAGCTCATCTCCCGATCGCTGTTGGAACCCTCGTCGCGGAGGATGGCCACTTTAGGCTTGGCCTGGCTGGCCAAGATCGCGGCCGGTGTCGGCCGAGGGGTGAATGGCAGGAAATAGTCAGGGCCTGAGCGGTCGTAGATATTCTTCTTCTCTTCCGCGGCGCAGGCCGGATTCATCTGCCGGCATTCCAGTTGGAAGCTCGTCTCTTCCCACCACTGCCTGAGAAGCCGCATATCCTCGCGCAGCACCTCCTCGCCATTGCAGCGGACAACGATCTCCCTGGCCGCCGTGGTCCGGCCGAGGCGGATACAAGGAACATCTTTTTCCGCCAGCAGCTGCAGAACAGCAGTACTCTCTGCGACCCTGCATTCAAGCAGCAGGCCCAGTTCCTCGGCAAAAAGCGCGGCAAGCGTATCCGCCACGCCGTCCAGACTGAGATCCAGGCCGCAGTTGCCGGCAAAGGCCATTTCCAGCGCCGCAACGACCAAGCCGCCGTCGCTGCGGTCATGACCGGCCAGCACCAGATTGCGGTCGAGCAGTTCCTGCACCCCGTTAAAGGCCCGCTTCAGCAAGGCTGGATCGTCGAGATCGGCGGCCGCATTGCCCACCTGCCGGTGCACCTGGGCCAGGGCCGAGCCGCCCAGCCGATTTCTGCCACCGGCCAGATCGATAAACAAGAGTTCGCTGGTGCCCGGCTGCTTGATGTCCGGGGTCGCCACCCTGGTGATATCGGCCATGGCGGCATAGGCCGAGATCACCAGCTGCCGCGGCGACCTGACGGTTTCAGCACCGACCCGGGTGGCCATGGACAGGCTGTCCTTGCCGCCGTCCACCGCCATGCCCAGCGCCACCATGGCATCGCGCATGGCGCAGGCCGCGTCATATAGGGCCGCGCCCTCGCCAGCCAGTTTGGGAGCCCACATCCAGTTGGCCGAACATTTCACCCCTTCCAGAGAATCGATCCTGGCCCAGACCAGATTGGTCAGGGCCTCACCCACGGCGAGCCGGGCGCCGGCGGCCGGATCGACCAGCATCTTGATCGGCTGTTCGCCAATGGCGGTAGCAGCGCCGGCCAGGCCGAAATGACTCTGGGCAATGACCGCCACGTCGGCGACCGTGGCCTGCAAAGGACCGCAACACTGCTGCTGGGCAATAAGGCCGGTGACACTCCGGTCCACCTTGTTGGTGAGAAACCGCTTCGAACCGATAGCCACAAGCCGCAAAACATCGGCGAGCGCCGCCCGCACCGTAAGACCGACCGGCAGAGTCACCGGCGACAGTTGCGGATTAAGCCGCTTGTCCTCAAAGGTCTTCTGCGGGATATTGCCGAGCACCTCGGACAACTCCAGGTCCACCGGCGTCGTGTTGTTTGCCTCGTCATGGACCACGAAACGGCCATCAGCCGTGACCTCGCCCAGCACCTCGCAGGCCACCTTTTCCCGCTCGCAGACAGCCTTGAATTTTTCAATATTGTCCGGTTTAACCAGCACGCCGTTGCGTTCCTGGTACTCGGCCACATAGATCTCCAGAACCGACATGGTCGGGTCGCCGACCCTTATTTGACGGATGTCGATCCGACCGCCGGATTTTTCCACCAGCTCCTTCAAGACATTGCCCGGACCGCCGGCCCCCTGGTCGTGGGCCACCGCCAGCAGGCTCGCGTCGCCCATCTCAACGCAGGCGCGGATGACCCGGTTCATCTTCTGCTCCATCTCCGCGTCGCCGCGCTGCACCGCGTTGAAATCAAGGTCAGCGACGTTGTCGCCCTGCAGCATGCTGGAGGCGGCGCCGCCGCCAAAGCCGACCCGGTAGGCCGGGCCGCCCAACTGAATGATGAGCATGCCCTTTTCCGCCTCAGCCTTTGCAATATGCCGGGCATCGATCTGGCCGATGCCGCCGGTAAACATGATCGGCTTCAGATAGCCCCAGCGCTCGCCATTGGCCAACCGGAGATCAAAGGCACGGGTAAAGCCCTGGATTAAAGGCTCGCCGAATTTATTACCGTAATCCGAGGCGCCGTTTGAGGCCTCGATTTCGATCGCCAGGGCGCTGGCCAGGTTAGCGGGGCACTCGTATTTCTCCTCCCAGGGCAGCTCGTAGCCCGGGACATGGAGGTTGGCCACGCAGTAAGCAGCGGTGCCGGCCACCACCAGGCCACCGCGGCCGGTGGCCTGCACGTCGCGGATCCGGCCGCCGGTGCCGGTTTCCGCGCCCGGAAACGGCGCGACCCCGGTGGGGAAATTATGGGTTTCCGCAGTGAACAGAATATGGTACTCCACCGCCTGCTGCCGCAAGGGCGAAGGCTCACCCGGCCGTTCAGGCAGCAGCGTTTCGATGCGCCGACCGGCAATGGCGCTGGAATTATCCTTGAAGGCGATGACGCTGCCGTTGGCATTGGCCTGCAGGGTGGACTTGACGATGTCCATCAGGGTCTCGTCCATCAACTGGCCGTCGATCACCTGCCGGCCACGGAAGAAGCCGTGGCGGGAGTGCTCGCTGTTGGCGTTGTTGAGATCCATGATCTCGACGATGGTCGGATTGCGGCCGTGCTTTTTGACAAAATAGTCGTAATAGAAATTCCGGTCCCAGTCATCCATGGAGATCCCAGGAATCTCGGCAAGCGCGGCCGGGCCATTCTCCATAAGCGGTACGTCATAGACCGCCTCGGGCACGATACCGGTCTCGAAACTTTTAAGCGGCGCCGGGTAGATGCATTCGGTCATCCGGTCATGCCTGGCCGCGGCAAAGGCCACGGGATCGGTCTGCGCATCAAGCACGTACCGCCGGGAGCGCTCGACGCGGGTCACGTTGGCAAGCCCGGTCGCCTGGCAGATGGACACCATGTTCGACGACCAGGCCGTGGCAAAATTCAGCCGCGGCCCGACCTCCACCACCTGCCGGCCTGCAAAGTACGAAACCGTACCGACCGTCGCCGGAATGAAGCCGTCGGCCAGCAACTGCTGCAGAAGAACAACCTCCCGGTCACGTAACGGCTCGACGGATTCGATATTGAAACAGTACTCAAAGGTATCGTCTATTTTTCGATAGAGCTGCCTGATTTCACTTCCCATTCCCGTACCCGACTATTTTGAATAATTCGTGACTGCCCAGGGGGATAATCTATTTTGTCATATTGGAGAATTCAGAATACAGAATTCAGGAGACAGAATATTTTGAACCGCCAGGACAACAGGATGTTTTCTCCTGACTTCTGAATTCTGACTCCTGAATTCCTTCTGGATATAAACATTCAGCGCCCAGGAGACTAACGCCCCTTGCCGCCGGTCTTCTGAGGGCCAGTTTCCGCAAGCGCCTTATCAATCATCGCAGAGAAACCTTCAACGCTGCGGTCCTTAAGCTGCCGGCCGTTGACAAATACGCTCGGCGTTCCCCGCACGCCGATCTCCTTGGCCTCCTGGAGATCTTGCTCAATCAGCTGCTGGATCTTTTCACTCTTGCGGTCCCGGCTGAACTTCTCCAGATCAAGCCCAACCTGCTGGCCGATCTCCTGAATCTTTTCCGCATTCAGCTTGTTGTAGTTGGCATAAAGCGCGTCGTGGAACTCCCAGAATTTACCCTGCTCCTTGGCCGCTAGGGCCGCCATGGCCGCGCTCATGGCGGACTTATGATTGGGCAGCGGATGATTTTTGAATGCCAGCTTCACCTTGCCGGCATACTTGGCAACCACCTCGTTAAGAACAGGTACAAGCTGGGCGCAGTAGGGACACTCAAAATCGTCGAACACCGCGATGGTCACCGGTGCCTCGGGCTTGCCCTTGATCGGCGAATTAGCCGTGTTAATCTTGACGATATAGTCCAGGGTGACGATCTGCACGCTCTTCCGCTGGCGATCTCGCAGGAAAAGTGCGTCGCCGTTCGGGGCGGCCTCTATGCCTTCCACCGAGGCCGCTACTGTTACCGTATCCTGCAGCTGGCCATCCAGACCGTAGATAAGGACGCGGCCGCCCTCGACCAGGACAAAGATATTTCTGCCGCCGGCCGGCACCGCCACATCGAGCGGCACCGCATCAAGAGCCAGATTGTTTACTATATCGGTAACCACGGCCGCCCGGCCTTGCGAAACAGGAGGCAGGAGCGCTAGAAGAACGAGCACAAACAAGATCAGCAGACTACGAAAACGAACCATATGGACACCTCCTTGAAAGTGATTCAACAAACCGGTCGGGATCCCAGACCCTGCCGGACTTATTTATACTGTTGTAGCAGCCCGTTAGACTGTAGTCATTTAGCCTGTAGGTGAAGGACAGGAAGGCAATAGCTAACAGTCTAAACAACCTACCCTGTCACTCCGGCTCACAATTTCCGATAATAACGGCCATGGCCGCAACCCCGGCAGAGAAGCCGGCCGTCGATTTCCACCTCGCGGCAATCCTGCACCCAATCGCCGCAGACCACACAGCGCACCCTTTTAAGCGGCCTACCCGGCAGATCAGCGGCCGGGATGTCAACCAGCACCTCGTCGATTGCGAACAGCTCCTCAACCGGCATGAGCCGGTAGGCCTCCAGTTGCTGCTGATACCGGTCGGCAATCTCCGGGCAATAGGCCTTCGCTGCCTCTCTGGCCTCTTCCCGGGCCGTGATCCGAACCGCCCTGCCGCTTTCCAGGTTGACAAAAGTGGCGGCCATCACTCCGTAATCCACCCATTTCAGGGAACGCTTGCCCAGGCTGCAGCCGGTAACCGTCTGGATGGCGTCGGTGGCACAGCGATCGATCTCGACGAATACATAAAGTTTCTTGCGGTCGCGGCCGCGGGGATCGAGGATGCCGATCCGTTGCAGGCCCAGCATGGACATCCGCACCCCGATTACCTGGCCGGCGCAGACATGGCCGTGGATGGCGGTGGCTTTTTCGAGCAGTTCCTCAAATGATTCCATCCTTGTCTTAACCTGCTCTTTCGACTAATATTTTACAAGGCACGAAAAAAACAGGCCCCATTATAACAAAATAATTTACCAACAGGAAAAAAGATGCGCCTTTCGTCAGCCCGCCCGGGCATTGCGGACCGTTGCCGGACAATCGCCGTCATCCTGCTCCTTTGTATGGCCGCCGCCTGTTCGAAAAACGAGTCGAAACAGCTCAAAATCGGCAGTCAGCCGCCACCCTTCTCGGCCACCGCTCTGAGCGGCGAACAGATTACGCTGGCCGCCTACCAAGGCCACCCGGTCGTGGTCAGATTTTTTCTGACCGATTGCAAATTCTGCCGGGCCGACACGCCCATCTTCAATGATTATTTCAAAAAATACCAGGAAAAGGGATTAAAAATAGTATATATCAACACCTCGGCACCAAATGCCGAGGCGGTCAAGGCCTTTGCCGAGGAGTTGGCCATTCCCTTTCCGGTAATCTACGACACCGACGGCCAGATCGCCAAACAGTATCACATCAAGGCCCAGCCGCTGGCCCTGTTCCTCGATCCGGACCAGAAGCTGATAGCCGCGCTCCTTGGCGGCGTCACCGCCCCGCAAATGGAGGAAATACTCGGCCGTTTTTTTTGAGGCTGACAATAATGCCAACCATCCCCTGGAAATGCAAGTCATGAATAAGTATCTGCGACTGTTGGTGCTCATCGCTCTGGCCATCAACCCGTTCCTGAGCCCGCGCCCGACAACGGCCGAGCCGCTGGCCGAGATCAGCGCCACGCAACGCTGTGCCGTCTGCGGCATGTTCGTGGCCAAGTACCAGGACTGGCTGGCGCAGATCCGGCTGGCCGACGGCAGCATCCAGGTGTTCGACGGCTGCAAGGATATGCTGGCCTACGTCTTCCAACCGGCCGCCTACGGAGGCTCGACAGCCAACACGATCAAGGAGATCTGGGTCAAGGACTACTATGCCCTGGACTGGATCGACGGCCGCACCGCCTGGTATGTGGTCGGCAGCGACATCCACGGGCCCATGGGCCACGAGTTGCTGCCGTTTGCCAGCCAGGCCGCGGCCGAGGCCTTCCTGAAAGACCACCATGGCCGGGAAATCATCCCCTTTGCGGGGCTGACTGAGGCGGTCGTCGAATCGTTGCGCTCCGGCCAGAGGATGAAGTAGATGCGGCCCGCCGGCTTTCTGCTCGCCATTCTCCTGCTGCTGGGCGCGGTCAATATTGGCCTCTATGCCCAGGCCATGCACGGCCGCCGGCAGGCAGCAACGACCCGGGAGATGCTGACGATTACCACCGCAGCCTTAGGCCTGACCGATCTGTGCATAGCAACCGAGGCCCGTTACACCAGGCATCCGGCAATCAGCGACCGCTTGGCGCCGTTTATGGACCATCCAGGCGCCTTTGAACATTTTCCAACCGGCTCCTTCTGGTCGCCACCGCCGCCATCCCGCTCCCTGAATCTGGCCACGCATGATCCAGCAACTCCTTGAGAAACATCTCAACATCCTGGACTACGCCCTCTCCTCCCTGTGGCGGCGCCGGCTGAAAAATGGTGGCGTCATGCTGGTCTTTGCCGCGGTGATCTTCCTGCTCGCCTCCTTTCAGATGCTGACCAGCACCCTGACCAAGGCGGCAGGCGACGTCCTGGCCCAGGCCCCGGAGATCACCATCCAGCAGATGCGGGCCGGCCGCCAGGAATCCATGCCCCTGGCCTACCGGGAAAAACTCGCCGGCATCTTCGGCATCCGAAAAATCGTGCCGCGCATCTGGGGCTATTATTTTGACGAGAGCACGCTGGCCAACTATACGGTCATGGCCCTTGATCCCACGACCATGCCGCGCGGCCGTGACCTGCGGACCGCGCTGGCCGAAGGCGAGCTCCCCGGCCAGGAGACAAACGGCGAGGTGGCAATCGGCGCCGCCCTGCTGGCGATCATGAACCAGGGCGAACGCAAGGCATTTTCCCTGTTCCGGCCGGATCTCACCTTAAAACCGCTCACCATCATCGGCGTGTTCCGGCCGGACACCGATCTGCTCACCGGCGACCTCATGCTGATGAACATGAATGATGCCCGCGACCTGTTCGCCCTGCCGGCTGACCGGGTCACCGATCTGTGCGTCTATGTGACCAACCCGGCAGAGATCGACACCATTGCCAAAAAAATCGCTGCTCGACTGCCCGACACCCGGGTCCTGACCCGGCCGCAGATCCTGAAGACCTATCAGGTGGTGTTCAACTGGCGCAGCGGCTTTGCCTCGATCTGCCTGCTCGCGGCCCTGGCCGCCTTTATCATCCTGGCCTGGGACAAGGCGAGTGGCCTGTCGCCGGAGGAGCGCCGGGAGATCGGCATTCTGAAAATCCTCGGCTGGGAGACCGCCGACATCCTGGCCATCCGTTTCTGGGAGAGTTTGCTGCTCTCGGCCCTGGCCTATCTGCTCGGCTGCACCGCGGCCTATCTGCATGTGGCCTTTTTCGAGGCTGGCTTATTCAGGCCGATCATGATCGGCTGGTCGGTGCTGCGGCCGGCCTTGCGGCTGGTGCCGGCCATCTCGGCCGGCGATCTGCTGCTCATATTCTGCTTTTCCGTGCTGCCCTATCTGGCCGCCACCGTGATCCCGGCCTGGCGCTGCGCCACGGTGCCGCCGGATGCCGCCATCCGCTGAGGCGCACGAGGATTCCCCCATGCTGATCGAACTCGATGCTGTCTCAAAAATTTACAACCAGGGCCGGGCAAACGAGGTCAACGCCCTTACCGATGTCTCGCTGACCATTGCGCCAAACAGCATGGTCTGCCTGATGGGCGCCAGCGGCTCGGGCAAGAGCACCCTGCTTGGCATCCTCGGCTGTGTCTTCCCGCCGACGAGCGGCAGGGCAGCCATTGCCGGCAAGCAGCTCTCCCGGCTGCCGGACCGCTTTCTTACCATCCACCGCCGGCAGACCATCGGCTTTATCTTCCAGCAATTCAACCTGCTGCCCAGCCTATCGGTTCTTGAAAACATCACCCTGCCGCTCCTGCCGCTGGGTGTTGCCCCCAAGGCCCGGAAACAGCGGGCGGGTGCCTTAATGACCCAACTGGGCATCGGCCATCGCGAGAAATTCCCGGCAGGCCAAATCTCCGGCGGCGAAATGCAGCGGGTGGCCATTGCCCGGGCGCTCATCAACGATCCGCCAATCATCCTGGCCGACGAACCGACCGCCCACCTGGACAGCCGGCTGAGCCTCGAATTCATGGAGATCATGGCCGGTCTCAAGGCCGCGGGCAAAACGGTTGTAATCGCCTCTCACGACAGCCTGGTGACCGGACATCGGGCCATTGAACAATTGATCACCATCAAGGACGGCCGTATTCATGTTCCTTAACAGCTGGAGCCTGGCGTTAAGCCTCGGCAGCATCCTCGTGCTGTTTTTGGGGGTAGCGGCGGCCCGGACCGCGGTGCGGGTTCTGCGCCACTGGAATCCGGCCAGCGACGACAACCATCAAATTCGCCTGGAAAACGAGATATGGCTGGCCTCTACCCTGGTGAAATACACCCTGGGTTTCCAGATTCTGTCGTTGATCCTCTTTGTTCTGGCCGCCGATCAGTTTTGCCAGGTGATCGTCGGCGCCATGTGCGCCACCGGCGCCCTGCTGGCCAACGGTTTCGGTATGCCGGCCCTGGGCGTCAAACTGGCCGGTGTTTTTTTCTACGGCTTCTGGATCGTCCTGCACCAGCTCGACATCAGCGCCGAGACCTATCCCCTGGTCAGGGCCAAGTACATCTATCTGCTCATTCTCCTGCCCCTGCTGGTAGCCGACCTTGCCCTCCAGACCTTCTACATCGACGGCCTCAAGCCGGACATCATCACCTCCTGCTGCGCCGTGGTCTTTGGCGAAACAAAGGCCACCGGCCAAAACCTGATCAGCGGCATTTCAAAAGGCCCCCTGCTCCTTCTCTACTACGGCACCATCACCCTGCTCCTCGCCGCCGGCATCACGCTCAACCGACACTGGCGACGGGCTGCCGCCTATGTCAACGCGGGCCTCTGGCTCTTTTTTTTCGGGCTGGCCCTGGTGGTCATCACCACGGTGCTCTCGTCATACATCTACGCCATGCCCTTCCACCGTTGTCCCTTCTGCATCCTCAAGCCGGAATACCACGCCATCGGCTTCGCCATCTACGGCACGCTGATCGCCGGCACCTTCTGCGGCATTGCCGCCGCGGCCGTGGAACCCTTCCGCTGCAAGCCGGAACTCACCGTTGACATTGCCCGCTTCCAGAAACTGAGCAACAGAGTCGCGCTCTTCATGCTCGTTTCTTTCACCGCCTTATCCTCGTACCACGCCCTGCGCTACCTGATCACCGGCGGCGAAGGTTGAGCAGCCCGTTACCGGTTTTTACTTAAATTTTCAGGTTGACCGGAAATTTTCCGGCATGCAACGCTGATATGAACCAACATGTTGTAGCGAATAAAGCCGACCTCAAAGCGCGAGATCGATTTCGTCGTTCTTAAAAACAACCAGCCACTTTTTGCAGTGGAGTGCAAATCCGGCAAAACCGAGATTGCCAGGTCCATCCCCTGTTTTTTGGAATATAGCCCAGTGTTGTCGTCAAACTTGCCTGTTGGCACCTGATCTGGTATCATATTTGATATTAATCATGACACCAAAAGGAGTTTGCCCATGAATACCATACCTGCTCAGGAGATCAAGCGGCGCGGGATTGCCGCGGTGGATGACCTCATTGCCAACGGCGATGTGCACGTCATCAAGAACAATCAGCCACGGTACGTGATCTTGACTGAAGAACGGTACCGGGCATTAATCGAAGCCGAGGACGAGGCGTATGCGGTGCGGATGCGGGAATCGCTTGCCGATCTCAAGGCTGGCCGCGTCAAACGCGGCACAGCCAAGGATCTGTTGAAAGCGTTGGGGCTGGAAGACTGAGGCATGTACACCCTCGTTTGGACAGCTGGCTTTACCCGGGCGGCCGAGAAATTTGTCAAACGCCACCGTGAGCTACGAAAAAAATTTGCCGAAACCCTTCGTGATCTTGAACAGGACCCCTTTCAACCGCACCTGAGATACCATCATCTTGGCGGTAAACTGAAAGGCTTGCAGGCGGTCAGCATTACTGACAGCTATCGCATCACCTTAACGGTTTTCATCTCCGAACGGGAAATCATCCTGCTTGATGTCGGCAGCCACGACGAGGTGTACCGATAGGACGATGTGGGTGTTCGTTTTCCTCACCGCCTTATCCTTGGACCACGCCCTGCACTACCTGATCACCGGCGGCGAAGGCTGCGTGTCGCTGACGTTTTTTTAAAAAAACTGGATGCGGCTCACGACAGAGCCCCCCCGACCTAGTACTTCCTGACACATCTCTTTCCGCTCCCCGCGATGCTTTCCGGCCTATTTTACGAGGCCAGCCCTGATACCGGTACTAGTATTTTTAGTACTTGATATTCTGCGAGATATCTGGTTAACAAACAGATGCGACGGTTAGGAATCCTTTGTTCGGTTTTTTGCCAGGTTGTTCGGGGAGAATTCGTGGCGGTGGCTTGGGGTTATTTGTGGCCAAGGTGAGTGTGTTGTTTGGTCGGAGGAATTGCCGGGGAATGATCGCTATCTAAAACAAGTTGTTTTAGAACCAACGTCCCCCTCGTCCCCGTCCGTCCCCTCGTCCCCCTCGTCCCCTCGTCCGTCCGTCCCCCTCGTCCATCCTCGGAATCTGGTGGTTCGGTCAGCGGTGGCTTGGGATCGACGTCGAAGTTGCGGTAGTTTGGATGTTTCTCTTTGAAATCATCCTTTGGTTTAACTTCAGGATTACGGTTGTTAAGGACATCTGAAAGCCCAGCAACTATTTGTTCAATCTCTGCCTTCGTAAATCTGGCGCAGATCCAGACAACAAACCGGGCTATCTTGGATAGGTTGGACATGAGCATAACCTCCATAAAAAGGCCTTTTTAATTCGTATTTCGGGGGGAGGCAAGCTCTTTGATGGATAATGTTTTGAAAAGAAAAGAAATTTACATGAAAAGTCTAAGAGAAGTTTGACAGAACGAATTCAACTGAAGGGAGGATCAATGAGAAAGAAGAACTTAAACTTGACAGATTAGGGCGAGGAAGAGTAGTGAAAAAAGACTGCGTCGCTACGCTCCGACAGGGTGGCCGGAATCACTGGAACAGGTGGCCGACTTCACTGGAATAGGCATTGTGTTTGATATTTTGAGGTATGCAGTGGTTTGAGGCATGTAGTTATGCTTCAGTGGTACTCGTCACTCAACTCAGCGTTGGGGCCAGAGGATAAAATAATGAATGAGTTTGACATGCTAAAGAAGATATCATCAAATTTAACGGACCGAAAAAGTTCAGCTGCGCTCAGCAACTATAAGGTTCTGTGCAATAACATAGCTTTCATAAATAAGGAATTTTACTGTGCAATAGCCACATTGCGGAGTATCCATGGCAAGATCACCACGGCCCTTTAAAACAATGCCTTGCTAAATGACACCCAATGTCATTAACTTAAAGAATCGGTTTGTAATTTAAGCAATGTTTCCGTTGTGATCGTATATGTTTACGCGGATATTTTCTATCTGGTCTGACCGGCTCGATTGCCGAGGCAAATGTTGTCAGCAAGAGGGCTATGATTTCTTGTACGAAGGTGCCCGTTCTTTGAAAAAGCAACACAATGCTATCGCGCATCGTGGAGAGCGCCTGGGTGAAATTGATGTTATAGCGGTGCTTCCGCTCCGCGGTTGACAGTTCGACTTTGTCTTGAGCCGCAAAAGCCAGCATGGCAGTCATGTTTTTGGCAAAAACACGGGCATGAAAGTCCTGGTAAACGGACAAAACGCTTTTACCGGTAAAATTTTCGATCTCGATTCGGCATTTCATGGTCTTGTAATCTTCTTCCACTGGCCAACGGTCATGGTAGAGCTGGGCAAAGAGATAATGGGGGTATTGCTCCAGATCGGTCAGTGACGTGACGAGGACTTCCGATTCCCCGGATACCAGCTCAACCCGTACCAGGCGTACCTGTATTGGAAGAATGTCCAGACCGCGATTCTGACAAGCCGCAATGGAGGTGAGTGGCACCTTGAGCGTGACCAGTTTTCACGTTTACCGGATTTCATGAAGGCACGGATCAGCTTCCACTTTTTGGTAGAGATTCTGGCGCAGAAATGGGCGCACCGGGAAAGGATGAGTTTGAAAATCCAGAAAGCAGGATACCCGCGATCCAGCAAGACAAGATCATGGTTTGTGAGATGTTCGAAATGGCTGGCCGCCATGTCTCTTTCGCCCTTGCTCTTTGGACCGATGATGGCATGCGTGGTAACCTTGTTGAGCGGATCAAACATTTGAGAAATCCTGGCCATGGGAACCGGATCTCCTTGCCGTGGGTGCCAGCTGCCGAAATGATTTGCAATGTCCGGGAAGTCTGGCAACTTGATTGTTGAACCGTCAACGGATTTGAGGAAGAACCCGAGCCAGGTTCTGGGACGAAAATGCTGATTGAAGTAACCGGTTGCTTCTTGGTTCAGCAGAGTGAAGGCTTCAGGCTTGATTTTTTTCCTGGCCTTGCAGAGGGCGGCCTTGGAGCCCACCTTTTCGGCAACGGCAGCGCCGGAGAGGATTTTGAAAAATTTATTGAGTTCCGGCTGGTAGGAACTTTTCAGAAAATTACAGAAAAAGAGGATGAAAGGTGCGAATGGCAGTAATCTGTTGCGGCTGAAATCGGTGGGATTGAGGCGGCTTTGCTGAAGGAATTCGCGTGAAAATATAATTTCTCTAAGAAAATCGACAAGATTGGCACACATCTGGCAAAGCAGGTTCCGTGCCAGATTGACAATTATTTTCAAAAAAATTAGCCATGTCATCCTCCTTTTCAGAATAAAGTTGTTGCGGTTGAATGATATGGTCAAATATAATACTAACATGCCGAACTCACAATAAATTTATGAGAAATCTTCGCTTAAGTTAATAGCATTGGTGTAACAACCCTAAAATTCGAAACGGAGACCCGGGGGATGGAAAAGAGCATTGGCGGCAGAGGGTGCCTGGAGCACATAATCAATCGAATACGAGCCGCGGCCAAAGTCTCCCTGCCCTGGGCCGTTTTCCTCTGCCTGTTTCTGCTCCAGGACGTCAACCTGCTCCATGCCTCTCCCCCAAAGCCCCGACCGTTCAAGATTGCTGTCCTGCACTGTGGCGATGTGGTGAAATCGTTTGAACTCTATACCCCGTTGGTTCGCTACCTGGCGGACCAAACCGGGTTCAACATCGAGCTAGCCATTATGAAAGACATCGCCGGGCTCGAACGCTCCCTGCAAGCAGGGGAGATCGATTTTGTCCTTCAGGACTCACCGCACTATGTCCGCTACAATGCATACTATAACCGTGATTTGCTGCTCAAGGAAATTACCCTGGACGGCAAGGATACGGTGACCGGCATGGTCATCGTCCGCAAGGATTCCCCGTATCAGCGGATCGAGGACCTGGCCGACAAAAAGGTGCAATTCGGACCAACCAGCTCGGGGGTCAAATGGGCCGCCGGCCGGGAACTCTTTGCCGAGCATGGAGTTCTGCCTGACAAGAATCTCAAGATCTATGTGGGAGCCGGTGGCTGCTGTGAAGAAATCGCCTTTAACGTTTACTTCAAAAAAGTGGATGCCGGAGTTATCTGCGATCATGCCCTGCAAAAAATTGGGAAAAAAGGCGTGATAAAAATCGGCGAACTGCGCACCATCGGCCTGACCGCCACCATCCCGTCCCCGGTTTTCGCGGCGGCCAAACATGTTGCCCCCGACATCGTCAAGGCGGTGATGGCGGCCTGTCTCAGCCTGGATAGAACCAACCCCCAGTACTCGCAAATTCTTTCTTCCATGGATCTCAACGCCTTTGCGCCGACCAAGGACGCTGCCTACGACAGCCTGCGCAATATCGTCCCTTGATTCCACCTTCTCATGACTGAGCGCCATGATGATCAGTTTCAATCTTAAAACACGCTTGAGTTTGATTATTTCCTCGGTGATTGCCTTGCTGGTGCTGGCCACCGGATTTGTCGTCATGGCCCGTGAACAAAGACATCTTATCGATGAAGACCATCAAAAGACCCTGATTCTGGCGTCGTCGTTCGCCACCCAATGTCGCGAGCCCCTGCTCATGAACAATATTTACCAATTGTATATTGCACTGACGGATTTCCTCGTCCAGCAGAGCGGGCATTTTTCCTACGTCGAGATCCTTAATCCGGACGGCACTATCATCATCCATAACAACCTTGCCATGATCGGCCAGACAAATCTCTCCTCCACCGGGCTTCGGGCCCGGGAGATTTCTCTTCCCGAGGTAATCCATGCGCCAAGAAAACCGGAAGGCCCCTCGTTTGACGATATCCTCAGTCCCGTCATTATCGGACAGGTCCGGATCGGCGCCCTGATCCTGGGCCACTCCCATTATCCCATCGAACTCGAGATCGCCAAGGTGAAACAACAGATTTTTCTGATTGGTTTCCTGGCAACGATCATCGGCATACTCCTGGCTAACCTCCTTGCTGCCCGGTTAGCAGCCCCGCTCCGGCAACTGACGGAGGCAACCGAGCGCATAGCCCGGGGCGAGCGGGACCTCACGGTCAATATCACCCGCAGGGACGAATTCGGAATCCTGGCCCGCGCCTTTCAGCGCATGGCTCAAGAGCTGAAAAAGACCACGGTCTCCCGCGATTCAATCCAGAAGATTCTGGACAGCGCCGGCGATGCCATCCGGTTTATTGACAGGGAAAAACAGACGCTCAGGACCAACAGAGCCATGACCAATCTCCTGGGTCGCGAAGTGCTTCCCGACACGCCGGCCCACTGCACCGTCCTGCTCAAGGGTGATTTCTGTGACAGTGAATACTGCCTGTTACGCCGAATAGAGAAGGGCGAAGAATACATCAGAATCCAGGCATCGGTTACCTTGATGGACGGACGCTCGATATTTGCCAGCATTATTGCCACTCCGGTTATTGAACATGGTGAACTTGTCGGAATTATTGAATCAATTCAGGATATTTCGGAATGGAAAAAAGCGGAGGAAGCGCGCCGAATGCTCGAAAACCAATTTCTCCAATCACAAAAAATGGAAACCGTCGGAAGACTGGCAAGCGGCGTAGCCCATGATTTCAACAATATTCTGACAGTGATCATTGGATACACTGGCATTCTCCAGAAAAAATTCGAGGACAACGGCCAGACCAAGGAAATCCTCCAGATTATTTACGACGCAGGGGGGAAAGCAGCGGCCCTAACCCGTCAGTTACTGGCCTTCAGCCGGAAACAAGTCCTTGCCGTCGAACCCATTGATCTGCGAATTGTAATCGACCAGTTGACCAAGATGCTTCGCCGACTCCTGGGTGAAGACATTAAGCTTACTGTCCTGGACGGAGATGAACTCTACTACGTGTTAGCGGACACGAGTCAGATCGAGCAGATTCTTATGAATCTGGTGGTGAATGCGCGCGATGCCATGCCCAATGGCGGCGAACTCACGATCAAGACAGAAAATTGGACAACTCCGGCCGGTCTCGTCGATGGTTTGCACGAAGAGATTCCGGACGGCGATTATGTCCTCCTTTCGGTGACGGATAACGGCACTGGCATACCAAAGGAAATTGCCGAACAGATCTTTGAGCCTTTTTTTACCACCAAGGACAAGGGGCATGGCACCGGCCTCGGGTTGTCAACTGTTTACGGCATTGTCAAACAACACAAAGGGTATATCAGTGTCACCAGTGAACCCGGACAAGGGACAACCTTCAACATCTATCTGCCGGCCTCCATGATGGGGGAACATGCCGTTTTCATAAAGACGACTGCTGGCGGACCTCGTTATGGTACAGAGTCCATTCTGGTGGTGGACGATGACGAAACCGTTCAGCTCGTGGTTACGGAAATGCTCTCAATGCTCGGCTATACGATCGTTACCGCGGGCGATGCCAGGGAAGCGCTCAATGTCTTCGGATCAAGGCATTTTGACCTTATGATTACTGACCTGACCATGCCGGGGCAGACCGGCTGGGAACTGGCCCATGAGATTATCAAAATAAATCCTGATATTAAAATTATTTTTATGTCAGGATATGTCGAGATCGACCAAGCCAGGGCAGAACTTTTCCAAAAAAGCATTTTCCTGCAGAAACCGCTGGCGATCGATACTATTCTGGCAGCCATTGCCGACATACTGGACAGTGACATCGCCAGGAAAACATGATACATGTAGCCACAAATAGTTGATCAACTAAAACTGGGGCCGTGGCTTCACCACCAACCAGGAGACAACTGCTTGGGGTTGGCAACAAATGGAATTGCCACTTTAGATGATTCGACACCTCTGCTTGAGCCTGTGATTTATAAGGATAGCCTGGCACAACAAGTAATTTCTATAATGGTTAGCCGTGTTGACGAATATCTGCAAAATAATCAGTTTGGAGAAGTGGAGGTTGGATTTCTGCTAGGAAGGATTGGCAGCACACTTGCAAATCTTGCATGTACGATAACGCCCCAAAGTTTAAAGAAGAAAATGTATGTGCCGATGGGGACGCTGTATGTGCCGATGGGGACGCTGTATGTGCCGATGGGTGTGCCGATGGGGACGCTGGTTCAAAAACAACTTGTTTCCTGCTTGACTCCACACGAAATACGTGATACACGTAAATTACGTGTTATATTTTTTTGGCGTGGGATGAAACCACCGACCAGACCTTGCAGGAGATTGACATGAAACAAAACATTACCATTTCCATGGACAAGGAGTTGATACAAAAAGCGCGTGTTCTTGCGGCAAAAAAATCAACCTCCATCAGCCGGCTGCTGAGTGAGGAGCTTTCCGGTATTATCACTCGAAATGAAAATTATGAGCGCGCAAGAACCAAAGCGCTGGCCGAGCTGAAAGCGGGCTACCATCTCGGCGGACTCCCGGCGACAAGGGAAGCACTCCATGAGCGGTGAAACCTTTGTTGACACGAATATCCTGATCTATGCCTATGACGCGGACGCGGGAGATAAAAACGTGAAGGCATTGTCTGCAATTCATGACTTGTGGGATTCAATGAAGGGCATGGTGAGCACACAGGTCCTGCAAGAATTTTACGTAAACGCCACTCAAAAGATTCCCCAGCCCCTCCCCCATGCTGTTGTCAGAGGAATCATCGAAAACTATCTCGCCTGGCAAGTTCAACTCATCTATCCCGCCACCATACTGCGCGCATCGGAATTTCAGGAAAGACATCGACTCTCGTATTGGGACGCCATGATTGTCGCTGCCGCATATGAAGGAAACGCAAAAACGCTGTTCACCGAAGACCTCAACCATGGTCAGATTATTGAGGGAATCCGGGTAATAAACCCGCTTCGTTCATGACATGGTGCCACCCTATCAGGGGGCCTCGTCTCCATGCGCGGCACACTACAATAAAAAAGGGGGTTAACCAATTAAGGTTAACCCCCCTGATACTACTGGCGGAGCCGACGAGACTCGAACTCGCGACCTCCGGCGTGACAGGCCAACCCGGAAAGCACACTTCCTAGTGATTTCGGATAGTTGGAAATTACTAAAAATTCCAAAGATGATTAAAGGGGGCTCCAAAAGCCCCCCAAAAAGCCCCTTCTTAAATTATGATCTTTCCTCTCTATGGGGCCAAATCTGTCTCGAAGCGAAGTGAAGTAGGCAGCATTTGCTGGTTCAGTGATCTCATTATGCCTATAGCCGGATCAGAAACGAGTCCTCTTCGTTCGCAATCCTCTGCTTTATCTGCAACAGCACGCTTTGCACTGTCGAACGCGCGTCGATGAAGCAGTGCATTTCGCCACAAATTATTCTAATCCTGTCGTCAATTCTTACCACCACACAGCTTCCGTCGTCGCATTCGCTTCAGCTTCCATTCGAAATTGGCTGACATTTTTGGGGAGGTAATCACAAGATTACCCGCTTGGGCTTCCGCCACACACATCACATGGAATATCTTCATTTTCCCCAAAAGGATTTCTTCCAGATGCGCCTTCTTGCAGGCAGCACATACCCAGATCGTTTCCTCTTTTCCCTGACCGGATATTTTGTATTGAAATCTTTTCACGGCATCGCGCTCATTTCAACGAAATTATTTGACAAAACTATTTCCAGGCATAATTATACGAGTCTCATTCTACCTGCAAGGAGAGGCTATAGCAATGACTCTGACAAAAGCAGACCTCATCAGAAAAGTCCACGCCACCCACCTCAATCTCGCCAGAGAGGAAGCACGTAACGCTGTTGAGGCTTTTCTCGACATTCTGAAATCCAGCCTTGAAGATGGTAACGATATTCTTCTTTCCGGTTTTGGGAAATTCAATGTCAGAGATAAAGCAGCAAGGCGAGGGAGAAATCCTCAGACCGGTGAGGAGTTGGTGCTGGAGCCCAGAAGAGTCGTTACGTTCAAGCCGTCAGGAAAATTGCGTGAACGGTTGAATGAGAAATAGCCCAGTACCGCCGTCTCTCTATCTCAACAGAACGCCCTATAAAACACCATGTGCGTTGGCCAATGGCGCATGTTCTTGCAAGGAGAATTAAAAATGGAAACGACGATTAAAGCAGGAGACAACGTAAGGACAATTTACGGAAAAATTGAAACTGTGATGGCCGTCGAAACGAGCAGAATTATTACCTACGAATCAATGAGAACTCAGGCATGGTATCATCCGACGAAGGTGCGAAAGATAAGTTAACAGCCGCCATCCCTATATTGATTTTCTACAGGCAGCGACCCCACTCAACCCTCACTACCAGACTACGGCGGCTTTTGATCGGGCTCAAATTAGGTGCCCACTTTTTCAAGGAAAGATCATGCGCTAGGTTTTGTCAATTTAGTCAATAACGCTCCCGATGTTGCCCCACTGGGTATTTTGCCGTGCCGTATTTCTTGTGAGGTGATTTTTTCATGGATTTCAAAATAATTAAGCAGAATGAATTGCCTTATTATCAAGTTGAATTATCGTTGAAATTTAATCTTCAAGACCTTGAAAAGTGTTATTTGGAAATTATTAATCACCCCAACTGGGTTCCTGGTCTTAACATAATATGGGATGCCAGAAAGTGCACTTTTGACCACCTGCGTGCAGTCGAACTTAATGCTATTGCAGAAATGACCGCTAAATATAAAGAACAAAGAGGTGCAGGGCTAGCCACGTGGGTAGTGGGTAGAGACGTAGATTTTGGAATTGCTCGAATGTTTCAGATGTTAAGTGAGGATAAAGTTATATTTGAATTTTGTGTATTTAGAACAATACAAGAAGCCCAAGATTGTATCTCACGTGCAAATCAAAACACATAACGGATAAGGTTAGATCACGCGAAGCCGTGATCTGAACCGTTTGTTGGACAAGCCCGGTGGTCATATTATA
>MGTE01000072.1:0-718 GCA_001799275.1 Deltaproteobacteria bacterium RIFOXYD12_FULL_57_12
TGGTGTCAGCACCCAGGGTCACACCATAGGTGTCGGCATCGTAGCCGATGGCGCCGTCCCGGTCATCCTGGCTGGACCAGGAACCATAGGGCTTGACCCAGACCCCGCGCTCGGGTTTCACTGCCTCGCCAAAGGAGAGGCCGCGATTGCCAAGGCGCGACTGGATGATGCGGTTGGTGCTGTGCATGGAGTTAAGCAACGCCTGGGTGACGCCGCCGCTCATGAGCGGCAGCAGCTTGCTGACTCCAGCCGCCACCTCGGCGGCCGAGTTCATGCTGCCCAGGGTGTAGAGCAGGGTGTCGAAGTCGTTGTTCGGCGCACCGTAATTATAGAAATCATCGAGCACGCCGGCCACGCCGAGGCCGGAGGAAAGCCCGCCGGCAACCACCGCGCGCCGGTACGAGGACATGCCAGTGTCTTCAACCAACAGATCGAGGTCATTGCCGTTCTCCTCGGCGGTAAAGTTCCAGGCAAGGCTGTTGTCGGTCACATTGTAGCCGTTCGCATCGAGCGTCCCGGCGGAAATAACACCCGTCAGGGTGTTGTGGTTATTCGCCAGGTCGTTGACCGGCGCGACATTGACCCTGATGTTGGCATCATCTTCCAGAGTGGCGGTGCCTGCAACCTCCAGGCTGGCGTAATCAACGTCGTCATAGACCCCGATCATAAGAACGCCACCGTCTGCCTGGTCGTAGTCGCCGCCCACATAGCCGTAACC
>MGTE01000072.1:753-8863 GCA_001799275.1 Deltaproteobacteria bacterium RIFOXYD12_FULL_57_12
TGCCGGTGTTGGTCAGACTGACCGTGCCGCCCAGATCGATGCTGCCGGTCAGCATGCCGCTGTTGACCACGTTGCCGGAGCCGCTGCTGACATAGATCGACCAGGCCCGGACATTGAGTGGCGCGCTGGCGCTGATCGTGCCGGAGTTGCTGATCGTCGCGGTGGCGTCCAGGGTGCCGTCAACCCAGATACCCTGGGCGGAGGCGCTGCTGTTGTTGGTTGAAACGGCGGTGGCGGTGATGATGCCGCTGTTGTTGATTGAGGCGCCGGCCGCCAAATCGCCCGTGTAGATACCGTTGGCCGAGGCATCGGTAACGCCGGTAGCCGTGGCCATGATCGTGCCGGAGTTGGTGATCGAGGCGCCGGCGCCCAGGTTGCCGGTGTAGATACCGTAGGCGCTGGCGGAACTCCAGAGGTGTGGCCCTGTTCCCAGATCCACCGCCGTAGCGGTAATGGTGCCGGAGTTGGTGATCGAGGCGCCGTCGCCCAGTTCGCTCGTGTCGATGCCGTAGGCGCTGGCCCATTCCTGGCCGGTGGCCTGGGCAAGAATAGAGCCGGAGTTGGTGATCGAAGCGCCATCGCCCAGGCTGCCCGTGTCAATGCCGTAGGCGCTGGCGTAATCCGTGGTGCCGGTATTCTGCGCCGTGGCGGTGATGGAACCGGAGTTGGTGATCGAGGCGCCGTCGCCCAGGTTGCTCGTGATAATGGCGTAGGCGCCGGCCCATGTGGCGGCCGTGGCCGTGGCAGTGATCGTGCCGGAGTTGGTGATGGCGGCGCCGTCGCCCAAGGTGCTCGTGTAAATGCCATAGGCAGAGGCGCTGCTGTCAGTCGATACGGCCGTGGCAGTGATGGAGCCGGAGTTGGTGATGGCGGCGCCGTCGCCCAGGGTATCCGGGTAAATGCCGTAGGCGCCGGCCCAGGAATGGGCCGATGCCTGGGCAATAATGGTGCCGGAGTTGGTGATGGATGCGCCGTCGCCCAGGCTGCCCGCGTCAATGCCGTAGGCAGAGGCGGAGGCACTGTTCGTGGTGGCGTGACTCTGCGCCGTGACGGTGATGGTGCCGTTGTTGGTGATGCTGGCATTGAGACCCAGGTCGCCCGTGGCAATCCCGTAGGCGGAGGCCGAGTCGGTGCCGTCGGTGGCGTTGGCGGTGACGGTTATGATGCCGGAGTTGGTGATGGAGGCGCCGTCGCCCAGACTGCCCGTGTCAATACCAAAGGCGTTGGCCGAATAACTGGTTGAGATGGCGGTGGCGGTTATGATGCCGGAGTTGGTGATGCTGGCATTGACGCCCAGATTGCCCGTGTGAATAGCTACGGCGGTGATCGAGTCGTTACCGGTAGCCTCGGCGGTGATGGTGCCGCTGTTGATGATGCTGGCATTGATGCCCAAGTCGCCCGTATCAATGCCGTAGGCTTGAGCGTCGCTGCTGGTTGAAATGGCGGTAACGGTGATAACGCCGTCGTTGGTGATGGAGGCGTTATCGCCCAGGCTGCCCGTGTCAATGCCATAGGCAGTGGCGGAATCCGAGCCGAAATTCTCCGCTGTGACGGTGATGGTGCCGGAGTTGGTGATCGAGGCGCCAATGCCCAGGTTGCTCGTGCTAATACCGGTGGCAGAGGCGCTTGAGGTACCAGCGGAGAGAACTCTGGCGGTTGCGGTAATGGTGCCGGAGTTGCTGATGGAAGCGTTATCGCCCAGATCGCCCGTGTCGATGCCGACGGCGGTAGCTGAATAACTGGTTGAAATGGCGGTGGCGGTGATGGTGCCGCTGTTGGTGATGGAGGCGCCAGCGCCCAGGCTGCCTGTCTGAATACCGTAGGCGGTGGCAGAGCTGGTAGCGGTGGCGGTGGCGGTAATGGTGTCGTTGTTGGTGATGCTGGCATTGATGCCCAGGTCGCCTGTGTCAATACCATAGGCTTCGGCGTCGTAATTGGTTACAGCGGTTGAAAGAGCGGTAGCGGTGATGGTGCCGTCGTTGGTGATGCTGGCGCCGTCACCCAGGCTGCCAATCCTTATGCCGTAGGCGAACGCATCTTCTTCGGTCGATATGGCGCTGGCAATGATGGTGCCGGAGTTGGTGATGGAAGCGTTATCGCCCAGGCCGACTCCCCACGGGTTAATATAGATACCGACGGCGGTGGCGCCATCCGCGCCAGTGGCTTCAGCCGTAATGGCGCCGCTGTTGTCGATACTGGCATTGGTGCCCAGGCTCCCCGTGTAGATACCGTAGGCTTCAGCTTCGTACTTATTGTTATCATCAAAGGCGCTGACGGTGATGGTGCCGCTGTTGCTGATGCTGGCATTGGTGCCCAGGCTGCCCGTCCGAATGCCCCAGGCGGAGGCATAACTCGAAGCAGAGGCATCGGCGGTAATGGTGCCGCTGTTGGTGATGGAAGCACCGTCACCCAGGTTGCCCGTCTCGATACCCCAGGCCCTGGCCGCATAACTGGTCGATATGGCGGTGGCGGTGATGGTGCCGCTGTTGGTGATGGAAGCACCGTCGCCCAGGGCGCCCGTGTCGATCCCGTGGGCGCTGGCATAGCTCGAACCTGTGTCGTAGCTATTGGCTTCGGCAAGAATCGTGCCGGTGTTGGTCAGGCTGCCGGTAAGCTCATCTTCGACATAGATGCCGTTTGCCCTGGCCCAGGCATCCGGTGTAGGGTCGACCAATTCATCCGTGGCAGTGGCGACCGCGTGTATCGTGCCGGTGTTGGTGAGGTTGGAAAGAGAGCCGTTGACGAAGATGCCGTATGCGTAGGCATTGCTTCTGTCCGGCCATGCCGTGCCGTCGCCGTTGACGTTTGCCGTGGCTTCTATGGTGCCGGAGTTGGTGATGGACCCGGTCGTAACATCGCCGTCAACATAGATGCCGTATGCGTTGGTGTCGAAGTTAGTTGATCCTATCCGTATTCCGCCGGTGCCGTTGGCAGTGGCGCTGATCGTGCCGCTGTTGGTGACCGAACCGGTAAGGTCGCCATCGACATAGACAGCGGTTGTGGAAAGGCCGGAGCCGCCGGTATCCTCGACGGTTATCGAGCCGCTGTTGGTGACGATCAGGGAATCAGCTCCATCCAAGGCGTACGTTGATGATTGCGCGGTAGAGACCGTGTCGGTCGCCGCCAGGGCCGACGTCGCATACAGCGGCGTGATCGCCATGGTCACGGCAGCGCCGATCACCATGTGTTTCCATTGGGACGAATAGCATTTCTTCATTTAAAGTTCTCCTTATCTCTTTTTTTGTTATCTCTTTTCTTGCAGGATTTCCAGTTAATAATGAGATTGCTGCGCACCAGGTGCCAATTTATCTGAATGTCGGTTCATTAACTCAAAATTAGTTACAAAGTCAACAGATTAATTGTGTTGACACATGATAAGATATTCGGCTGATTTGTGCCTTGACGAACGGCTTGTCTTCAGGTAGTTTCGCACTACTCAGGTGGATAGTCTGTAGGTTTTTAGTACCCAAGAAATAATATCCTGCGCGTTTTTGGCAGAATATTATTTCGTAAGGGTACTTATCCCGTTTATCGGGGTTAGGGAGACAGGGGGATTACCCATACGGGATCACACAAAGCTCAGAGCATTTGAACTTGCTGATGAGATCCCTGTTCGCGTCTGGTTCGTTGCTCTGCCCTAACAGACTACAGTCTAACCAACCTACAGTCTTTAACCTTTAACCTTTAACCTTATCTTAAAATAAAACCATGACAAAAAAAATCGCCCGCCCGACCCGATCCAAGGCCCCTGCCGCCCCGGCTGCTTCTAACAGAATCTCCATTGAACAGGCCCTGCAACTGGCAACGCAGCATCAGGCTGCCGGCCGGCTGGCGCCGGCGGAGAAACTGCTGCGTCAGATCCTGCAGGCCCAGCCCAGGCACCCCTTTGCCCTGCATCTGCTGGGGGTGATCGCCCACCAGGTCGGCAAGACCGAGGATGCGGTGCGGTTGATCGAACAGGCCATCGGCAGTTTGCCCACGGTCGGCCAGTTTCACTCGAACCTGGGCGAAATGTGCCGGATCCTCAAGCGGCTGGACGAGGCAGTGGCGCATGGCGAGAAAGCGGTCGCCCTTGACCCGCAATCCGCCACCGTCCACAGCAACCTGGGGATTGCCTATTACGACCGCAAGGAACTCGATCGCGCCGAGGCCTGCCAGCAGCGCGCCCTGGTCATCAATCCGAACCTGGCGCCGGCGTTGAACAACCTGGGCAGCATTCTGCGCGACCGCAAGGACAAGGAAGGCGCGATCGACTATTACCGCAAGGTGATCGCCGTGGCGCCCGGCCATCTCGAATCGATCAACAACCTGGGGGCCGTGCTCACCGAGACCGAGCAGCCCGAAGAGGCGGTCAAGGTTCTGCTGCAGGCGATCAAGCTCAAGCCGAAATACGCCGAGGCCCACTGCAACATCGGCACCGCCTTTCTGGTACTGGAACAGCTCGACAAAGCGGCGGCCGGCTTCAAGCGTGCCTTGACCCTCAAGCCCGACTATCCGGAGGCCTATCTCGGACTGGCCAGGATCAATCAGGAACAGAAGCGGTTGAGCGAGGCCGAGGCCATGGCCAACAAGGCTTTGGCGCTTGCCCCGGAAAAGGCCGAGGTCCACAGCCTGCTGGCCGGAATTTACGCCGAGGCCGGCTTTCCGGAAAAGTCCGAAGAGGAGTACGCCCGCGCGCTCGAACTCAACCCAGATCTGTTGAGCGGCCATCTGGGCAAAGGCCATCTGCTCATGGAGCAGGGCAAGATGGAGGAGGCGGAGGCCAGTTTCCGGCATGCCTTGGGTCTGGATAGCACCAACCTGGGGGCGCGTTTAGCCCTGGCCCAGGTCAAGAAGGTAGTGGAGGGCGACGAGAACATGGCCGCCCTGGTCGAGGCGGCGGAGAAACTGGACACCATGATGGAAACCAAGGCACTGCCGCTCCATTTTGCCCTGGGCAAGTGTTATGACGACACCAAGCAGCATGACCTGGCCATGACCCATTTTCTGGAAGGCTGCCGCTTGAAACGCAAGCGGACCCAGTATGATCCGGCGGACAATGACAAGGTCCGCCAGAACATCTGCGAGTTCTTCACTCCTGAAACCATTGACCGCCTGCGCGGCGAGGGGTGCCTTTCCGATCTGCCGATTTTTGTGCTGGGGATGCCGCGCTCCGGCACGACGCTTACCGAGCAGATCATTGCCAGCCATCCGTTGGTGCATGGCGCCGGCGAACTGCCCGATCTGCTGGCGCTCGCCGCCAGACCGAAAGAAGGGGGGCCGGATGGTTACCCCCTGTCGCTGGCGGGCCTCACTCGGCGGGACCTGAAAGACATGGGCGAGCGCTATGTGGAGGGACTGCGGGTGCGCAACCCGGCAGCTAAGCGCATCACCGACAAGATGCCGGCCAACTTCAACTGTCTGGGACTGATCCATCTGATGTTGCCCAATGCCAAGATCGTCCATGTCAAACGCAACCCGGTGGATACCTGCCTCTCCGGTTTTACCCGTCTCTTCAACAAGAGCCAGCATCACAGTTACGATCTGGCAGAGATCGGTCGCTACTATCGGAACTACGCGATCATCATGGACCACTGGCGGCAGGTGCTGCCCGCGGGCGCCTTCTACGAGGTGCAGTACGAGGAACTGGTTGGCGATCACGAGAACCAGGCCCACGCCCTGCTCGATTACTGCGGCCTGGAATGGGACGACGCCTGCCTGGATTTCCACAAGACCGAACGGAACATCCGTACCGCCAGCGTCACCCAGGTGCGGCAGCCGATCTATAAAACCTCGGTGGATCGCTGGCGCAAGTATGAAGCGCGCCTCGGCCCCTTGCTGGAGGTGCTGGGGGATCTGGTGCCTGGTAACAGTAAGGAGTGAACCGCAGAATGTCGAAGGTCGGGTACATCCTTAGCTCCTGGTCGCGATCATGATGATTTCACGGCCCGCCCGTCAACGATTGAGGCATAACGGACGAATTCATACAAACGAGTTGTTGTCTCTGCATTGCGGATGCGATATGTTGTAATGCAAATGCAACGCAAGGAGGTCTTGTTATGAAAACCGCGACCATTCCATCACTCCGGGTTGATCCCGAACTGCGGCAAGCGGCCGAGAATGTTTTACGGAAGGGCGAGAGCTTATCCAGCTTTGTGGAGCAATCTTTGCGGGCCAATATTGAGCGTCGGCGCCTGCAGCAACAGTTCATTGATCGGGGCCTTGCTGCGCGTGAAGAAGCACGACGAACCGGTGAATACGTCATTGCTGAGGACGTGCTCCGTGAACTTGATGCAATGTTGAATGCCGCCAAGACCAGATGAGGTATCAGGTACGCTTCACCAGGGTGGCCAAAGAGGATTTGCAGCGGCTTTACGGCTTTCTGCTGGAGCACGATCCGTCGGCCGCGCCTCGGGCGCGGGAGGCGATCGGCAAGGGGCTGGAGTTTTTGCGTGATTTCCCTTTCAGTTGTCGTAAGGCAGTACAGGGCAATCCATTTTTGCGGGAGATGGTAATTCCCTTCGGTGCGAACGGCTACGTCGCCTTATTCGAGATTGAGGACAAGGAGACGGTTACCATCCTGGCGATCCGCCATCAACGGGAAGAGGATTACCTTTGATGGTTAGGAGTGAGCGCTCTACGCTGCAGGCGGCGATTTTTCATGAAGTAACTGTAGTTAAAACTACCCAGGAAAAGCAGAAGAAAATATCGAATATCGAACAAGGAATAATGAATGTCGAAGGGAAGCAGAGAGTTCGATATTTTTTTTAAAATTTGCACGACGCGATTTCTGCCAGATAGGTTGAGGTATTTTGGGAAGGAGCGAGATGCCTGAATCCTATACAATCCGGCCCGCCCGGCAGGAAGATCTGCCGGCCATGCTGGAGGTTTTAAAAACCGTCAACATGCATCATATCCCGTCGCCGGAGATGCCGGAGTTGGACTGGCAGTGTTGTTTTGTCGCGGAGGTCGGCGACCGGGTGGTCGGGATGAGCGGCTACAAGATTCTGTCGGCGACCGAGGGCAAGACCACGTTGCTGGCGGTGCTGCCGGAATACCGGCGATCGGGCATCGGCCGCGCCCTGCAGGTCAAAAGGATGCAGATTCTGCTCGACCGGGATATCCGTTTTTTGACCACCAATGCCGACCGGCCGGAAACCATTGCCTGGTATAAAAAATATTTTGGTTACCAGGAGATCGGTTCCCTGCCCAAGGAGCACGAGTTCGGCAGGGTTGATGTTGATCGTTGGACAACTCTGAAAACCGATCTTGTTTCCTGGGATAAGGCCCGCGACCATGAATAGCGCGGATGCCGGCATGCTGCCGCCGTTTCCCGGCGCCTTTCAGCCTTTGATCATCAACGCCTGCCTGACCGGCACCGTGCATTTCAAACAGGACAACCCGAACCTGCCGGTCACTCCCGAGGAGATCATCCAGGATGCCCTGGAGGTTGTGGCCGCCGGCGCCGGCATCCTGCATCTCCATGTCCGGGATGAAGAGGGACAGCCCACCTGGCAGCCGGAGAAATATGTCCCCATTATCGAAGGCATCCGCCGGCAGCACCCCGACGTGGTCATCTGCGTCACCACCAGCGGCCGGTTGTTTGGCGATCTCGAACAGCGGGCCGCCGTGCTGGAGCTGGACGGCCTGGCCAAACCGGACATGGCCTCGCTCACCGCCGGCTCCTTCAATTTCCCGGCCGTGGCCTCGGTGAACGAACCCGAGATAATCCAGGAACTTGCCCGCCGGATGCGGGAGAAAAACATCCTGCCGGAGCTGGAAATCTTTGAGCCGGGCATGCTCAACTACGCCCTCTATCTGGCCAGGAAGAATTTCTTCCCTGGGCCCTGTTACCTCAATTTCATCATGGGCTCGCTCGGGACTTCGGGGGCACGGGTGCTTGATCTGGCGAATCTGGCCAGGGACGTCCCCACGGACTGGACCTGGGCCGCGGCCGGTATCGGCCGCTATCAACTGCCAATTAACATGGCGGCGATGGTGATGGGCGGGCATGTCCGGGTCGGCCTGGAGGATAATGTGTACTACGATTACCAGCAAAAGACGCATGCCACCAACCGATCCCTGGTGGAGCGCATTGTCCGTCTAGCCGGGGAACTGGGCCGGGAAATAG
>MGTE01000072.1:8914-38625 GCA_001799275.1 Deltaproteobacteria bacterium RIFOXYD12_FULL_57_12
ACCCATCGCTGAAACGAGTTGTGTTGCGTATAATCAGTTTGCTTGTTTCCCCTACAGCCTAAAGGCCTACAGTCTAACAGCCTGCGTAGTTACTTCCGAGACAAAATCCTCGAATTTGCCCGAGGGGCTGCGGGGGATTTCCGGCAGATAGGAGAAGGTGATCCGGAAGGGATGGCTCAGGGCGCGCTGGACCAGCTCCGTGAGTTTTTCTTCCTCGTCGTTGTTGAGCGGTCGGTCAACGGCCAGCCGCAGTTCAATATGTTCCAGGCTCCGCTGGATCATCTGGAACTGTTTGACCGGCGCGATCTCGGTAAATTTCATTATCCCCATGTACGGCCATTGTTTCTCGCCGTTCGGCATGGTCAGCAGGTTGCGGACCCGGCCCAGTATCCTGCGCAGCACCGGCAGTCCTCGACCGCACGGACACGCTTCGCCCACCTCGGCGTAATCCCCCACTTCATACCTGATCAGCGGCATGGCATAGTTGTGCAGGGTGGTGACCACGACCCGGCCGGTTTCGCCGGGCCGGCATGGTTCGTTGGCATCGTCCAGCACCTCGACCAGGAGATTTTCGCTCTGCACATGGTAGTTTTCTTCATGCTCCGGGCACTGCAGGGCAATGGAGCCGAGTTCCTGGGCGGAATAGACGTCGGCAACCGGGACATTCCACGCCTGCCGGCAGAGGGCGCGGAAATCGGCGGCGAGAACTTCTCCCATGGTCCGCACCTGCCGCAGCCGGGAAAGTTGCTGCCCGGATTTAAGAAAATGGGTTGCCAGGGCTGCCAGATTGCTCGGATAGCTCAGCAGATAGTCGGGGTTTTTGTCGAGCAGCCATGCCGCCTGTTGGCTGATGTCCGTGGCGCTGTTCAGCAGAAAGGCCGGCCCGGTGCCGTTCATAACTGAGGTGGCCGGCCCCCAGCTCTGGGCGGCAACGCCGGGATATCCGGCCTTGTTGTCGGGGACAAAACGGATTGCGGCAAGGCGGCCGGCGAAATCGCGCCGCTGCCACAGATGTTCGCGCAGGGTGAAAACCTGCCAGAAGAAATCGGTCAGCCGGGTGCCCTGCACCCGTACCGGCCGACCGGTTGAGCCCGAGGTGTGCAGGGTATGGGTCTTGCCGTGCGTTTCGGGGATTTGGGCGCTTGCCAGGGCCTGCTCGTGTTGCTGGACGTCGGGCCGCTTCAGCAGGGGGATTCGCCGCCATTGCTCGGAGTCTGTCTCGCTGTCCAGGGCCGGGGTAATTCCGCGGCAGCGGTCCCGGTAATAAGGCACGGTTTGCACGGCATGCGCCAGAAGGGCATGCAATTGCCGGAACTGGTGCCCGGTGGTCTTCGCCAGGGGCCACCATTGGCTCTGCTCAAGCTGGAAAAGGACCGCGAGCATCCGGGCGGAGCGCGGACCGACCAGGGCCGGCCAGATAATGCCATCTATGTTGGATCGCAACATGTTCGTTAGCAGTCAGGAGTCAGGAATCGGAAAAATGTAATTACTCAGGTTGGTTAGTCTGTTAGACTGTAGTCTGTTAGCAAAAAAAGACAGGGAATAAGGTGTATAGCATACAATTCCTGGCATTTTTCAGGTGCTATTAGACTAAACTCCTACAGACTATCCACCTGAGCAGTTACGAAAAATTCAACATAACGTATGCATTGACAGGGGCGGCGGTATCTCGTTATAGCAGAAGCCTGCTGAGCATTTTTATCCAATCACGTTTCGGTTATTACGTTATGGAAGAGTTGTTGTTTGCAAGTGCGCCGCTTGCCCTGGAGGCCGCCCCTTCACTCTGCGGCCGAAATCGACCTTCCGGCGAATCCTGTGCCTGGTATCACGGCGTGTGGCAATATTTCCGCATTCTCGGCGTTGTTGCCTCGCCCTGGATGCAACTGCAGTTTTACGAAAGCGCCCTGAGCCGGCTGGCCGCCGCCGGCGCCTTTCGCCGGGTGCTGATCTCGGGCGCCTCGGATTACGCCATGCTGGCTGTTGTCCAGCATGCATACCGGCTAGCGTCTGCGGTGCCCGAGATCACCGTGGTTGACTGTTGCGAAACACCGTTATTGTTGAACCGCTGGTTTGCCGAGCGCCAGGGGATCAGCATCGACACCTGGGCCGGCGACATTGTCGACTACTGCGGCAGCGGGCCGTTTGATCTTATCTGCACCCATTCCTTCTTCGGTAATTTCGTGCCCGAGCGACGCCCGGCTGTTGTTGCCCGGTGGTGGGAATTGCTGCGGCCGGGCGGCAAATTGGTTACTGTCAACCGGATCCGGCCCGGGGTTCAAAGCCGCCAGGGATTCACCGTTGACCAGGCCGCTGACTTCAAGAACAGGCTGCTGGCCGCTGGTCGGCAACACGAGACCCGGCTGGGAATTTCCCAGGAAAAGCTGGAAAACTGGGCAGCGGTGTACACTGCCCGCTATTGCTCCTATCCCGTTGCGTCACTGGCATACCTTGACGAGCTTCTGCAGGTCCACGGTTTTTCCATCGACTCCCTTGATCCGGGCGAGGTCCCAGTCTGCTTGCCATCCGGACCTTCAACCGCGGGTCAGGCCATGCGTGCTCGCTTGGTGGCTACCCGCCTGTAAGTGTGTTACCTTCCGAAATTCTGAATCCTGGATTCTGACTCCTGACTCCTGAATCTTTGTACCCGATCAGCGGTAATATTTCTCAAGCACCACCGATCGCACCCGGGCCAGCTGGTCGGCGTTCAGCGCCTGCATCGTCGTGCGTAGCAGCCCGCGCAACTCGTCGGCCGACGCATAGGTGATTGTATGGCCCTTGGCCCCCGACTCGGAGGTGAAGGCCGGATCGGCCAGAATTTCCCGGAAGGCGGCGGTCAGAAATTCGACGCGTTCGCCAGGGGTCCCCGGCGTGGTCAGCAATACCCGGCCGATCTGGGCTACCTGCGCCCGGTAGTCGATCCACCAGGCGTGTTCTTTGTCCAGCTCGGCGGATTCGAACACGGTTGGCAGATCGGGAAACAAAGGTGAGCGGCTTCGGTCAAGGACAGCGACCGGCACCAGCAGATCTTCACCTTTCACATAACCCAGGGCCGAACTGTCGGTGGTGATGATGCCGTCGGTTTCATTGCGCATGGTCGACAGGGCCGCCTCTTTTGAGCCTTTATAGCCGATGATGATCTTGGCCTTGAGGCCAAGGGCCTCGGAAACGCACGCCGCGGTGTCGGCCATGGTGTCGGCCTTGCCGCCGCCGGCCCATTTGATGGGATCAGCGGCTCGTTGCAGGTCGGCGATGCTCCGGTAGGCGGACTGTTTGCTCACCATCAACACATTGCGCTCGACCGCAACCCGGGCCAGCCAGGGAACCCGCAGAAGGTCGAAACGGACGCCCTCCAGTTCGAGGAGTTGCGCCAGGGCCGCTGCCTGGCCGTTCGCCAGCATGATGGTCAGACCGTCCGCTGTCGATTCGACCACCTGGTTGATCGCCGCGAGCCCGCCGCCGCCGGGCCGGTTTTCCACCACTACCGTGGCCCCGGTTTTTTGTTCGATCCAGGGCGCCAGTGTCCGGGCCAGGATGTCGTAGCCGCCGCCCGGTGCATAGCCCACCACCAGTTTGACGACCTTGCCCTGATAAAAGGCGGCCGCGTCAATTTTTCCCGCCCGGGCCGGCTGGTTGTGACCAGCGACCAGCGCGGTAAGAATCGCCAGAATGATCCCCAGCAGCTTAATGTGCTGCAATCCCTTATCGCTCATTTTCAAGTCTCCTCACTCCTTCTAACCAAGCAGCTTCACGGTAACCTACTGAAATTGCGTAGTTAAAATTTTTTAAGAGAATATCGAATATCGAACAAGGAATTTCGAATCATGAAGTTTTGCCCTTTCGGGCCGTGGTTGCCGATTTTTGTCTTTGGTAAGGTCTCAGCGGTTCGAATTATACGAACGGTAAAATCAATCAACCGGCCTTCAAGATCGAACTCCCTGTTTCGCTTCGACATTCATTATTCCTTGTTCGATATTCTCTTTTGTTTTCCCCATCCACCTTCAACGAAAGTTACTTCATGATAAATCGCCGCCCGCGGCGTGAGGCGCCTACTAAAAAAAAGTCACCGGCGTGCCACATCCGACATGAAGTCCTCGAATTTCCCGGAACTGGAGCGCGGTATTTCGGTCATGTATGTAAAATCAACCTGGAACGGGTAGGTGAGTCGGCGGTGCAGGGCGCTGATCAGCCTGGCCTCCTCGTCATTGGTCAGTGGCCGGCTGGTGACCAGACGCGCCTCGATCCGCTCCAGGTCTTTCTGGACAAACTGGAACTGGATGATCGGCAGATCCTGCGCCCAGGTGCTGACGCCGAAAGTCGGCCAGATTCTTCTGCCGTCCGGCAGCACGAGCATATTCCGCTGCCGGCCGAGCACCCGGGACAGAACCGGCAGGCCGCGACCGCAGGGGCAAGGAGTCCCGACTTCGGCATAATCCCCAACTTCATAGCGGATGAGCGGCATGGCATAGTTGTGCAGGGTGGTGACCGCCACCTTGCCGATTTCGCCGGGCCGGCATGCTTGGTTGTGGTCGTTTAGCACCTCGACTAAGAGATTCTCGCTCTGCACATGATAATTTTCCGCATGCTGTGGACATTGCAGGGCGATGTAGCCGATCTCCTGAGCGGTGTAAATATCCGCCAGGGGGACATCCCATGCCTGTTGGCAGATTGCCCGGACATTTTCGTCAACCACCTCGCCCATGGTGCGGATCTCCCGCAGTCGGGGAAGTTTGAGGCCTGATTTTATGAAATAATCGGCCAGCTCCTTGAGATTAGAGGGGTAGCTCAGGAAATAGTCGGGATTTTTGTCGAGCAGCCATGCCGCCTGCAGACCGATGTCCGTGTTGCTGTTCAGCATATGGGAGGGGCCGGTGCGGGTGATGGCAGCGGTCCATGGCCCCCAGTCAGTGGCGGTCAATCCGGGGTGCTGCGCCCCGCCTCCGGCAAAATGGCGGATGGCGGCCAGGGTGCCCGAAAAATCCCGCCTCCGCCAGAAATGTTCCCGCAGGGTGAATACCTGCCAGAAGAAATTGGTAAGCTGGGTGGCGGCGACCTGTACCGGCTTACCGGTTGAGCCCGATGACCGCAGCGTGGTGAGTTTCCCGTGTTCCTTGGGCAATCGACGGCTCAATAGGTTTTTTTCGTTCTGCTGGAGCTCAAAGCGCTTCAGTGGGGGTATTCGTTGCCATTGTTCCGGGCCTGCTTTTTTGCCTTTTCTAATGCCTGCCGCGCGCAGGCGAGCCTGGTAGAAGGGGACCGTTTCCAGGGCGTGGGCTGCCACCTGGTTCAATTGCCGGAACTGATACTCGGCGATTTTCTCCGCCGGCCACCACTGGCTTTCCTCCAGTTGGAAGAGAACGGCAAGAAACCACGAGGTCTCGGGCACGGGCAGGGCCGGCCAGGCGATGCCGTGGATGCTGGAGGGCACATTGCTCAACATTGGTTTCATGTCCATAATGCTCTTTTTTGTACCATATCCCTGATGACAATGGTAAGGGTATTTTGCTGCAAATTAAACAAATTGGCGACCCCGTGTGGATAGGTTGAAGGTTGAAGGCTGAAAGAAAAAGACAACAACGTGTTCAATCACACAAAATAATTCGGAAGCAGGAAGGCCAGTAGGTCTTTCCGCGCGTTGTATTAACAATGTGATGAAGAGTTCCGCCTCGGAAATCATCTGGCCGGCCCTGCCTGGTCCGCAAGGGGCTAATATGCTCGCGGTTCTGTTCCAGCTCGAATCGAGCCAGTGGCTTGCCAGCGAGGAGTTGCTTGCCCTGCAGAGGTTGCAACTTGCCAAGGTGTTGGCGCATGCCCTTTCTACCGTGCCGCATTATCAGGAAAGCTTTCAGGATATCAGAATGAAACGCCCGGCGGATTTTACCTGGGAGGCGTGGCGGCAGTTGCCGCTGCTGACCCGGCGCGCTGTGCAGACGGCCGGGACGCGACTGCTGAGTACAGCTGTTCCGGCCGGGCATGGCAGCCTCTGCCGGATGCAGACCTCCGGCTCAACCGGTACGCCGGTCACCACTTACGGCACCGATGTGTCCCAGCTTTTCTGGAAGGTCTTCGGCCTGCGGGATCATCTGTGGCATGGCCGTGATTTTACCGCGAAGCACGCTTTTATCCGGAGCATGCGCGGACTCAAGCCGGGCGACAGCGGTCAGGCGGCCAACTGGGGGTTGAGTACTGCCCCGGTGTTTGCCACCGGCCCGGCGGTCCGCATGAGCATCCTGACCGATGTCGCGGCACAGGCCGAGTGGCTCATGCAACAGGCGCCCGGCTACCTGCTTTCCTACCCATCGAATATCCTTGCCCTGGCCCGGCTGTTCCGGGAAAGGAACTGGCAACTGCCCGGCCTGAAAGAGGTGCGCACCATCGGCGAAACCGTTGGCGGCGATGTCCGGGAAATCTGTCAAGAGGTCTGGGGCGCACCGGTCAAGGATATGTACAGTTCCCAGGAGATCGGCTACATCGCCCTGCAGTGTCCCGGGCACGAACACTATCATGTGCAGTCCGAGGCGGTGCTGGTGGAGGTCCTGGATGATGCAGATGTTCCCTGCCCGCCAGGGGGGATCGGCAGGGTGGTGGTCACTGCCCTGCACAATTTTACCATGCCCCTTCTTCGCTATGAGCTTGGCGATTACGCCGAGGTCGGCGAACCATGCCCGTGCGGCAGGGGCCTGCCTGTGCTGACCCGCATCCTGGGGCGACAACGCAATATCCTGACCGCGCCTGACGGCCGAAAATACTGGCCGAGCTTTCCGGCCAGCAAGTGGGCGGACAGCGCGCCGGTGCGGCAGGTGCAGATTATCCAGACGGATATGGAGAAGTTGACGGTAAACCTGGTGGCTGATCGTGCGTTGCTTGAGGAAGAGGAAAGGCGACTGATCGAGGGGTTGCGGGCACTGCTGCCGTATCCTTTCCAGGTTTCTCTCAGTTTTGTGGAGCGGATCGAGCGCTCCCGATCCGGGAAATACGAGGATTTTGTTTCTCTGGTCGGGTGATATTTGATAGCCTGCCGGCAGTGGTCGGCCAGATCAGCAGCGGTCGGGCATTACCTGATGCAGCAGCGGCAGGCCTTGGCGGTAGCGGGTCAGGTTGTCCAGCCAGAGCGCCGCGGCCCGCGGTCGGTAGAGCGGCGAGGACCAGGCGACATGCGGCGTCAGCAAGACGTTGGGCATCTGCCAGAGATCGTCGTCGGCTGGCCAGGGTTCCTCGGGCATGACATCCAGGCAGGCCTGCATGGCGGGTTTCGCGGCCAGGGCTATGCGTAGCGCCTGAATGTCAACGAGCTCTCCCCGGGCGACGTTGACCAGGATGACCGTATCCTTCATGGCCCGGAACTGGGCGTCACCGAACAACTGGCGGGTCGCCGGCGACAGGGGCAGGGCCAGCACCACGACATCGGCCCTTGGTAGAAAAGCCGGCAGGCTGTCGAGCGTGCCGATTTCGTCAACCGTCGCTGTCGGCTGTTGTTTTTTTCTGATGCCGAGCACATGCATGCCAAAGGCCCTGGCAAGCTCCGCCACCCGGCCGCCCACCGCGCCGAGGCCGATCACCAGGATGGTCTTATTGCCGAGACCTTCCAGCTCGAGCCGTTGCCAGCAGCGGCGCTGTTGCTGGCAATGCAGCTCGCCCAGCCTCTTCACCGCCCGGAGGATGACCGCGAAGACAAACTCGGCGGTTTCCGGTCCGTTTGCCCCGGGGGATCTGGTCAGCAGCACATTCCTGACAAGGATTTTTTTATAGAACAACTCGTCGATGCCGCTGTTCTCGGTGTGTACCCAGCAGAGGTTCGGGGCCGCCAGCATGGCCTCTTTGAAACGGGGACAGTAGGCATCGTCGATGAGTACCGCGATTTCGGCATGTTGCGGTGGCGTTGACCAGCCGCCGCCCGGGCCGAGGAGCGCCCAGCTGACGGCCGGCCAGAGATCCTGGGCCGATCGCCCAAAGCGCTGGTAAAAACGAAGTCCGGCGGCGATTCTCATTTTTCGGGTTCTCTGGCTGTTGTTCCGACGATGAGCATTGATTCATTGGGGCAGTTGGTTTGGTAGCCGGGACGCAACTGATCCAGGGAGACAGAAGTCAGGAGTCAGCATTCAGATCAGAATGGTGCATGAATGCGCCGCCAGCAGCTTGATACCATCTTCAGGGGACCGGTTCAACATGAATATCACCTCGGCTTTCTTGTTTTATTCTGATGCCTGAATCCTGTCTCCTTGACTTCGGGGTGGTTGCGCCGCGACATCTGCTCCTAACTATCGGAATAGCCAGCGGATCGTGAACCAATTTTTTAGCATTGCCGGCTTATTAATATATTGACATGAGCCGCGGGCTCTTGTTATTAAAAAGGACTATTTTTTTAGTTATAAAGGGATAACAAGTATATTTTTGACGAGGGTGATTCATTAAAAATTACGCTCACATGGGGGAAAATGAATGAAGACTCAACGTTATAGCAAGGCCGCTCTGTCCCGCCTTCTGCTCGTGCCGGTGTTTGCCGGTGCCATGGCCGCCGGCACGGCCGACGCCGGAATCAACAACATTTCCCTTTCAGGGTACAGTTCTGACCCGATAGTCGAGGTGTACCTTGGCGCGAGCAACCTCACCCATGTGACCCTGGAGGCTAATACGGACGCGGAGCTTGACGTGGATGACTACTGGGCCGCGATTTCCATCGCCGGCAACGGTGTGGTCGACCTGGAGGCCGGTTCATCGGTCGGTATCTATAATTATTACGACGCCTACGATAATGTCACCGGCATTCAGATCTTTGGCGGCGATGCCGCTCTTGTCAATCTGGATGAGGCCAGCGTCGATGCCTGGATAGTGGATAATGGGACGGCAAGCGCCGTGGGCATCGATCTCGATGCCGCCACCAGCAGCGTAGATCTGGCCAATTCCGGCGTCCATGCCTATGCCTATGCCTATGGATACAGTGATCAGTATGCCACGGCTCGGGGTATTGTCGATGGCGGCGATGTGACACTCGACAACTCCCATGTGGTGGCCTATGCATACGGCTACACCGATGGCTACAATGCCTACGCGTATGCGACCGGCATTGATGGGGCTGATTCCGTCTCTCTGGACAATGGCTCCTGGATCGATGCTTCCGCCTACGCCTATGCAGAGGATGGCAACGACGCCTTTGCCTATGCCACCGGCATCGAGGACGGTGGCGCGGTCAGCCTTGACAACGACTCCGGAATCTGGGCCGAGGCTGATGCCTATTCGAAATACGAAGATGCCGGCGCTTATGCCTACGGCGTTGACGGCGCGGACAGCGTCACCCTGGATAATGACTCCGGGATCTATGCCTATGCCAATGCCGACGCAGACGATCTTGCCCTGGCCTATGCCTATGGCATCCGGAATGTTTCTGGGGCGGTCAGCCTTGACAACGGTTCCACTGTGGGTGCCTACGCCTGGGCCGACTCGGATTATGGGAATGCCGGTGCCTATGCCTATGGCATTGACGGCGCCGAGGGCGTCACCCTGAGCAACGGCTCCGCAGTCAATGCCTCTGCGTATGCGTATTCGCCTAACGGTTCAACTGACTATGCCGAGGCCTATGCGGTGGGCATCCGGAATGTCGACGGCGACGTGACGCTTGACGCCTCCAGCGTGAGCGCCTATGCCTACGCCTATGCCGACGGCGGCGAGGGCTATGCCACGGCCATCGGCATTGCAAACGCCGATGGCGTCTCGCTGGACAATTATTCTGTCGTTGAGGCAAGCGCCTACGCGGATGTCTATGGTAGCTGGCAAGACGCGTATGCCTATGCCACTGGCATAAAGAATGTCGGCACCGTCACTCTGGATAACGGCTCCGCGGTGAACGCCACGGCTTATGCCTATTCGGATGACGATACAGCCGGTGCGTATGCCTATGGCATCGACGGCGCCGAGGGCGTCACCTTGAGCAACGGCTCCAGTGTGTATGCCTATGCAACTGCTGAGACGGGCTACGACAGTTACGATGCCCAGGCCCTTGCCTATGGCATTAGGAATGCCGGTGCCGTCACCCTCAACGACTCCAGCGTCACCGCCCATGCCGATGCCAATCTTTACCATGACGAATACGGCGATCCCGTCTATGTCGACGGCGGCGAGGGTTTTGCAAAGGCGGTCGGCATTAAGAATGTTGGCGCGGTCTCGCTGAATGACTCGAGTGTAACGGCCACGGCGCATGCCTATTCGCCTGGCTGGTATGCCGATACTATTGCCCAGGGCATCTATGACACGAACGGCGCCACCGTTACCCTTGACAATTCTTCCGTTACGGCAGGCGCCCTTTCCAAGTCCGAAGGCGATGATGCCACGGCCCAGGCGGCTGGCATCGGATATGCCGGCGCCGTTGAATTGAGCAACTACTCAAGCGTCTACGCCTATGCCGGTGCTGATGCTTATAATGATATCGCCGTTGCCCGTGCCCATGGCATTACCGACACCGGCGCCGTGACCCTTGATATGTCCAGCGTTGAGGCCTTGGCTGGCGCCATGTCTGATCAAAACGACGGTATCGCCTATGCCTACGGGATTCACTCGGCCGACGGCGATGTCAGCCTGAGCAACGACTCCAGCGTGATTGCCGTTGCCTATGCCAGTGGCGGTGATGGCGGCAATGATGACACCTATGCCTATGCCTATGGCATTCATGAAACCGGCGCCGTCACCCTTGACGCCTCCAGCGTGGGCGCCTATGCCTATGCCGATGCCGACGGCGCCGAGGGCTATGCCCACGCACTCGGTATCGACAATGTTACTTCCGTTGATCTGAGCAACGGCTCCACCGTGACCGCCGATGCCAATGCCTATTCGTATAACAGCTATGCCAAGGCCTATGCCTATGGCATCCGGGACACCGGGGGGGTAACCCTTGACGCCTCCACGGTGAACGCCTATGCTGAGGCCGACTCTTATAACCGAGATGCCTATGCCTATGCCTATGGCATTGCCAGCGCCGGGAGTGTGGACCTCAGCAACGGTTCGCAGGTCAATGTCGTGGCCGACGCGTATTCGAACGATGACCGGGCGTATGCCTATGCCTATGGTATAACCAATGTTGATTCGGTGAGCCTCGATGCCTCAAGCGTTGAGGTCCATTCCGATGCGTCCTCCAAGTATGATGATGCCTATGCCTATGCGTACGGCATTGCCGGCGCCGACAATGTTGATCTGGCGAATAGCTCCAGCGTCAAGTCTTATGCCGAGGCGGATACGGAAAACGATGGCTATGCCTATGCCTACGCCTTCGGGATTGTCGGTGTTGACGGCGCCGTTACCCTTGATGCCTCCGAAGTTCTTGCCGATGCCTACGCTTTTGCTGCTGATGGCGGCGAGGGCTGGGCCAGGGCCTCCGGCATCCGCTCGGTGGGTTCCGTCACCCTGAGCAACGGCTCCAGCGTCACCGCCACGGCCGACGCCTATGCCAATGATGAATATTCCTATGCCGATGCTTATGGCATCGCCAATGTCGAAGGCGACGTCGAACTGAACAGCTACTCCAGCGTTCAGGCCTATGCCACGGCCGACTCCGCCTCCATGGAAGCGGATGCCGATGCCTGGGCAATCAGGGTTGTCGGCAATGTCACCCTGGATAACTCCACCGTGACTGCCGATGCCGAGGCCACCGCGTATGACGACTGGGCTTCGGCCAGCGCTTGGGGCATTAACGACAGTTATGACGTCTCCATGGACTATGGCGCAACCGTGACCGCAACCGCCTATGCCGCGGCTGAATATTCAGGAGTACAGGCCACGGCGCGCGGCATTAACAACAGCGATGCCGTCACCCTGGACAATGCTTCCAGTGTGGCTGCCGAAGCTACGGCGTATACGGGTGGCTACTACGGCATATACGGCGATGGCGAATTTGATGACGCCTCGGCATTTGCCTACGGCATCGACGGCGCCGAAGGCGTCAGCCTTGACAACGGGTCGTCGGTCACGGCCGACGCCACAGCGGCTACATATGGGGCTAGCTCAGACGCTTATGCTTATGCCTATGGAATACATGGCACTGTCTCCGTTGCCCTTGATAATGCCTCAAGCATCACGGTCAATGCCACGGCCGACACCTTCGGGGCAGATTCCGTGGCCTACGCCTATGGCTATGGCATCGATCATACAGGTGAGGTCATCCTTGACAACGGTTCAACCATCACGGTCAATGCCACGGCCGTGAACCACGGCGACGGCGGCGAGGGGTATGCCTTCGGCTTTGGCATCGACGATGCCGGCGACGTCAGCCTGAGCAACGGCTCATCCATTACCGTCAATGTCAGGGCCGAGTCCGTGTATGATGATTATTCAAGTGATGCCTATGCCTATGCCTACGGCATCCGTGATGCCGGCGCTGTGACGCTCGATGCCTCAAGCATCATGGTTACGGCAGAGACCTATGCCTTGGGAGATGAATCCTATGCCTATGCCTACGGCATCCATGACAGCGGCGCTGTGAGCTTGACGGATTCGAGCCTGACCGTCGAGGCCTCGGCTGAATCGATCTACTGCGATGCAGGTGCCTATGCCTATGGTATTGCCTCCGAGAACATTGAATCCGTCAGCCTTGACAACTCGACGATCAGCGTCACAGCCACGGCGCACGAGGAGGATGATGAAGAAGCGGACGCCAGGGCGATCGGGATTGATATCAACGGCGAAGGCGGCGTAACCATTACCCTGGAGAACAACTCCAGCGTTACCGCCATGGCCTATAGTAACGACACGTATGGAAGCACCTGGGCAGCTGGTATCTATGTTGACACCGCTGATCCAAGCGAGATCAATATCGACGCCACCTCCGAGGTGCGGGCCATCGCTTCGCACATGAACGATGCCTGGGCCATCTGGGATGACAACGAATCGCTCACGGTCAACAACGAGGGCACCATTGCCGGCCGCCTGCATGTTGATACCTTGAACAATGCAAGTACCGGTGTTCTGGAGGCTACGCTGGATCATGATTCCGATGCGTATTATATTGACGGTGCCGAGGGCGCTTACTTTCAGGTCGGCGGCACTGCCACCCTGGCCGACGGGACAACCTTCAGGGTTAACCTGCCAAATGTCGAAGACGAGTTGATCGCTGAAGGGTTTGGCACCACGGATACCTATCATTTGCTCCAGGCCGGCACGGGCGACTGGACAGCCGGTCGTACCGGTCTGTACCTGAACGCCCCGCAGTTCAACTCTCCGTTGCTGCGCTTCATCTGGGATTCTGAGTTGAGCGATGCCGATAATCTTTACATTAACGCTGAATTCCTGTCGTTAAGCAGGGCAATTCGCATGGGCTTATTGACGCCGAACGGTGCCGCAGCAGCTTTGGCGGCCTGGAAAGATGGACTCTTTAATTTCTTCAGCAACCCGAATGACTGGCATCCGGATGTCAGCGGCGCCTTCATGAGCGGTGTTGGCTTTACCATGTCGTCATCCCTGTTCAGTATTGAAGATCGCCTCGCAGCACTGGATGCTCAGAATGAAACGACAGGCTTGAACAGCGGCGACAAGACCGCTGACAAGGGCCTCTGGGTTGATGGCCGGTATAATAAATCTGATCAGGCCGAGCGGGATTCCGTGGTGGGTTATGGAGCCGACAACAAGAGTGCTTCTTTTGGTTTTGACGGACGGCTCAGTCCGCAGGCCATCCTGGGTGCGGCTTTTACCATCGGCAAGAGCGATGCGGAGACAGATGACAATGTTAGAACGTTTGACATGGATGACTATATACTCACCATGTACGGAGCATACAAGGGCAATGGCTGGTTTGGCGAAGGACAGCTTTCGGCTGGTTGGGGTCAGGTTGACAGCCAGCGACGGTTTGCCGGTAATAACCTGCTGGCTACCTATGACAGCAGTGTGTTTGGCGCCCGGATCCTGGCCGGCACCGATTACAAGATCGGTGGGGCCTGGGTCCTGAAACCGGTGGCCAGCCTGGAATACATCCGTAAATCCTTTGACGGCTACACGGAAACGGGCGGTCCCCTGGCGCTTACTGTCGATTCGCAGGATTACGACGCCCTTAACCTGGGCGGCGGCGTCCGCCTGAACACCAGGGTGCAGAATGATTGGGGAACCGTGGTGCCGGAGTTCAGCGCTATGCTCTCCTATGACCTGATGGGCGATCAGCTCCAGACTTCATCAACCTTTGTGGGCGGCCATACTCCCTTTATTTCAATGGGAGCAGATCCGGCCCGCCTTACATATGAGGCCTCTGCCGCCCTTACCTTTCTCAAGAATGATTCACCGGTCAGTCTGCGGGTGGGTTATGACTATCTGGGACGTGAGGATTTCAATGCCCATAGCGTGAGCGGCAAGCTGCGCTACGAATTCTAACCAGTTCTTCACAGTTGTATCGCAAAATGCCTCACCCATGTGGTGGGGCATTTTGCGGTGTAGAGAAATGAATGAACCGACAGGATGATGAGATGGCGAAACCGAACAAGGATACGAACATGGCCAATGCGAAGAAAGCAACAGTATCCTCCAAGGAATTGAACGAGGTCAAGGGGAAAAAACCTGCCGCGTCCGTGCCGCGCGTGGTTGGTGACGATGTGTCTGAAGCGCCCAAAAATCCCTTTCACCTGAATTTTTCAAACGGGTTGATTCCCTGGCTGGCTAAATTGAATGGCTCTCTCGCCTTCACCACGTATACCGCGGGCAAGGTGGTGCTGGTTGGCCCCAACCGTGGCAGGCTGGCCGTGACCGAGCGAAATTTCGACCATGCCATGGCCCTGCTGCCCCAGGAGGAGGGTTTATTGCTTTCCACCAAATTCCAGGTTTGGCGTTTTGAAAATGGGCTGGAATCGGGCAAGATCTACGATGGTTGGGACAAAATATTTCTGCCGCGCCACTGTCATGTCACCGGCGCGGTAGATGTTCATGATCTGCATTACGACCGCAATGGCCGCCTGGTTGCTGCCGTCACCCAGTATAACTGCCTGGCCTACCTTGAAGACAAAGGCTGCTTCAGCCCCATGTGGCGGCCGCCCTTTATCGATGCGCTGGTTGCGGAGGATCGTTGTCACCTCAACGGCTTCTGCCTGGAAGACGGCGTACCGGCCTATGTGACAGTGACCGGGGCGAGCAATGTCCGGGCCGGGTGGCGCGAGTTGCGGGCCGACGGCGGCATGGTGATTGACGCCCGCACCAACGAAACGATCATCAGCGGTCTTTCCATGCCGCATTCGCCGCGCCTGTACCGGGGACGACTCTGGCTGCTGGAGGCAGGTCGCGGTTATCTCGGCTGGGTTGATGTGAAGAATCGGCGTTTTGAACCGCTGACTTGGTGCCCGGGGTTTGTGCGCGGCCTGCGCTTTTTTGGCGACTATGCCCTGGTGGGCATCTCCAAGCCGCGCCATAAAACCTTCAAGGGGCTGCCGCTGGATGAGGAGCTACCGAAGCGCAACGCGGAGCCGGTTTGCGGAGTTTATATTATCCGGATTGATGATGGCGAGATTGTCTACAAGCTGAACATCACCGGCTCGGTTGATGAGATTTACGATGTGGCGTTGCTGCCAAACACGCAGTCGCCCCTGCTGGTGGGCTTGCAGGGTAAAGAGGTGCGTAGTCTCATCAAGTTTGGCCGCAATTTGATTAAATGATAGGCGGAAGGCAGAGGTTAGAAGTTTGAATTCCTGCGGTTTTTTTCTTCTGCCTTCTGTCTCCGAACCTCTGCCTTGTTAATTTCTGCAACCCGGGGCCTCCTCCAGGGAGCGTGGCCAGTTTTCTTGCCAGCCGCTGACATGATCCGCACCCGGTACGGTTGTCACGGCCAGACAGCCGGTATCCCGGAAAAAGCCGGCGTACGATCTGTACACAGCCAAGGGTACGATCCGGTCATTTTCGCCCACAAAGTGACGCTGGGGGATGCGGCTGAGTCGATCAGCGAAGTCGGGTGGATTGAGTGAACCGGTAAGCGGTGAGACTTTGTGGTGTTTGTTCAGCCAGACGTGGTCCAGGTTGCCGGCAATCGTCCGCAGGAAGCGCACGTCATCACGGCGGGCCGCCAGCAGGGCCGCCATTGTGCCGCCGCCGGAATAGCCGACCAGTTCCAGGTGACGATAGTTGCCAGCGTCCTTGAGCTGATTCAGGGCCTCGTTCATGCTGTCCACCACCTCCTGGGAAAAGCGGTGACCGGACCAGTAGCTGTCGTTGCACGCCCCGGTCTGCAGATATTGGCAGGGTCTGGCCAGGTAGGCCTTGTCTGGTGTGTTGTCCACGGCCATCAGTTCCAGAGCCAGGGGATTGGTCGGCGTCGGGTCGGAGGAAAGCCGGCTGCGGCTGATCCAGGCCCGGCCGTCTCCTTCGATATATACCCGCAGAACCTGGCCGGCAGGTATACGGGGAGAAAGCGCCAGCAGGGTGAAGGGATTGGTGTTGAGTCGGCGCACGGTCATGGATTGCGCCGTGGCAACGGTTTGCAGGTCGTTGAGCGATACCGGCTGGCGGCCGCTACAGCCGGCCGACAGGCTGGAAAGCAGCCATGCCGCAATCAGGATAACTGTCCAGGTGTTTAGTCTGTAGATGTTTAGGTGAACAGGTAAAGAAGAACAATGCGAAATTGCACGGAGTATAGAGCACTTGATCTGGTTGATAAGACGGTTTTGTGTCTGATACATTAGTCGCGTCGTCCCTAAAAGACTACAGCCTATCCCCCTGAGTAGTTTCATTATTGCAAAACTCAGAATGGGAGTCAAAAAGAAAAATAAGGAGATGAATTATGATGAATCCGCCTTTTTATAAAAAGCTCACCATGCTTAATAAAAAACTCCATGCCGATTGGTATGTTGAGCCCAGTGACGATTTGAGTTTCGCCGCCCAGTCCAACTCCATTTTTCTGCTTGCCGCCGAGTTTGCCAGTGCAGCAAGGGAATATCCGATAATTTTTGTCAAAAGCCGCGACAGCGTGTTGTCGGTGGTTCTGGTCGGTCTGCGGGAGAATGAAAATCTATTCATGCGTAAAACAGAGAATGGCAAGGCTACATGGGATGCTGCTTATGTGCCCGCTTATGTCCGCCGCTATCCTTTTATCCCAGCTACTGCCCAGGAAGGGAAAAGCGAATTGGCTGTCTGTTTTGATAAGGAGTTCCCTGGGTTCAACACGGAGGGAAGAGGTGAGAGGTTGTTTTCAGCCGATGGAACCCCAGGGCCGGCTCTCAAGAAATCGCTGGATTTTTTACAGGAATTTTACGATCAGCAGCAGAAGACCATGGAGTTCTGCAATGAATTGGCTCGGCTTGATTTGCTTGAGCCGATGAAATACAATTTGAGACTTAAAAGTGGGGAAAAGATTACATTGTCCGGCTTACTGGTTGTTGATCGCAAGAAGTTTGCCGCCCTCGAGGCCAACCAGGTAAATAAATTATTCAGAAACGGTGGGCTGGAACTGATATATGCCCATTTGTTCTCCATGGATAACATGAAGCGTCTCGCGCGCAGGTTGGCAGGTTTAGTCCAGCCCGGTTAAGCGAGAGTGCGGGCAGGCCCCTTGGCGCCGGCGATTTCGCTTCTCTAACAGGGATTCCAAAAGGGAAGGGGGAGCGGATGTCTCTGCTCCCCCCTTATTTTGCAAGCCCTCGTCGGAACGATCAGCTTATCATGAATTATTTGGTCTTGCTTCCCTTGGCGAGACGGGCTTCAAGCGCCTTCTTGATTTTATCGCTGATATCGATGGAATCATCCGCATAGAGAAGGCCGCTTCGCGACTCAAGTCCGGCTTTTGATTTTTCCAGGATCAGAGAATAACCGTTTTGTTTGCCCACCTCGGCAAATGCCTCTTGAAGCTCCTTCAAGATGGGTGACATTACCTTTTTTTCCATCTGTTGCAACTCAAACTGGGCATCCTCTGTCTTGACCTGCAATTCCCGCATCTTTTTTTGGAGTTCCCTGTCTTTTTCAAGGCGAACCGCCTCACTCCATACGGAGTTTTTCTTTTCAATCTCAGACCGCAATCCCTCGATGGCGTCTTGGTCCGTCTGCAACCGGCCACGGATCTTGGCTACTTCTGCCTCGAGAACTTTTTTGGCTTCCTGGGCTGCCGCGGTCTGCGAGAGAACCTCCTGGATGCTCACCGTCGCAATCTTCAAAGGTTTGTCCTCGGCGTTTACCTGACCGATATTAGGCGAGACAACCAACAGGAAAGTGATTGCTGCAACTGGCAAGAATCTCGAAATTTTCATATGTTAACTCCTTGTTTCATTTAAAGGACTCGGGAGCCCAGGCACGTCAACTTCCCCTCGTCCCTGACCAATAAAAAAAGGGATGAGAACATTACGGCCGTTTGTTCTCATCCCGGTCTCTGCTCGCTGTGGTCTGGTTACGACACGATAGATCTATCCGTGGTCGGTTCCAGGCTCTGTCACGCGAATCTGTATATGCCGAAAAACAAACTCAATTAGTCATTAATAACGAAATCATCGCGGCGGTTCTGAGCCCAGGACGTCTCGTCGTGACCGAACAGGAGGGCTTTTTCCTCGCCATAGCTGATGGTCTTCAGGCGCCCGTCGGCAACACCCAGATTAACCAGGTATTTCTTGGCGCTCAACGCCCGGCGTTCGCCAAGGGCCATGTTGTACTCGTTGGTGCCGCGTTCGTCGCAGTTTCCTTCGATAGTAACGGCAACAGCACCACTACCCTTTAGGAATGCCGCATTCTTCTCCATACGGCCAGCCTGATCAGCCCGGATATTTGATTTGTCATAATCAAAATATACCGGCAGCATCGGGGCATGAGTCCTTCCCTCTGAAACCGTGCGGGTGCTCGTGGTGGCAGGCCTCGTCTCAAGTGATTCACCACTACCCATGCTACCAGTCTGTGCCGGTGCGGCAACGGACGACACCGGTGCGGCTTCCGTGGCGACTTTCTTCTTGGCGCAACCAGTCACGCCAAAAGACACTACGACCGCCAGAATTGCAATCCCCAATAACCATCCCTTTCTCTCCATCTCACTTCCTCCTCAGACCATTGGTCCTTCTTGTAAAATTTTGTAAGTTAACCCCCAAAAGTAAAACAATTCACCTAAACACTCATTCTTAAAGATTCATAAGGGCGCAAGATATATAAGTCCGATTAAAAATTCAATGTCTATTTATGGCGTCCTTGGTTTATTCCACAGGTTTTTTCCGCTTTTTTTCTTTAATTATGATATAAACCTTCATTGGAGTACGCGGGTCTGCCACTTAATAACTAATCGATTCAAAAACAAAAACAAAAATAAAAAAAACTATGCACAACTGGGACAGCACAATTATTGACAAGGATATCTACCTCCGGGATATGCTTGCGGTCAATAGCCTTGGAACTTTTTTCGGCGTTTCGCAGCAGGTTCTTAATCAGGTATGGGCAGAGCTGACCGCGCCGGCAGGAAATTCCCTGATTTATGTTTCCATGGAAATAGGTGCCGATCTTGATGTCTTCCACCCGGTCAAGAGTCGGCTCGAATACCTTGGCATAACGGACAGCCCGGATCCATTGATTGATGCCTTTGTCAAGAAGGTCATCCGCGGTCCCCAGAAGATACCGAATTACAGCGGCGGGCTCGGTGTCCTGGCCGGCGATACCCTGAAGAGTTTTGCTGCCTGCAAGATACCGGTTGTCGCCATCTCGCTGCTCTATAAAAAGGGGTACTTCTCACAGCTGGTTGATTCTCGGCTTGGTCAGGTAGCATGGGCCACTGAATGGGAGCCGCATAACACCCCGGGATTGTATCTGCTGAAAAACCCCCTTTATCCGGACCGGGCGCTTGAAATAGAAATCCCTTTTTTTGATGATAAGGATCATCCTATTTCAACCTACGCCCAAGTCTGGATGAAAATGGAAATCAACGAGAGCCTGGATTTTTTCGTTCCGGAACTCCTGCTTGATTACAGCATCCCGTCGTCGCCGGAGTGGATACGAAAGTCTGCTGATCAGCTCTATGACAGCAGCTCTGAAAGGGTAAGGGCGACCCAGCGCCGCATGCTGGGGGCCGGCATCCTTCACCTCGCCGAACTCCTGGGCATCTCGTCAAAGACACTGCACCTCAATGAACAGCATGGGGTGGTCGTGATCCTCCACCGTATCGCTGATCAGCTGCTGAACACCCTTGGCCAGGATTTTCAGACCATTGCCACGGATCAGGATATTTATAACGCGGCGGCCCAGGTAGCGCAAAACATTGTTTATACCATTCACACTCCGGTTGCTGCCGGCCATGACCGCTTCAGCACCTCGATCTATGCGGGGTTGAGCCATACCTTCTGTCGGCGCCTCCTTGACCTGCTGGCCCGAGACAAGGATAATCCGAATGTCTACAACTTCACATCGCTGGCCATGAAGGTGAACCGGTCAACAAACAGCGTCAGCAGACTGCACCGGAATGTTACTAAGCAGCAGTTTCCAGAGCACGCGGACAAGATTACCGCCATCACCAATGGCGTTCACCATCTCACCTGGATCAGTTTTGCCAAGGCCGAGGTCTTTGACAGCTTCCCGGAGTTTCATAACTGGCAGAGTGATCCCGGTGTGTTTGCCAATGCGGGCAAACTGCTTACCAACAAGAAATTCCGCAGCTACCTGGAACAGGCCTGGGCTCACGACACGAAGAAACTCATGGATTTCGTCAATGCGATGCTGGTCAGGCATCGTCAGCAGATTCATGAAACATGGATTGAACCCCCGAATTTCCTCTCATTCCTGGACGACAAGGAAAGGAATCTTGATCCGGCCGTGTTCACCATTGGTTTTGCCAGGCGTTTTTCCACTTACAAACGGGCCGATCTGATTTTTGAGAATATCGACACGCTGGCGGAAATCATTCTTGCCCGCAACCAGCCGGTTAATTTCCTTTTTTCCGGCAAGGCCCACCCATCCGACGAACCGGGCAAATCTGTCATCAAGCTGATTCTTGATTCCCAGGACGAACTTTACCATAAATCAAAGGGGCTGGGCCGGCTGGTTTTCATCCCCAACTATGACATGCAGATTGCCAAGCTCATGGTGGCAGGCGTGCATGTCTGGCTGAACAATCCGAAACGCCCGCTCGAGGCCAGCGGTACAAGCGGGATGAAGGCGGCCATGAATGGCATCCCGAACATCAGCATTATGGACGGCTGGTGGGCAGAGGGTTATCACAACGGCGCCACCGGCTGGAAGTTCGGTTTCGAGGCGCCAATCCTGCCCGGCGACCTACGGGAAGACCATGATGCCCTTCTTTACGCCGAGGATTCGGCTTCGTTCTATCGACTGTTTCCGGAACTCCTTGACACCTTTTACAATAAAGAAAAACGATCGATCTATATTGACAAGTGCATCATGAACCTTGCCCTTAATGTACCGATTTTCAACACCCACAGGATGGTTGCGGAATACCTGCAGAAATACGGGATCTCTCTCTCCGGTCCCATTGAAAAGAATATTCGCAAGTTCAGAAAACTCTACCAGAGTGATGCTGAATAATCTGCTCCCTGTTGCCGTAAGCTTTTTTGCTCTCGGAATCGGTTTTGCCGTAGCGGAAAGCAAGGAAAATGTAGCGATCTGGGTTGCGGCGATCGGCGTTGGTGCTCTTGCTCTGGTCGGCCTCAGGTTCAGAGCGGAGAAGACCGGCAGGCTCGTTGCCACCCTGGCGCTCTTGTTGTTTCTCTTTCTGGTCGGCCTTATTCATGTCACTCCCCATCTCAATCCTCCTGTTGGCCCCGAACATTTAGTCAACCAGATCCATGGTCGCCAGACTGTCACCCTGATCGGCAACTTGGCAAAAATTCCAGCCAGGCTGACGGACACAGACGGTAAGCCGGCAACCCGCCTGCTGATCAGCACAGAGTTGTTCCTGCTCCCGGACACAACGGGAGGGGCAGATGCCATCTCGCAATTCAGGACCACCACCGGTCTGGTCCAGCTGACCTTTTTGGCCCCGCCGCCAGCCGATCTGTCACCCGGCGACCGTTTCATGGTGAAGGCGCGGATCTCGCAGCCTCACGGTTATGCCACGCCCGGTGTCTTTGACTATGGGAAATATCTCGGCCATCAGTCTATCTGGCTGACCGGCCTGGTCGATTCGCCTGTCGATATCATGAGGCTGCAGACCGATAACCCGGACAGCTGGTTCAAACCGTCGGTCAGCTATCGATACCTGCCGGAACGCCTCCGCCATCGGGTTGCCACCTTTCTGGATCAGAACCTGGACAACCCGGTCCGAGGGCTTTACAAGGCGGTGCTCATCGGCGACCAGTCCGAAGTCCCGGAGGAGGTTCTCGACAATTTCAAGGCAACGGGCGCCATGCACGTTCTGGCGATCTCCGGCATGCACATCGGCCTGCTGGTCCTGCTGTTCTATGCGATTTTCATCCGGCTGTTGAAACGGTCGACCTGGCTGATTCTGCACATCCCGGTTCCCAAGGTTGCCGCTGGTCTCACTCTTATGCCGGTGACCGCCTACGCCTTGATCGCCGGCTGTAACCCGCCGGTGCTGCGCGCCCTGTTCATGGCCACCGTTGTCCTCATTGCCATTCTGTTCGACCGCCAGAAGGCACTGCTCACCAACATTGCCCTTGCTGCCCTGGTCCTTCTTGTCTGGCAGCCGACAAGCCTCTATACTGCATCATTCCAGCTTTCCTTTGGCGCGGTAATCGCCATCGCCATTTTTTTCGACAATATTGTCGGCAGGTTTCTGGACAGGCAACAACAATCATCGGCCATCACGCGTCTTCCTGCATCGGTCCGCAAAACAGTCAACTGGATGCTTGCCGGCCTGCTTTTTTCCCTGGCAATCATGACGGCGATTGCACCGCTGCTCGTTTATCACTTCAACCAGATAGCTCTCATCGGTCCGATCACCACGCTGCTTGTTGAACCGCTGCTCTGCCTCTGGTCTCTGCTCATCGGTCTGGCGGCAATCGTCATCCAGCCGCTTTTGCCGGGGTTGGCGGTCCTGCTTCTGCACACCGGCGGCTTTGGTGTCTGGGGCGCCGAAAAAATCTGCGCTGTGCTCAGCGGTATCCCATTCGCCGATATCCAACTCCCCACGCCTTCTTTATTAAGTATGTTGCTCTACTATCTCCTGCTGGGCTGCATTCTTCACTGGCGTCATAGAGTTGCCAGGTTTCTTGCCTCGTTCTGTCTCGGACTGCTTATTCTTATCCCGGCAGGACGGCAGGCGATATCATACTTCGCAGCAAGCGCGACGGTTTCATTTCTTGATATCGGGCAGGGGAGTGCTACTCTTCTGGCGTTGCCGCGCGGGACAACCGTCCTGATAGACGGGGGCGGGACCAGCGGCGAACGCTTCGACGTCGGCAGACAGATCATCGCGCCATTCCTCTGGAGTCGCGGGTTGTCCAGGCTGGACGGCATCATCATAACCCACCCGCACACGGATCACTACAACGGGCTTCCTTCGGTCATCAAGCTGTTCAAGCCAAAGAAGATATGGATCAACGGTTCCACGACCGGGGTGGATCCGAGTTACAAGGAACTCCTGAACCAGGCGAAAGAGTTGGGTGTCGAGATGATCATTCCTAAAAGTGGCGATCTGCTTTGGCAGGATGGAGGGGACAGCCTCAGGTGTCTGCTCAATCCTTCGGATGGAGGGCAAGCCGGTTCAGGAGAAGCGGTTGAAAAACAAGCCGGATTGAACAACAGCAGCCTGGTCCTGAAGCTGGAGAGCGTCGGTGCATCCTTTCTTTTCCCTGGGGATATCGATAAGCAGACTGAAGCGCGTTTGCTCGAGGAGCCAGAAGCCAGATCAGCACTGCGGTCGAATGTTCTGTTGACACCGCATCACGGCCGCAAAACCTCAAACAGCGGTGCCTTTCTGGCGGCGGTTGCCCCAGACTATCTGGTTGTCTCCAGCGGGCGTACCACCCCGGAATCTGCTTTCGAGCCCACCCTGGCTGAATACAGCAAGAAACAGGGAGTTGAAATGCTCATCACCAGCAGGGCCGGGGCTGTTTTTTTTACGGCCTCTGCAGGAAAGTTGACCCGTCGCCGCTTTTGTACGGATTATTGACGGCCCCGATAACTGCCGCCCTGGGACGGACGGCAGTTATCGGTTTTCTTTCGATTCCGGTATGATTGATCGGTACTTCCTGTCAGACATCCGTGAGGTCTCCGGTCCCGTGTTTCATGAATGGTAGGAATTTTGCCTTGTCAATGCAATGGGCATAGGCATCTTCCGGGCTGATCCAGGTTTTTTTCAGAAATTCCATGATGGCATCGTCCAGGGTCTGCATGCCGAATTTTCTACCGGTCTGCATAACCGAAGGAATCTGGTAGGTTTTTCCTTCGCGGATCAGATTGCGGACCGCTGCGGTACAGATCAGGATCTCCAGGGCGGCGACCCGGCCCTTGATATCCCGTCTTTTGAACAGGGTTTGGGAGACAACCGCCTTTAAGGCATCGGCCAAGGTAGACCGGACCTGCTCCTGCTGATCCGACGGAAAAATTTCAATGACTCGATCCACGGTTTTTGAGGCGTTCAGGGTATGCAGGGTGGCATAGACCACATGGCCGGTCATCGCCGCCTCCATGGCAAGCGAAACTGTTTCCAGATCCCGCATCTCGCCGACCAGGATGACATCCGGGTCTTCGCGCAAGGCGCCGCGCAGGGCCGCGGCAAAACTCTTGGTGTGGGTGCCGATTTCCCGGTGGTTGACAATCGCCTTCTGGCTTTTATGAACGAACTCGATGGGGTCTTCAATGGTGAGGATGTGATCCTTGCGGGAGCGGTTCGCCTTGTCGATGATCGCGGCCAGGGTGGTTGATTTGCCGCTGCCGGTCGGGCCGGTCACCAGAACCAACCCCTTCGGCAGGGAAGCCAGTTTTTCAACCACGGGTGGCAACCCAAGCTGGTCACATGTCAGAATCGTGCTTGGAATTTCACGAAAAACAGAGCCAATTCCATAATTTTGCTGGAAGAAATTAGCCCGGTACCTGGCCAGCCCGGGGATTTCATAGCCGAAATCAACATCCCCGTTTTCCTCGAAAACCTTGATCTTCTCTTCAGGGCAAATCTCATATAGCAAGGCCTTCAGTTCATCATTTTCCATGACCTTGTATTTGACCTGTTCCATCTCGCCCCTGATTCGTAAATGAGGCTGTTGGCCAGCAACCATGTGGAGATCAGAGGCTCCCTGTTCGTTCATCAGCTTAAAAAAGGCATCAATCTGCGCCATGATTTTTCTCCTTTATTGATAGTTACGCGGACGGCAGGCTCACTGCACATAAGGAATTGTGCTTTTTGCAGCAGTTACGTGAAGGGTTGAACCATTCTTATAATATCACGGTCCGCCTGATATGGGCCACTATTTCGTCCGGATCATCCATTATCCGAAAAATCATCAGATCCTCTTCAGAAACATTGCCGAGTTGCAATGTCGTCTCTTTAATCCAGTCGATCAGACCGGCCCAGAACTCCGAACCTACCAGAATGATCGGGAAGGACTTGATCCGTCGGGTCTGGATTAGGGTCAGCGCCTCAAACAGTTCATCCAGCGTGCCAAAGCCGCCCGGCATGCAGATGAACGCCATGGCATACTTTATGAACATGACCTTGCGGACAAAAAAATACTGGAATTTCAATGGCAGGTTGGCAAAGGAATTGGGCATCTGCTCGAGGGGCAGGTTGATGTTCAGACCGATTGACACACCATCCGCCTCGGCAGCGCCCTTGTTGGCCGCCTCCATAATTCCCCCACCGCCGCCGGTTATCACCGCATAGCCAGATTCGGCCAGCTTTCGGGCGATCTCCGAGGCGAGTTCATAATAACGATCACCGGGAGCGGTCCTGGCAGAACCAAAAATTGAAACAGCCGGCATCTGGACGCTGGTCAAAACGTCAAACCCTTCGACAAATTCAGCCATTATTCGGAAAAGGCGCCAGGAATCACCGGCATTAAAATTATCCAGCCAGTACTGTTGCCGCTCATCAGTGGTTCTGCGGTGCTGATCATGGCTGCCATCGGTTTTTCTTCGTCCCAAATAATTCATAAAAAATACATCTCCTGTTTCGTTTCTGTTAATTTAGAGCGGCAAAAGCGCCTTTGGCCTCGGCAAAGGAAGGATCCAGGCTCAAAGCTCTCTTGTATTTCGCAAGGGCCTGGCGCTTCTTACCCTGTTTCTCATAGAGTTGTCCGAGCATATACAGAACGGGTGTACTTCTTCTGTTCCGCCGGAAACTTTCCTGAAACGCCTCATGGGCGGCGGCCAGATTTCCCTGTCGGAAATTCACCAATCCCAACCGGTACCAGCAATCCCAGGACGAATCGTCAAGCGCAACTGCCTGCCGGCAAAGCGAAATGGCAATTTCGGGACCCTGGTTTTCTGACCCGTACAGTTCGCCCAGCAGGCTCAGGGATGCCGCATCCCTGGGATTGTGGCGAATAGCGCGCTGGAGCATGGCCATGGCCTCCCGGAGTAAGCCAACGCCCCTGTATGCCTCTCCAAGATACCGAAACAGCATGCTGCGGCCGACCCCTTTTCTGGCCTTGTCCGTTGTTGATTCATGGTTGTTGTACATGGCGGCGCAGACAGATAACAGCTCAATCGCCTCCTGATATTTTCCGGTTTGGCAATATAGCCTGCCAAGCTGTAGGTATAGGTCGAAATTTGCATCATCGATCTTTTTCCGCCTGCTGACCGATATCGCTTTCTCGAGAACTGTCATGGCTCGCATTTCATCGCCAAGCAGAAGGCAAGTAACTCCCAGATTGAAAAGGGCCATGAAATTATCAGCCTCAATGGCCAGGGCCTTTTCAAAAAAGGATGTTGCGGCGCGATGACGATTCATCTGGGCATGCGCCTCGCCAAGACTGTTCAGGAGATTGACATTGGCAGGATCGATCTCAATCCCTCGGCGAAATTCCCGGACTGCCCGTACCAAGTCGCCGCCGCCATAGTATATGTCGCCGCTGATATTAAGGCTTACTCCGTCAAAGACGGTAATGGAGTCTGGCCCGAAGAAGCCGGTGTGCAGGAGGGCCTTGCGGGCATTTGCCGCCATGTCCGATTTTCGGAAATCATGAAATGGATATGCGGCGATTCCCATTGAATATGTGCTGCCCGTGAGTTTTTTTGCGCTGTTCTTGAAGGTTTGCGTCCAGGCCAACGCCTTCCCGGCATTCATCCCTGGCAAAAAAACATAGGCCTCGGTTTCTGAAAGAGGCAACAGCCCCCCTTTTTTGCCGGCCAAGGAGGACAGGCGTCGCATAAAACTTTCTTCGGTCGGCTGGTCCTGATGCAGAAGAACCAGTGAGAAGCTGTCAACCCGCCGCCACAACTGCCGTAACTTGTTCATGACCGTCGGCACTGGCGGCGCAAGCGGGTGGTTCGTATTCAAGCCGGGACCGTATGCGCAAAGGGCGTAAGGCCCGCGCCGACCGGCCGTTCTTAGTGCCTTCCATGCCTGGGCCAGCAGACTTTCCAGGTTAAGCGCCTCCTGATTCTCTCCTTCAGGAACGCACTCCGGCGCCGGCACGGTAACAAAACCAAGATGGGCGCGGTGATATTTTTCACGCTTCAACCAATCCAGGACCCGCTTGCCCAATCGTTGTGCCTCTTCGATCGTCACGCCCGGCAGAACAAGACCGAATACACCGTTTCCCAGATGATGAAGGGGTGTCTGGCCAAAATAGGAGTTCAAATAACAACCCGCTCTGGCGATATAATGCAGGGATTTCTCCGCATCCTTGGCCTTGAGACAGATTTCCAGCAGGACAAAGGAAAATGGCGCAGACGGATCTTCGATGGACAATTCAAGTTCGTCTCGAAGATGTCGAACATTTAACAGGCCGGTGACGGGATCAAGCAGATACCCTTTTAGTAAACGGAATTCACGGGAAATAATCTGGCTGCGGTCCGCCAGCCACTCTTCTGAAAGATCGTGGGCAATTTTTTTGTCAATTCCTTCCAGCACCGCAACCGCCAACATGTCTTGCCCGTTCCAGATTGGCATGAAAATCTTGGCGTCTTCGCCATTGATGAGCGGCCGCCGCCGCTGCCTCACCTGTCGCACAGCAGCGGCAACGGCGGCCCCGTCAGATTTCGAAGAGACAAAGGAAACCGGTCCTTCGGCGTAGGGGACTAGATCAAGCACTGTCTGGCTGAATCGATTTGATAGCCGGTCGAGATCCGCCAGTTCCAGTTCCATACATGGAACATCAAAAGGGAATGTCATGCTGCCTCACCCAGAAAAAGATCCAGCAGGCAGCGAGCCAGCGGGGCAATTTCATCATCAGCCACCGTCCGCATGTCCAGCAGCAAACGATCTTCCTCGATCCGGCCGATCACAGGTCTGGCCAAGGCCCGCAGTTTGCCTTCCAGGTCATTCACGGACCAATCCACCGGCGCAAGCGCCACGGCCAGGCTGGGCAGATCTTGTTCTGGCAGAGCCCCGCCACCGACCCTTGATATGGTCTGAACCGTTGTCGCCCGGCATGCGGCTGCCAGTTTACTCTTGACCAGACGCAACAGCCGCCTGGCCCGCCGGGCAATATCTGGCAGGGGTATGGTGAGCATGGCGAGAGTCGGGATGGTGCGCAGGGCCATCTCCTCGTCAAAATAACAGCGCAGCACAGTTTCCAGGGCGGCAAGGGTAAACTTGTCAATACGGAGTGCCCGGTTAAGTGGATTTTTTTTGATCCGGTCAATCACCTGTTTCTTGCCAAGGATAAGTCCTGCCTGGGGGCCGCCCAGCAGCTTGTCGCCACTGAAGGTAACCACATCGACCCCGGCGTTCACGACTTCGCCGACTGTCGGTTCCTTCCGGAAGCCAAAGCGGGAAAGATCGATCAGGCAGCCGCTGCCCAGATCCTCCATAACCGGCAGGGTATGACGCCTGCCCAGTTCGACTAAAGTCTCCAGCGAAACCTCGGCCGTAAATCCTGTTATTCGGTAATTGCTGGTATGCACCTTGAGCAGCAAGGCCGTCGCTTCGGAAATGGCGTTTTCGTAATCCCGAAGATGCGTTCGGTTGGTGGCGCCTACCTCAATCAGTTTTGCGCCGCTCTTGGCCATTACCTCAGGGATCCGGAATGAGCCGCCTATTTCAACGAGCTGTCCCCTGGAAACAATCACCTCCCGACCGCTGGCCAGCGTATCAAGGGCGAGCAGCACCGCGGCTGCATTGTTGTTCACCACCAAGGCGGCTTCGGCCCCGGTGAGCTCACAGAGCAGGTCTTCGACCAGACTGTAACGGCTACCCCGCTTGCCTGACGTAAGATCAAATTCCAGGTTGGAATACCTGGTGCCGATCTGGCCCAACACATCCATGGCGGTCATCGGCAGGATCGACCTTCCCAAGTTTGTGTGGATCACCACGCCGGTCGCATTAATAACCGGCCGGAGATTCGGTCCCATCTTCTCTTCCAGACGATTTTGAAAATTTATGAGCAAGGTAGGGTGCGATAATTCCATTTCGTTAAGAATCTCGCCGGTCAGGATGGCCTCGCGCGCCTCGGCCAGGACTTCACGTACCGCGTGTTTAACAAGAATGGAGGGAGCTTCGGCCAATTCGGCCGTCCAGGTCAGAAACTCATCCACCTTGGGAATCATGCGGAGCAATCTGTTTCGTGCTGAGGTCTGTTCTTTTCCCATACGTTTCTCGCTGTTATTTGTATTAGTCCCTTATGCGCTGATTGTTGACAGTTTGCGATCTAAGGGAGTCGGAAAATACTAATATACCATAACGCATCCCGTCTTCGGGCCATCTTTGACCGTGCCTCAATCGCAAAATCCTC
>MGTE01000073.1:0-25427 GCA_001799275.1 Deltaproteobacteria bacterium RIFOXYD12_FULL_57_12
AGTCAGCGAAATTATAGAATAGGTTGACACAGGACTATGGTTACGACAGATAAAATTCGCATAAAGATGAAGGCGTACGACCACAAATTGCTCGATCAATCGACCAAGGAGATTGTGGAGACGGCCAAGCGAACCGGTGCAACGGTCGCAGGACCGATTCCGATGCCGACGACGATTAATAAGTATTGCGTCCTTCGGTCGCCGCATGTCGACAAGAAGTCCAGGGAACAGTTTGAAATGCGGACTCATCAGCGGCTACTTGATATCCTTGAGCCAACCCAGCAAACCATCGATTCGTTGATGAAGCTTGAGTTGTCCGCTGGTGTAGATGTGGAGATTAAGCTCCCTTAAAGATATCTTGTTTAGATTGGCGATCCAGAAGCAAGCCGAATGCGGCGTTAATTATTTTGAATTTTTTAGTAAAGAGCGGGAAAAAAGCCATGCCGAAACATATTGGAATTTTAGGGAAGAAAATCGGGATGACCCGAGTATACAACGAAGAGGGGCGGGTGGTGCCGGTCACGGTGATTATGGCCGGGCCCTGCGTTGTTCTCCAGAAAAAAAATATCGCGACTGATGGATATAATGCCATCCAGGTTGGTTTCCTGCCTAAAAGGGAATCCCGTTTGAACAATCCAGCTGCCGGTCACGTCAAGTTGGCTGGCAAGGGCGGTTTTTATCATATTAAAGAATTTCGAGTAGCCGATTCTGAATTGTATGAGTTGGGACAAGAAATCACGCTGACTGAGGTATTGCAAATCGGTGATTTAGTTGAGGTCAGTGCCAGAACAAAGGGTCGCGGCTTCCAAGGCGTGATGAAGCGACATGGTTTCAAGGGTGGTGGGGCATCACATGGCTCGATGTTCCACCGGGCACCTGGATCGATTGGCTGCAGTGCATGGCCGAGTCGTGTAGTCAAAGGCAAGAAGCTGCCTGGTCATATGGGTACCAATATGGTAACAACAAAAAATTTGCTTGTCGTTGACATTCGATCAGAAGAAAATGTTTTGCTGGTGAAAGGGGCAGTGCCAGGCGCCAAACAGGGGATAGTGCATATTTATACATTGTAATTTAGTCGGGCGTTTGAAGACATCCATGACCGGCACCACGATAGATAGTATTACTGACGTGAATTGGTCTTAGTTGATTGAAAGTGTATAGAGACAATTGAATATTTGTTGTTTGGCAGGTTATCAGAAATAAGTTCTGTGAGGAGACCTCATACAATGGCTGTAACATCAGTATATAACACCGGCAATGAAAAAGTCGGAGAGGTTGAATTAAACGATGCATTATTCATGGTGCCGGTTAAAATCGGTGTGTTGCATGATATAGTGCGGATGCAGTTGGCCAATCGGCGCGCTGGGACCGCTTGTACCAAGGGCAGGAGTGAAGTGAGAGGCGGGGGTGCCAAGCCATGGAAACAGAAGGGTACCGGTCGGGCGCGTGCTGGCTCCCGACGGTCTCCTGTCTGGCGAGGAGGTGGAACGGTCTTTGGACCAAAGCCGCGCGATTACAGCTATAGTTTGCCCAAAAAAGTACGGCGTCTCGGGTTGCGTATGGCGTTGAGTGCCCGCTTTGCAGAAGAGCATCTGCTGGTTCTTGAAGATTTCAGCTTAGATGAAATCAAGACGAAAAAGTTCGTAAAGATTATGCAGGGTCTCAATATATCAAATGGGTTGATTGTTATTCCTGGCGCAAATGATAATCTTGAGAAGTCATCGCGAAATGCATTAGGTTTTAAGGTTATTCATACTGCTGGCCTGAATGTTTATGATATACTGCATCATAGCAGTCTGGTGTTGGTGAAGCCCTGCATTGATCAACTGACAAAGAGGTTGCTGGCATGAGTAATTCACATGATATAATTAAAGGGCCTTGTCTTACAGAGAAAAGCGCCAGAGCGCAGGAGAGTTTCGGAAAGGTGGTTTTTAAGGTAAATCCGAAAGCTAATAAGATCGAGATCAAACAAACGATCGAAAAGAAATTTAACGTCAAAGTCGCAAGCGTCAGGACCGCAAAGGTTAAGGGGAAAATGAAGCGTGTCGGACGTCATGCAGGATATGCATCCGACTGGAAAAAGGCAACGGTGACTTTGGCGGAAGGGAAGATTAATTTTCTTGAGGATCTGTAAGAAGAGCGCGTTGACGCAAGGAATATTGTGATTGCTCGTCGTTTAGCAAATCGCTATGAATTGAGTGTTTGAAATTATCGGGGTTGCAAATGGCTATAAGAACCTACAAACCGACATCAGCTGGCAAAAGAAATCATGTTTCGCTTGTCAATCAAGAGTTGTCAAAGAAAAGGCCTGAAAAAGGTTTGACAACGTCACTGAGTAAAACAGGTGGCCGGAATAACTACGGTCGAATTACTGCAAGACATATAGGCGGTGGACATAAGCGTAAGTATCGAATGGTCGATTTTAAGCGCAACAAGATGGACATCCCAGCAAAGGTTGCCGCCATCGAGTATGACCCAAACCGCTCTGCCAACATTGCCCTTCTCCATTACGCAGATGGGGAAAAGAGTTATATCCTTTCGCCGGCAGGAATTAAAGTCGGTGATATGGTTGAATCGGGTAACAGCGTTGATATCAAGGCTGGCAATTGTCTAGCCATGGGGAACATCCCCCTGGGTACGATAATTCACAATGTCGAGATGAAAATTGGCAAGGGTGCCCAGTTGGTTCGGAGTGCTGGTGCGGCCGCCCAGTTGATGGCCAAAGAAGGAGAATTTGTTCTGGTTAGATTGCCTTCAGGTGAGGTGCGGCGTTTTCATAAAAATTGTCGTGCCTGTATAGGGCAGATTGGCAATGCCGAGCATGAAAGCCAAAAGTTAGGAAAGGCAGGGAGAACACGTTGGTTTGGCAAAAGGCCGCATGTTCGTGGTGTTGCTATGAACCCGGTTGATCATCCTATGGGCGGCGGCGAAGGGAAAAGTTCTGGTGGCCGTCATCCGTGTACTCCTTGGGGCGTACCCACAAAAGGGTACAAGACCAGGCGGAAGAAATCTTCTGATAAGGACATAGTCAGAAGAAGAGCATAATTATACTACAGTTTGTAGGGGGTAATATTGTGGCGCGTTCAGTTAAGAAAGGTCCTTTTGTCGACGATCATTTGATGAGAAAAGTGTTGCAGTCCAAGGAAGTCAATTCCCGCAAGGTAATAAAAACTTGGTCGCGACGTTCTGACATCGTGCCTGATATGATAGGAATGACGTTTGCAGTTCATAATGGCAAGAAATTCATTCCGGTATTCGTGACCGATAACATGGTCGGTCATAAACTTGGTGAATTCTCTCCGACACGTACATTCTACGGTCATGCCGGTGATAAGAAAGGGAAAAAATAAATCGAGATTTACTGAATAAAGGAGTTTGACGCCATGGAATCAAAGGCGGTTGCACGATTTATCCGAATCTCTCCCCAGAAGGCACGGCTGGTGGCAGATGTGGTTCGAGGCCAGGAGGTTGAAAAAGCCATCAACACCTTGCGGTTTATGCCCAAGAAAGGTGCGCGGTTATTGCGGAAGATAATCGAATCAGCCGTGGCTAATGCCAGTCAGAATGCGGCAATAGACGTTGATACCCTTTATGTCAAGGCTGTATTTATCGATGGTGGGCCTACCTTGAAAAGGATTCGGCCCAGGCCCATGGGGCGGGCCGGACGTATTCTCAAGCGAACCAGTCATATCACCGTAGTTCTTGAAGAACATTGATTCATCTGTCTGGATGTTAACTTATAATAACTTGTAGTGACGGAGGGATATTTTGGGGCAGAAAGTCAATCCTATTGGCATGCGGCTTAACATAACTCGCACTTGGGAATCCATTTGGTTCGCGGGCAAGGATTATGCTAAATTCCTACTTGAAGATCAAAAGATCAAGAAGTATCTCAAGAAGCGTCTTTTCCATGCCGGAATATCGCGGGTCAATATAGAGAGAACCGGAGAGAAGGTCAGGATAAAACTGCATACGGCCCGACCTGGGATTGTTATAGGGAAGAAGGGAACCGAGATTGAACTATTAAAGGGTGAACTTGACCGTCTTACTAATCGCCAGTGTTTGCTTGATATCCAGGAGGTGCGTAGACCTGAAGCAGATGCCCAATTAGTTGCGGAGAACGTTGCCATGCAATTGGAACGACGAGTCGCATTTCGTCGGGCCATGAAGAAATCAGTAAACACTGCCTTGCGTTTCGGCGTTAAAGGAATTAAGATAACCTGTTCCGGCCGTTTAGGTGGTGCTGAAATGGCTCGGTGTGAGTGGTATCGTGAAGGCCGCGTTCCCCTGCACACCCTTCGTGCTGATATTGATTACGGGTTGGCTGAAGCTAAGACAACATACGGCATAATCGGAGTAAAGGTCTGGATATTTAAAGGTGAAATCCTCGACCGGACTGCCCAGATTTCTGAATGAAAATCTGATTAAGATCAACCGTTGATTGGATGATCAGTTTATAACTTAATGGGGTACCTGTATGCTTAGTCCTAAGAAGGTTAAACATAGAAAAGTGATGAAGGGCCGGATGAATGGGACTGCCTATCGGGGGTCTGATTTCTGCTATGGCGAATATGCCTTGAAAGCTGTCGAGTGTGGTCATTTGACGGCGCAACAGATAGAAGCCGCGCGAATTGCAATCAACCGGAAGGTGAAGCGTGGCGGCAAGATGTGGATTCGTATCTTTCCCGATAAACCTTTGACCAAAAAGCCGGCTGAAACCCGAATGGGCAAAGGCAAGGGTAGTCCTGAACTCTGGGTTGCACCAATCAAGCCAGGAAGAATATTGTATGAACTTACCGGAGTGGATGAAGAGTTGGCAATTCGGGCACTTACTCTGGCAGGGAATAAATTACCGATCGCTACAAAGGTGATTACCAAGGGTACAAGCTTATGAAGGCAAAAGAAATTTTTCAAAAGATAAAAGGAATGAGCCAGGATGAACTTACGGCTAAAGAGCGTAGCCTGCGCGAAGATTTATTCAAGCTGGAGTTTCAGCATCGCGTCAGGCGGTTGGAAAATACCAGCCGGCTACGTGCTATCCGACGAGAAATAGCCAGGGTGCAGACAGTTCAGAACACCATGAAGAAAAACTGATAGCGTTATTGCCGCACTAATCTTGGCAGGTTGGATGTGATCTGAGCCAATAAACTTGACGCGCGAGTTTTGTAAAAAATAATAGCTACTGACTGGAATGCAAATAATGGAAGCAAAAAAAGCTATAAAAAAGACGAGAATCGGTTCAGTGATCAGCAACAAAATGGATAAGAGTGTTGTTGTTCAAGTCGACCGGAAAGTGCGCCATAAATTCTACGGTAAATTTATACATCAGCGCGTGAAGTACATGGCTGATGATCCGGCTGGTACTTGTAACATCGGTGATCGGGTCATGATTGAGGAATGCCGGCCATTGAGTAAGAGAAAACGATGGCGGGTACGTGAAATCATTGCACAGGCGCTGTGATAATATTGAACAGGTCGTTCGCTGCGCTGTAGTGTACGAACTCGACAAGCTGAAACGCCCTGGCGTGCTTATTCGATAAGGGCAATCAATATAATTGGTTGGTGAAGAGATGATACAGACCGAAACAGTACTTGATGTGGCTGATAATTCAGGAGCGAAAAAGGTTTTGTGTATTCGTGTGCTTGGGGGTACGCGAAGAAGATACGCCCGGGTCGGTGACATAATTGTTGTATCAGTTAAAGAAGCCATGCCACACTCTAAAGTAAAAAAAGGTGATGTCATGCGGGCGGTGATTGTACGAACGATCAAGGAAATAAAGAGAATGGATGACACAACGGTACGTTTTGATGAAAACAGTGCGGTTTTGTTGGCCAACTCTGGCGAGCCTGTTGGTACCCGTATTTTTGGCCCCGTAGCAAGAGAATTACGGGCAAAAGGTTTCATGAAAATCATTTCCTTGGCCCCTGAAGTGTTATAATTTTGCAGAATGAAGAGACTTTGGCAGGAGGCCGAGACAATGGATCGAGGTGGTAATTTTTTGAAAAGTAATGATCAGGTAGAAATTATTGCCGGCAAAGACAGGGGTCGTGTCGGCAAAATATTGAAAATATATAACAAAACAGGCAAGGCCTTGGTCGAACGTGCCAACATGATTAAGCGGCATATGAAGCCGTCAGCTACGAATCAGCAAGGTCAGATTGTCGAGAAGGAAGCGCCGATTCATGTTTCTAATCTCATGATTGTCTGTCCGAAATGCACGAAAACCGTGCGTGTGAAGAATAAGGTTTTGGATGACGGCACAAAGGTCAGAATGTGTAAGAAGTGTAATGAATCTATCGAATTAAAGTCTTGATCGGCCATAACGCAGGCTGTTTTGGAGGATATTTGCATGTCGGGGATAGAGGAGTTTTACCGCAAAGAATGTGTTCCTCAACTCATTGAAGAATTTAAATATAAAAACACGATGCAGGTCCCGCGAATTGAAAAGATCGTGTTGAATATGGGGTTGGGAGAAGCAGTGCAGAATCCTAAAGTTGTCGACGCCGCTTCACAGGAACTGACCATGCTAGCCGGGCAAAAAGCGGTGATAACCCGGGCAAAGAAATCCATTGCAAGCTTCAAGCTCCGCGCTGGGATGCCAATCGGCTGTAGGGTAACGTTGCGCAAAGAGCGCATGTATGATTTTTTGTCAAAACTTGTACATATCGCCTTACCAAGGGTTCGTGATTTTCGGGGGGTATCACCGGCAATGTTCGATGGTAGAGGAAACTTCTCCATGGGCATCAAGGAGCATATTATTTTTCCGGAGATTGATTACGATAAGGTTGAAAAGGTCAGGGGTTTGAATATCTCGATCAGGACAACTGCCAAAACTGATGAAGAAGGTCGCTTCCTGCTCAAACTTCTTGGGATGCCTTTTAGAACTTAGTCTTTAGGTCGGACGAGCTGTGGTTTCTCGCTCACGCGACATGAGGCCAGTCGAACCCCCAGGTCTTACGTTTTATGTGTTGGGTAATTGCCCTGAGAGTAAACTGCGATGAAAGAGGGGCGTCTCATAAAAAAATCGTCGAGTGGATTCGTAATCGAGTTGGCGAGACACGTCAGGCCAGTTGAATAAAATTATTAACAGCCAAGGAGGAAAAGTTGGCTAAGAAATCATTAATCGCAAAAAGTTCACGTGAACCTAAATTTCAGGTTCGCGCATACAACCGGTGTCCGCTTTGCGGACGATCACGCGCTTTCATCCGGAAGTTTGGCATTTGTCGATTATGCTTCCGCAGTCTTGTCTCACGTGGCGAGATAACCGGCGTCACCAAGTCGAGTTGGTAATGCTAAGGCATGATTCAATTTTTTATTAGTTTCTCGTGCGGCCCTGTTGCATGACGGCGGCTACACCCATGTATTTGATAGTTTTGTTTTGATGTGATTTTGCAATAACAACTTTGGGTAAGGAGTACTGTCTCGATGTCGATGAGCGATCCCCTGGCAGACATGCTGACTAGGATTAGAAATGCTGGTATGGCGAGATTTGATGTGGTGGATATGCCCCTGTCGAGTCTTAAGGTAGACGTAGCACGCGTCCTGAAGGATGAGGGTTATATCCGCGATTATCACGTCGTTAAAGAAGATACTCAGGGCGTATTGAAAATAGAGTTGAAATATGGCCCCAATAAAGAGCGGGTTATTTCTGGGTTGCGACGGATGAGTAAACCCGGAAAACGGATATATGTGCGGGCCGATAGCATTCCCAAGGTGATGAGTGGTCTTGGAATAGCCATTCTTTCAACGTCAAAGGGATTGGTGACCGATCGCGAAGCGCGGCGGCTTCAGATCGGCGGTGAATTACTATGTGAGGCGTGGTAGCAGAGAGTTAAGATACGCGCGTTGACACTGCTTGAGTTTGAGATGCCAAATTAGATTAGCAGGAAAAAACTGTGGCAGTTGACGACACACCTTGGTTTGGTGATCTGTTCGCCGGATCATAACGCCCAGGGCAGAAACGATTTGGAGGATTTCATGTCCAGAATAGGAAACAAGCCGATTCCATTACCTAAGGGGATCAAAGTTGAATTCGCTGATTCACGAGTGAGGGTGACCGGTCCGAAAGGGACTCTTGAGAGAGAGATACGGCCCGAGTTATCTTTGGCGCAGGATAACGCCAACCTGCTAGTTATTACTGAGAACAATGATAAAAAGACCATGGCCTTGAAAGGCATGACTCGTTCATTAGTTAATAACATGGTGGTTGGTGTTGATAAAGGTTTTCTGTTGCGACTGGCTATTGAGGGAGTCGGATACAAGGCCGAGGTTGATCGATCGACTCTGAAATTGAGCGTAGGATATTCAAACCAGGTTTTATTTGATTTGCCTGCAGGTGTGACTGCATCCGTTGACAAAACCAACACGATTACCCTGGAGGCGATTGACAAAGAACTTCTGGGCATGACCGCTGCCACTATTCGAGCAATCAGGAAACCGGAACCTTATAAGGGGAAGGGCATCCGATATGAATTTGAGCATATAGTTCGCAAGGTTGGAAAATCAGGGTCGAAATAATTTTTCGTAGATGATGAATGAGTGGACAGTTTGCACTGGAAGAATGATTTCATAATGGTGGCAGGATACGACAATGGCTAAAACAGATCCCAAGGTTGTTGCGAGGCAAAAGCGCATCAAGCGCATCAGGAAAAATATTCAAGGCACGACTGAACGACCGCGTTTGCGGGTTTTCCGTAGTGCTAAACATATCTACGCACAGATAATTGATGATGTGAAAGGGCATACCTTGGTGTCAATGTCTTCAGTTCGTATGGATGTCGTGAGTGACGAACCAAAGGACAAGAGAGGTCGCGCCCGTATGGTCGGTAAATTGATAGCCGAGAAAGCGAAGGCCGCAGGGATCGAAGCCGTTGTTTTTGATCGTGGCGGATATATATATCATGGCCGGGTCAAAGCCCTTTCAGATGGGGCGCGGGAAGGCGGGCTGCTTTTTTAGTGTTACTGGTGATGTTAACAAAAGTTACAGGACAATCGAGTTTGGGGGTGTGCCTTGGCGGACTTTAAGCATGGTAAGAGTGAGAACGCGACGGATCTTATTGAAAAGATAGTTTATATCAACAGGGTCGCAAAAGTTGTAAAGGGCGGTCGGCGATTCAGCTTTAGCGCCATCGTAGTGATTGGCGATGGGAAGGGTAAGGTCGGATACGGTTTGGGTAAGGCTAATCAGGTTCCTGAAGCCATTCGCAAGGGAGTTGAGAAGGCCAAAAAGGATATGCAATCCGTGGCCCTGACCACAACCTCTATCCCTCATCAAGTAATAGGGAAATTCGGTGCTGGTTCTGTATTGTTGAAACCGGCTTCAGCCGGTACTGGTGTTATTGCCGGTGGTGGTGTTCGTGCGGTTCTCGAAGCCGCCGGCGTGCAGAACGTGTTGACGAAATGTATCGGTTCCCATAACCCGCACAATCTCGTTAAAGCCACCTTGGCCGGTTTGCGTGATCTGAGAAGTGCTGAGCGAGTAGCAGCATTACGCAATAAGACTGTCGAGGAAATAGTTGCCTAACTCCGACCAGTTGGTACTCCTCTCCGGGTTGATGTGAGCCGGCACTGCGTGAAGGCTCCACCCTGACGAGAAAGTTATGCTGGTTTTTTATTTATGTGAAATGACAAAGCATTAAGTGGGTAGAAAAATGGCAAACGATATAAAAGTTACCTTGACCAAGAGTATGATCGGCAGCACTAGGAAGATACGAGCTACTTTGATTGGGTTGGGGCTGACGAGGCGGCAGAAGACCGTAATTCGAAAGGATACTCCAGAAATAAGAGGAATGGTGCGCAAAGTGCAGCATCTCGTCACGGTAGTGGAGGATTAATTCATGTTGTCTTTGAGTAATTTGTCGCCGAATCCGGCGTCCAGAAAAGAGAAGAAAAGAGTTGGCCGAGGTCAAGGAAGTGGACGTGGGGGGACTGCCACCCGCGGTCATAAAGGATCAAAGGCCCGTTCCGGATATGGAGTGAAGCTGGGTTTTGAAGGCGGGCAGATGCCTCTGCAGAGACGCCTACCTAAGCGGGGCTTCAACAATATTTTCAAGAAGGAATACACAATCATCGATCTGCACGAACTTGATCGTTTTGAAGCAGGTACGCGCATTGATCGAGCCATTCTTTTTCAGGCCGGGTTGGTCGGCAAGAGTGATTTGTTGGTGAAGGTCCTTGCCAATGGGGAGATAACAAAGTCTTTGACGGTTGTTGTTGACAAGGTTAGCGCTGCCGCCCGGCAGAAAATCGAGGCGGCCGGTGGTACGGTGGAAGGCTAATTAAATGCTCGGCGGGATAAGAAATACAGCGAACATTCCTGAACTGCGGCGGCGGATAATCTTCACGTTGTTAATGTTGGCTGTGTACAGGGTCGGGGTCCAGATCCCGACTCCTGGTATCAACGGTGAAGCTCTGGCATCTTTTTTTGAGAAGAATGCCAGCACCATATTTGGCATGTTCAATATGTTTTCCGGTGGGGCGCTGGAGAATTTCTCTATTTTCGCCTTGGGAATAATGCCCTACATCAGTGCCTCTATTATTATCCAGTTATTGACTGTGGTGGTGCCGCAGTTGGAGGCATGGAAGAAGGAGGGTGAAGCCGGTCGCCGGAAAATAACACAATACACTCGGTATGGAACTGTTGTCCTGAGTCTGATTCAAGGTCTTTTTATCAGCATTGGACTTGAGGGCATGACTGGACCGGGGGGTGAGATTATCGTGATGGTGCCGGGGGTGGCATTTAAAATAATGACTATGCTTACCCTTACCTCAGGTACCGCTTTCATCATGTGGCTCGGTGAACAGATGACCGAAAGGGGTATAGGCAACGGCATATCACTCATTATTTTTGCCGGGATTGTGGCCAGGATGCCGGCAGCAGTGATAAACACTTTCCAGATGTTCGGCCAACCCGGCAGATCATACATTTTCTTGCCGTTTTTGCTGGCACTGATGGTAGTTGTGGTTGGGTTGATTATTTATTTTGAGACTGCGCAGCGCCGTATCCCAATACAATATGCAAAGCGGGTTGTGGGTCGACGGGTTTACGGAGGGCAAAGTTCACATCTGCCTTTGAAGATAAATATCCCTGGAGTCATACCTCCTATTTTTGCGTCATCAATCATGATGTTTCCTGCGACGATAGGTGGATTTATGCAGATCGATTGGGTTCAACAGTTTTCTGCCTTGATGAGCCCTGGTTCGATTTATTACTACTTCCCCTTTGTTGGATTCATCGTCTTTTTTTGTTTTTTTTATACGGCCGTTACTTTTAATCCTGTCGATGTCGCCGAGAATCTAAAGAAACACGGCGGATTTATACCTGGTATCAGGCCAGGGAAGAAGACCTCCGACTTTATTGACAAGGCACTTACCAGGCTGACGGTGATCGGTGCAATTTACATTAGTGTCATTAGCGTGTTGCCGACTATTTTGATAAGTAAGTTTAATGTGCCCTTTTATTTTGGTGGAACGGCATTGCTGATCGTGGTTGGCGTGGCGATTGATACAATTGCCCAGATTGAGTCACACTTGGTGATGCGGAATTATGAGGGGTTCATGAAGAAAGGCCGGATAAAGGGCCGTCGGTAGTTTTTTTTTGTCCTCGGCAGGGGGGTGGCATTGTCGCCTCCTTGTGCATTATCTATCCCGCGCGAAAGACTGAGTCTGCGTTTCGAGGACACGGATGATGTGCAGTAAAACAGCATCGGACGCCAAGCTGATAACTCTGAAAAGCCCTGCGGAAATCGAGATCATGCGGGAGGCCAACCAGATCGTGGCTGGCGCCTTGAACATGATTTCTGAAAGGTTGGATGTCGGGCAGACCACATGGCAACTTGACAACTGGGCTGAAGGCTTTGCTCTAGAACGCGGCGCAATCCCTGCGTTCAAAGGATATCACGGTTTTCCAGCCAGTCTCTGTGTGTCGATAAACGAACAAGTAGTGCATGGCATACCATCGCAGAAGGTTAAAATCCGGAAGGGTGATATAGTCAGTATTGATTTTGGTGTGCAGTATAAAGGCTATTTCGGCGACGCCGCCATAACATTACCGGTTGGCGCGATTGATTCCCGGCGGACTGAGCTTCTGCAAGTGACCCGTGAGGCGTTATACGCCGGTATAGCTGCATCGACAGTCGGGAATCGCGTGAATGATATCTCCCGTGCCGTGCAGATGCACGTGGAACGACACGGTTTTTCAGTGGTTCGTCAATTTGTCGGCCATGGTATCGGGGTTTTGTTGCATGAGGGGCCGGAAATACCAAATTTTGTGCGCGATGAAATGACACCTCGTTTACTGGCAGGCATGGTTCTCGCCATTGAACCTATGGTTAATATGGGTGGGGCGGGCGTTAAGATTCTACGAGATGGCTGGACAGTTATTACCAGCGACAAATCTCCTTCGGCTCATTTTGAACACTCCATCGCTGTGACTGAGAATGGACCATTGATTTTGAGCGGGCCATGCAAGACCGAATTGCCACTAGCAAGTACTTGTGGAATTTAGTGTTAATTTTTTAGAAAATAGGGTATAAAAAAAAATTTCGGAAATGGATGAATGGTCTCTGCCTGCTGCGGGGGGAAGACCATTTTTCATTTCTTCACGGCCGAGGTAGTGAGGTTATGCCAAAAGAAGAGGCGATTCAGGTTGAAGGAACCATTATTGAACCTTTGCCAAACGCCATGTTTCGGGTTGAACTTGAAAATGGGCACAGGGTTCTTGCCCATATTTCAGGTAAAATGAGAATGCATTTCATCAAAATACTTCCTGGCGACCAGGTGACTGTTGAACTATCGCCGTATGATTTGACACGCGGCAGGATAACCTTCAGGTCTCGAAATAAGTGATAACATCGTCGTGAGACGCCTCGTGAATACTAAATAGGTGATGTGATGAAGGTAAGATCTTCAGTAAAAAAAATGTGTGCGAGTTGTAAAGTCTTTAAGAGAAATGGAGTGGTGCGGGTTAGCTGCAAGGTAAAAAAACATAAACAACGTCAGGGATAATCCATCCTGAACGAATCACTTTATATTAGTGGAGGAAGAGAACCTTGGCTAGAATAGCAGGTGTTGATTTGCCCAAGAGGAAGCATTTGGAGATTGCCCTGACGTACATTCATGGGATTGGACGGGCTTCTGCTCGGAAGATTCTGGATGAGGTTAATCTGTCCTATAGTATGAATAGTGACGATCTCAGTGAATCCGAGGTTGCGCAGATCAGGAAAATCATAGAGTCCAGATACTCGGTTGAAGGTGATCGGCGCCGGGAGGTATCCATGGATATAAAACGTCTGATGGATGTTGGTTGTTATCGGGGGCTTAGACATCGCAAGGGATTACCCTGTCGCGGACAGCGGACGAAAACCAATGCCCGGACAAGGAAAGGACCACGGCGCGGTGCAGGTGTTAGGAAGTAACAGGATAAATCCATTGTAAGAAGGTTCGCTAGATCGAACGCTGCAGTTGGAGAATTTATTAGGAGATATACATGGCTAGTCCGAAAAAGAGTGCAGTACGGCAAAAACGCAAAGAAAAGAAAAATGTGCCGGAGGGCATCGTATATATTCATTCGACCTTTAATAACACTATCGTTTCCATAGCCGACAAAGTAGGGAATATAATCTCATGGTGCAGTGCCGGTTGCCTCGGTTTTAAAGGTTCTCGCAAGAGTACCCCTTTTGCCGCCCAGAATGCCGTTGCCGAGGCTGCTTCCAAGGCAATGGCTCAGGGACTGCGTAAGGTGGAGGTGATGGTGAAAGGGCCGGGCCCTGGGCGGGAGGCAGCACTTCGTGCCCTGCAGGTGGCTGGGTTGGATGTCAGTCGGATAAGTGATGTAACTCCTCTGCCACATAACGGTTGCAAGCCACCTAAAAGAAGAAGAGTTTAGCAGCAAGCGATCCGGCCTTGTTTTTTGTGTCTGGGTGAGGTTGAGGGTAGATATTCGTTTTATCGTGTTGTCTTAAACGTTGATTGACTAATAATATTCATTTGATTTGTTTGATGGAGGGTTAAATTGGCCAGATATACTGATGCTTCCTGCCGGCAGTGCAGGCGAGAGAATCTCAAGCTATTCCTGAAGGGAGACAGATGTTATTCGGATAAATGCTCCTTTGAGAGGCGTGCGTATGCTCCAGGACAGCATGGCCAACTGAAATTTCGCAAGGTTTCTGACTATGCAGTTCAGTTACGCGAAAAGCAAAAAGTCCGAAGAATTTATGGTATGCTGGAGGGTCAGTTCAGGAGGAGTTTCCAGGCGGCCGAGCAATCAAAAGGTGTCACGGGTGAGAATCTTCTGATGTTGCTCGAACGGAGGCTTGACAGTGCTCTTTTTCGACTTGGTTTTGCCAGTTCGCGGGCACAGGCTAGGCAAATTGTTAGACATAATCATATATTGATAAATGGCAAAAAGGTGAATATCCCTTCTTACATGGTAGGGGTTGGAGATGTGGTTTCCTTAAAGGAAAAGAGTCGAGCAAACAAGTCGATTGTCGAGAGTCTGGAGGCGGTTGCCCGCCGTGGTGTCCCAACGTGGCTTGAGCTTGACAAGGATAATTTCAAGGGAACAGTTAAGGCTATGCCTAATCGTCAGGAACTCACCATGCCCATTCAGGAACAGTTAATAGTTGAGCTCTACTCCAAGTAATTGTTTCTGCATGACTGCCTGATCCGCTTATTTCTTTTATTATCCTGGTTTTTGGCTGGGATAGTTGCGTACTGGTGGGCAGCTAAAAATTCATTTAGGGAAAAAAACGAGCTATGGCACAGGAATTACGGGATGAAACTCCGTTTTATAAGAACTGGTGCGAATTGATTCAGCCTAATCGACTTGAGGTTGATAAGGGATCGCATACAGACTTTTATGGTAAGTTCGTCTGTCAGCCGTTAGAGCGAGGTTTCGCTACTACAATTGGTAATTCGTTGCGTAGGATTCTTCTTTCATCCATCCAGGGTGCCGCCATTACCTCGTTGCGAATTGATGGCGCGATGCATGAATTCACCACGATTGACGGCGTATTGGAGGATGTCTCCGAAATCATTCTTAATTTAAAAGAAGTGCGTCTTAAACTCAATACCGCGGATTCGCAAATCGTCCGCATAGAGAAAACCGGCCGCGGTCCTGTGGTGGCGGGTGATATTGTTAGTGACGGTCGGGTTGAGGTGATGAATCCTGATCTCCATATATGTACAATTACCGGTGGCGGACAATTTGCCGCTGAACTTGAAGTAAGGTGGGGTAAGGGCTATTCGCCGGCTGAGCTGAACAAGAGTGAAGATCATGCCATTGGCGTTATTCCCATTGATGCCATATTCACTCCGATCAAGAAAGTGCAGTATGTCGTCACCCAGGCCCGAGTTGGTCAGCAGACTGACTACGATAAATTGACCATGGAAATCCACACCGACGGCAGTATCAAACCTGAAAACTCCTTAGCTTATGCCGCAAAGATTTTAAAAGAGCATATGGCGATTTTCATTAATTTTGATGAAGAGAGAGCTGAGCCTGTAATTGAACAGGCAGAAGAAAAAGAAGCCAAGCCGTTAAATGAAAATTTATATCGTACGGTTGAGGATCTCGAGTTGTCTGTTCGCTCCGCTAATTGTCTGAAAAACGCCGATATAAATTATATCGGGCAATTGGTCCAAAAAACCGAGGCGGAAATGCTGAAGACGAAGAATTTCGGCCGGAAATCCTTGAACGAGATTAAGCAGCTTCTCCAAGAAATGGAATTGTCCTTGGGCATGAAGATCGATGGGTGGGAACCTCCTGAATCTGTCGTTGCGCCGCCCGAAGAAGAAAATAGTTAATGAGGTATTACCAATGAGGCATCGGAACGCAGGAAACAGGTTGGGCCGTACATCATCACACCGCAAGGCAATGTTGCGGAATATGGTAACATCGTTGTTCGAGCACGAAAGAATCGTGACCACAGCTCCTAAGGCTAAGGAAGCCAGGAAGTTGGCCGACCAGATGATTACATTGGCAAAACGAGGAGATCTCCACGCCAGAAGGCAGGCATTGGAGATAATCCGCAGTAAGTCAGTTGTTGCTAAGCTTTTTGACAAGCTGAAAGCAGACTATATGGATCGGAATGGTGGCTACACACGTATCATACATACTGGCGCGCGGCTGGGTGATGCCGCGTCCATGGCCATTCTCGAATTGGTCAATTATAATGAGGGAGAGAGTGCAGCTGGCGTCACAAATTGACCAGGGGTCAATCGTACGTTGTTATTATTTCCCTGATTAGAAGTTTAGAAAGCTGGTATGAAACCTCCCGTTCATGCCAGCTTTTTTCGTGGTGTGTGGCGGGCGGTTCCTGTAGGCCATCGACGACAGAGAATGGATGTGTTGCATGATTAATCATGAGGCGGAGTCGAAGATGTTTCCCAATGGCATGGTGCCGTTGGGGACGTCTACTTTCCGTTTTGCCTGCCACCCGGGGGTTTCTTGTTTTACCGCGTGTTGTCGTAAACTGGACATGTTCCTCTATCCGTATGATATCCTACGGTTAAAGAAAAGGCTCAATGTAAGTTCCGAAGTCTTCCTCCAAAACCACACGCGACTCTCTGCGGGACTTCATCCTTATTTTCCCGCCGTCATGATGCGGATGGCCGATAATGACGAGCAGACTTGTCCCTTCCTTGGTGAGCAAGGATGCGTTGTCTACGCGGACCGGCCCTCTGCCTGTCGGACTTATCCGCTTGAGAGAGCCGTGGATCGTGCTTCACGGCGTGGTCGTCCTCAGGAATATTATTTTTTGACGGATCATCCCTACTGCCGTGGCCATGAGGAGAGCGCGACCCATTCTGTGAGCGATTGGCTTCGCGAGCAGCAGCTCTTGCACTATAATGTGATGAATGATCTATGGGCCGAGGTCGATACGGTTTTTGCCGGAAATCCGTGGCGAGGCGAAGGGGTGGCGGGCCGCTGGCAGCAGTTGGCATTTATGGTCTGCTATAATATTGACGCATTCAGGAATTTTGTCCATGAATCCGGCCTGCTGCGACGGTTCAGGCTGGACAAGGCACGGCTCAGACTGATCAACCACGGTGACGATGAAGCCCTGCTAAAGTTTGGTTTTGATTGGTTGCGCCAAGAGCTGGCCGGTCTGCCTACTCTATGTGCCAAATAAGGAACGGCATCGCTTTCTCTTGCATTAATGGCTGTTACCTGGTAAAAAAATACGTTTTTTGGATGGATTGGACCCTTGGCGTTTTGCGTCTTGGGAAAGATCAACTTCTGGATTGCGCAACGTTGTTGCCTGTCGATTCAGGTGACACGAAAACACACATCCCTGCATAGGAACCCCTTGGTGCTTCTTCATGAAGTCGGGGAAATGGGATGGAGGAAAAACCATAAACGAGGAGGTTTTGAATGGCTTATGTAACAATGAGGCAAATGCTTGAGGCCGGTTTGCATTTTGGGCATCAGACCAGGCGCTGGAATCCGAAGATGAAGCCGTATATTTACGGCCCACGCAACGGGATCTATATTATCAACCTTGACAAGACGATGCGCCTGTTCAATCGGGCATACGAATATGTGGTGTCTGAGGTGGCAAAAGGTGGGTACATCCTTTTTGTGGGGACGAAGCGCCAGGCACGTGAGAGCATAAAGGAAGAGGCAGAGCGCTGTGGTATGTTCTATATCAACCACCGCTGGCTGGGCGGGACGCTCACCAACTTTCAGACCATTAAGAAGGGTATCGAACGGCTTAAATCTATCGAGTCCATGCAGGCAGACGGATCCATCAGCCGTTTTCCCAAGAAGGAAGTTCTGTTGATGGGCAAGGAACAGATCAAACTAAACAGAAACATCGGCGGAGTCAAACATATGCGGGGCCTGCCTTCCGCTCTTTTTGTCGTTGATCCGAAAAAGGAACAGATCGCGGTTAGTGAGGCTGTAAAACTTGGTATTCCTGTTATCGGGCTGGTCGATACCAATTGTGACCCGGACGGTATTGATTTTGTGATACCGGGTAATGATGATGCGATCCGGGCCGTAAAACTTATTACATCGAAAATCGCCGATGCTGTGCTGGCCGGCCGGGAGCAGGTTGCCGAGGATGGCGGTGCTGGCGAGGAAATGGCAGCGGCCATGGCTGCTGCTGAAGGCGCGACGGTTATGGAAGCGCCGGATGGCGCGGACGAGCTGGCGGCTGCGGATGCCTGATTTGCTATTCCTTTAGTACGTTAGAAATAGTTTTCTGTGCGTTTTTGGCAGAAAACTATTTCGTAAAGGTATTTATCACGTTTATCGGGGTTAGGGGCTGGGGCAAACTGGTCGAGAGGTTTACGCCTTTCTTTAATCAGGAGCAAAGGACCACGGACGGTTTTTTGCTATTGACAATAGATCAAGAGGAGTGTGGCAGTGCAAATCACAAGTCAGATGGTGAAGGAACTCCGGGACAAAACCAATGCCGGCATGATGGATTGCAAAAAGGCATTGTCTGAAACCGCCGGAGATATGGAAAAGGCTGTTGATTATTTGCGCCAGAAAGGTCTGGCCGTTGCCCAGAAACGGGCAGGACGGGCTACCAGTGAGGGCGTCATCCATACTTACATTCATGCCGGCGGCAAGTTGGGTGTGATGGTGGAGGTAGGCTGTGAGACCGATTTTGTGGCCAAGACCGATGCCTTTAAGGATTTCGCCAAGGATATTGCCATGCATGTGGCAGCATCCAATCCGATTTCCATAAGTAGGGAAGAAGTGCCCGATGATGTGCTGGCCCGGGAGAAGGAGATTTACAAACAGCAGGCCCTTGATTCCGGCAAACCAGCGCAGATTCTCGACAAAATCGTTGCTGGCAAGGTGGATAAATTTTTCGCCGATGTCTGTCTTCTAGAGCAGAAGTTTGTCAAGAATCCGGATCTGACTGTGCGGGACCTTCTAAACGCCCTGATCGCCCAGATGGGCGAGAATATCTCAGTGAAAAGGTTCGCGCGGTTTCAGGTCGGCGTTTGACGCACTACCGAGTCGGCCACAGGATCGGCAGCTGGGATACATTGAGGTCCAGGTTTATATGGATTCGCAATGTTAAGCCAGTTGCCGTTTTTCCAGATAATCTTTTTGTCGATTCAGTGCAAAGGGGGCGACATCATTCATGAGCGAGAGCAAATATCGACGGATTCTGTTGAAGCTCAGTGGCGAAGCCCTGATGGGGGATGCCACCTTCGGTATCAGCACCGAAGTGCTCGAGTATGTGGCAGATGAGGTGAAAAAGATAATCGATCTCGGGGTGGAGATCGGCATGGTGATCGGCGCCGGCAACTTTTTTCGAGGTGTGGCCGGGGCCTCTAAGGGTATGGACCGCAGCACCGCCGATAATATGGGCATGTTGGCCACGGTTATCAACAGCTTGGCCATGCAGGATGCCATGGAAAGAAGGGGGATTGTCACCAGAGTCATGTCCGCCTTTGCCATGCCCAGTGTCTGTGAGCCCTATATCCGCCGAAAGGCTATCCGTCATCTGGAAAAGGGGCGGGCGGTGATTTTTGCGGCCGGCATCGGAACGCCCTATTTCACTACGGATACGGCAGCCGTAATTCGCGCTCTGGAAATCGAGGCGGATCTCATCTGCAAGGCGACACGGGTGGATGGGGTTTACGACCGTGATCCCCTGCTGTATCCTGACGCTGTGAAATTTGAGAGCCTGTCTTACCGCGAGGTATTGAAACGACGGCTGAAAGTGATGGACGCCGCCGGCATTTCGTTGGCCATGGACAATAATATTCCAATTATTGTCCTTGATTTGAAAAAGCCTGACAATATCAAGCAGGCCCTGTGTGGAGGACGCCAGGGGACATTGGTAGAGGGAGGGAGCGAAGATGACGGTGATTGAAACCTTGCCGGAGAAGATGGCGAAAAGTCTTGAGGCATTTCGACATGAGTTGACCAGAATTCGGACAGGCCGCGCTTCCTTGTCGCTTGTGGACGGTGTCAAGGTGGATGCCTACGGGTCGGTTATGCCGTTGAGCCAGGTCGCCACGTTAACCATCCCGGAGAGCAGGATGATCGTGATTCAACCATGGGATCCACATATGCTCGGCGTGATCGAAAAGGCCTTACTCAAATCCAACCTGGAGGTAACACCGGCCAGTGACGGCAAGGTAATCCGTTTGACTATCCCGCAGCTCACCGAGGAACGCCGCAAGGAAATGGTCAAGCGTGTCAAGAAAATAGCCGAGGAATATCGCGTGGCGGTCCGTAATCTGCGTCGGGACACACTTGATGTTCTGAAGAAGATGAAGAAGGACAAGGAACTTTCTGAAGACGATATTTTCAAGCAGCAGGAAGATGCCCAGAAGGTGACCGATCAATACATCAGCAAGATCGACGCGATGGCCGTAGATAAGGAAAAAGAAGTAATGGAGGTGTAGGTTGTATCCTGTCTTGTCTGACCGGATTTTCGGCTGATTCGCTTCCGGGCCGATCTCCTTTCTTTTGTTTTTTCTTGTTGTTAACCCGGCATTTTGTAAGCTGGACGAATCTGACATGTCCGATAAACGTGAGCTGGATCCGAACAAGATTCCACGTCATATAGCCATCATCATGGACGGCAACGGCCGATGGGCGCGGAAACGCAAGCTGCCGCGGGTTATGGGCCACAAGGCCGGTGCGGACTCGGTGAAGGATATTGTCAAAGCGGCGTATGAACTCGGTATCTCCTACCTGACCCTGTATGCCTTCTCAACCGAGAACTGGAAGCGGCCGCCTCTTGAGGTTCAGGCCCTCATGGGGTTGTTGCGGTCTTTTTTCGGAGACGGGGTTGACAGCTTGGTGCAGAAAAAAATCCGGCTGCATTGCATTGGGCAGCTGGAACAATTCTCCGGTGATCTGCAGAAATTGATCAAGCAGGCGGTCAGCGATACGGACAAGGCCGCCGGCTCCGCCCGCGGTCTCACCCTGACGCTGGCCCTGAATTACGGCGGCCGGGCGGAAATTGTCAGGGCGGCTCGAATGCTGGCGGAAAAATGTTGTCTGGGTGAGATCGCCAGTCAGGATATCTCTGAAGATGTGTTCGCTGCGCACCTGTACACCGTCGGCCAGCCTGATCCGGATATCATCATCAGAACCGGCGGCGAGAGCAGGTTGAGTAATTTCCTCTTGTGGCAGGCATCTTATGCAGAAATGTATGTCACTAGGGTCATGTGGCCTGACTTCAGGCGGGCCGATCTGATCGAGGCAATTCAGGATTACCAGGGGCGGGAACGGCGTTATGGCAAGACTGGCGAGCAGGTGTTGAATAGCCGATGAAGCGAATCGCGACAGGCTTGATCCTCGGAGGCGGTTGGCTGCTCCTGCTCCTGTATGGGTCGTTTTTTTTGTTCTGGCTGGTGACGGTCGTAATCGGCGGTGTCGCTCTGTATGAATATGGCCGAATTGTTATTCCCGGCCATGTCCGGGAACATGTCCTCTGTTGTGTTCTCTGTGGTCTTATTCCTCTCCTGACATCATACGGCGGCGATCTCGCCGCAGTTGCCGTTGGACTCATGCTGGCGTTATTTCTGTTGATCGGCTTCTGCCTGTGGCGTTATGAGACCTTGGGAGCCCCCTTTGATTTTCTGAGTCGTGCCGGGTTTGGTGTTTATTATGTGGGTTTCTGTCTCGCCCATCTGGTTCTCATTTTGAGGCAGCCGGACGGTAGGTACTGGCTTCTGGTTCTTACCGCCATCATTGCCGCCGCTGATACGGGTGCCTATTATACCGGCACCTGGCTGGGCAGAACGAAATTGTGTCCGGCCATCAGTCCTGGGAAGACCGTGGCCGGCGGGATCGGCGGTCTTGTTGTCGGCACTTTAGCCGGCCTCGTTGCTGCCGCCTATTTCGTGCCAGGGGCGTCTCTGTCGCGGGTTGGTGGATGGGCCGTTGTCTTGGTCTGCGTCGGCCTGCTGGGAGATCTTGTCGAGTCGGTGTTGAAACGGGCTGGCGGAGTGAAGGATTCCGGCACGCTCCTGGCCGGTCATGGCGGTGTGCTGGATCGCGGCGACAGTCTACTTTTGGCCGGCCCGGTGCTCTATTATCTCCTGCATTTCGGCTGGTTGACCTGCTAGTCTTGCCATGGCAAAAAATATCGCAATACTCGGTTCCACTGGCTCCATCGGCAGAAATGCCTTGGATGTTATCAGCCAGTTTCCTGAACAGTTCCGGGTGGTGGGGTTGGCGGCTGGCGATAATATTGCCTTGCTGCGCGAACAGATTCTGGCCTGGCAGCCGCGGCTGGTCTCGGTGCGGAACGAAAAACTGGCAGCCGATTTGATTGCCTGCCTGCCTGCCGGCTGGGGGGAAAAGGTCGCCTGGGGGCCGTTGGGCAATGAACGGGTGGCCAGTCTGGCCGAGGCCGACATGGTGGTTTCGGCCATTGTCGGCGCCGCCGGGTTGTTGCCGACTCTGGCCGCGATCCGGAGCGGCAAGGATGTGGCCCTGGCCAACAAGGAAACGTTGGTCATGGCGGGTCCGCTGGTCATGGAAGAGGTAAGGCAACACCAGGTTCGCCTGCTGCCCGTGGACAGCGAGCACAGCGCCGTGGCCCAGGCAATGGCCGGTGGTCGTCGCCAGGATGTGGCCAACATCATTCTGACCGCATCGGGCGGGCCTTTCCGGGAATTGCCGGCAGCGCAACTCTGGGATGTTACTCCGGCGCAGGCGTTGCATCATCCGAATTGGAATATGGGCCGCAAGATTTCAATCGATTCCGCCACGCTGATGAATAAAGGGCTGGAGGTTATCGAGGCCCGCTGGTTGTTTGACCTGGAACTGGAACAGATCAAAGTCGTTGTCCATCCGCAGAGCATTATCCATTCTCTGGTGGAATTCGTCGACGGTTCCGTGCTGGCCCAGATGGGGGTGCCAGACATGCGGGTGCCGATCAGCTATGCCTTATCCTATCCCGAGCGACTGGCGACCGAGTTGGCGCGGCTTGACCTGCTTGCCTGTCAGGCCCTCAGCTTCCAGTCGCCCGATTTGGTGCGTTTCCCGGCCTTGGCCATTTCCTATGAGGCCTGCCGGCAGGGCGGCACGATGCCGGCGATGTTGAACGCGGCGAACGAGGAGGCGGTGGCCGCCTTTCTGGCCGGTCGTATCCGTTTTCCGGAAATTACCCAGGTGGTGCAGGAAACCCTGCGGCAGTCGCCCAGGCAGGAGGCATTGGATGTGCAGGCCGTGATCAATGCCGATCAGGCGGCCAGGAAGATTGCGAATGCGGTGGTGGATATTTTTGCCGACGCTTGGCTGGCCAGCCGAGTGGACTCGCCGTCCAACATGTGACCCGCGACCCAACGGGACTCCCTAAAGAGGAAAAACTTCAATGAATACTTTTTTTTCTTTTGTGATTGTTCTTGGACTGCTGATTTTTGTCCATGAGTTTGGCCATTTTCTCTGGGCAAAAATTTTCGGGGTCCGGGTTTTGAAATTTTCCCTGGGGTTCGGGCCGCGGCTTTTTGGTAAGCAGTTCGGCGAGACCGAGTATCTGCTCTCTGCCTTCCCTCTGGGCGGTTATGTGAAGATGTTCGGCGAGATTCCGGGCGAAGTGGAGGAGGCCTCCGCCCAGGATGCCCACCGGTCCTTTTCCGGCAAACCAGTCTGGCAGCGATTTATTATCGTGGCGGGCGGCCCGCTGTTCAATCTGCTGTTCGCCGCCTTTCTTTTTGTTCTGATCTTTTCGATAAACGGGGTGCCGCAGCCGGTGGACGGTACCAAGATCGGCGGCATTGGCCAGGATTCGCCGGCCGCGGCCGCCGGGCTGCAAGTCGGCGATATGATCACAACCATTGACGGCGCCAAGACCATCACCTGGGAAGATGTGTCGGAGCGGATCAGGCTCAGCAACGGCAACCCGGTGCATATCACGGTTCAACGCCAGGAACAAACCGTAGAGTTCGTGATCCAGCCGACCATGAGTACGATGAAGAACCTTTTCGGCGAGGTAGTCGGCGAACGCTATATGGTTGGCATTTCGCGCTCCGATGAGGTGATTTACGAAAAGGTCCCGCTGTCAGAGGCGCTGATCGCCGGTGTTACTCAGACATGGAACTGGGTCTATCTGACCATTCTTGGTCTGGTCAAAATCATCCAGAAGGTCGTTCCCGCCTCCGAACTGGGCGGCCCCATCCTCATCGCCCAGATGGCCGGCAAGCAGATGGAAGCAGGTTGGCTTAATTTTCTCTATTTCATGGGGGTGATCAGTGTCAATCTTGGCGTACTCAATCTGTTGCCCATCCCTATTCTGGATGGGGGACATCTGGTGTTTTTCTCGGTGGAGGCGATCTTGCGCAAACCCCTGAGCCTGCGGACCATCGAGATGTTCCAACAGGTCGGCCTCGTGCTGCTGGGCTCACTGATGGTTTTTGTTTTTTACAACGATTTGATGCGGATATTCGGCTGAGCGGTCTGGCAGGAGAAACCGTCAGGTCCAAGGCGCCTGTCTACCTGCTGTACGCCGTCTGACCCCCCTTTCCTCAGCCGTCCGGGAGAACAGGCATATGGCACCCCCTGAGAGTCAGCGGCTTCCGCGCGCGACGCCAGTCCTCCTTGCCCTGGAGACGGCCACCACGTTCGGTAGCGTCGCCCTGGTTGCCGGAGACCGGTGCGTGGCCGAATATTCGCTGCAGTCCCCTCTTACCCATTCCAGGCGACTCTTGGCCGGCGTGGAGTGGATCATGCAGGAAAGCGGCAGCCGCTGGGAAGATATCGACGGGATCGCGGTCAGTCTCGGGCCCGGCAGTTTCACCGGTCTGCGTATCGGCCTCAGCACGGTAAAGGGCCTGGTGTTGGCAACGGGCAAACCGCTTTTGGGCGTTGGCACCCTTGACGGGCTGGCCGGACAGTTCCGGCAGGCCTGCCATTTGGTCTGCCCGGTGCTTGATGCCAGGAAAAAAGAGGTATACACTGCGTTTTACCGAAGCGATGCGCATGGGGTCTGTCAGCGGCTCAGCGAGTACCTGGTTCTGCCGCCGGAAGCGTTCTGCGCTATGCTCACCGAACCGGTTATCCTGGTCGGCGACGGCGCCGAGGTGTATGGCGAGCTTTTTCAGGAGAGGTTGGCCGGCCGGGTGAGCATAGCGCCGGCCTCAATCTATTTCCCGCGGGCCGCCGCAATCGGCATGTTGGCGGTTGCGAAATGGCGTCGGCAGGAATTCCTGGATGCGTCGACGACGGTTCCTGTCTATATCCGGCCTTCAGAGGCGGAGCTGCTTTTTCCGAAAGCCGGTTCCCCGAGTGGTTGACGGATATCTTACGGCAGCCGGCCCGTCTGGTCTGCAGTCTATTGAGCTAACAGGGGAAGTCGATCTTGCGGGGGGTGCAGGAAGCGCACAATGATTGAACGGCGTAAAACCAGGCAAATTCGGGTGGGTTCGGTGGCGATCGGCGGCGATGCGCCTATCGTGGTCCAATCCATGACCAACACCGACACCCGGGACGTCGAGG